>DASTBT010000036.1:0-18776 GCA_035711865.1 Actinomycetota bacterium
CGTCGCCGCGACCTACCGGCTCGGATCGGGGTCGTCTCAGGGCGTGTGACCGCTCGCTCGGGACGGCGTTATCGTCGAACCTCGCCTTCCCGGGCCGTGTCGTCGACCTCGAGCATCCGCTCGAAGAGCGATCGGTAGTGCACCATGCCCTGGCGCTGGTCTTCGGTCGACGCGGCCCCGTGGTCGTTCGCGAGCGAGATGCCGTGCGCAGCCCGATAGTCCTGGACGACGTCCGGGTGGTCGACCGAGATGTCGGCGGCCCGCTGGTCGAAGTCGTCCATCGGATAGCCCCGCTCGCGCATCACGCTCGTGATCAACATGTCCGCCTGGCCCAAGGCGCCCTCGGGCGAGTCCACGAACCGTGCCTGCACATCGCGCCACTCGCTCGTGTACCGCTCGGCGGCGGCAGGCGCGAGCGGTCGGATGTCGAGATCCTCGCGGCGCTTCACCCGGTCGCGCAGGTCCGCCTCTCCGGTCCGACGGTTGCCGCCCTCGTTCACCGCGCGGTCGTACTCGGGTCCGAACCGCTCGTGGAGCGACTCGGTCCGGCGCTTGCTGGTGATCGCCCACGCGACGAGCGCCACCACGATCACCGCGAGCAGCACCAGCACGATCCATACCCACGTATCCATACCGTTCCTCCCTCGGTCGCACGACGGACCATGCCCCCTCGTCCGACCGGGGAAACCTGCTGTCCGAGAGACTCGACGCGCAGATCCTGGCTCAGCGGCCTCGGAGTGCCGCCTCGATGTCGTCGAGGTGCTCTCCGCGATGTGAGGCCCTCAGGGCATAGAGGGGGCTGTTCGGGTCGCGCGGCCAGAGGCGATCGGGCGGAAGGGTCGCGACGCGTGCATCGGTATCCTCGGCGATCTGCAACGCCAGCCGACCGGCCTCGAGCGGCGGGATCGCGTGGATCAGCGGGCGCGAGGCGTCGTTGATCCAGTCCACGTCCTCCGGTTCTGTGTCCGAGGCAGCGAACGGCACGCCGTGCTCGAGCTTGCCGGCGAGCGCCAGGATCCGAGCGTCCCAGAACGCGATGTGGCCCAGCACGCCGGCGACCGACCAATACTCGTTGACCGGCGCGGTGAGGTCTTCCTCGGTCGAGCTCTCGACGATCGAGCGCATGCGTTCACGCTCTCGAGCGTTCTCCTCGATGTAGCGGTGGTCGTCCATGGAGGGACGATACGCCCGTCGCTCGACGGCGTGTGTTCGAGGGAAGGCCCCCACGGCCCGCGGGGGGCGAGCCGTGGGGGCCCGGGGGGAATCGGCCCGCCGCCCGAGCGATGCAGCGCCTTCGTGTGTCTGTCCTCGGCCCGGTTCCGAGCGAGCCGCCACCATGGTTCCGGCGGGTCGGTCGAAGCGGCAATCGGCCGTTGGTCGTGCGACCTCGATCAGACGCGCAGGCGGCCCCGGCAGGTCTCGCCGGTGATGGTGTTGTTCGCCCCGAACCGGAAGCGATCGGCCCCGATGTGGTTGGGCACGGCACGTCGGACCCTGACGCGACCCCGGAAGTCGGTCCGACGGGCACCGGCGAAGATGCCCGACCTGTCGTGTTCGATGAAGACGTTCCAGCGTCGGCCGGGCCGCCGGGTGCGCAGGGTCAGGGCGATGCGGAGCGCACCCTCGACGCGGATGACGCCGAGGCGCCACCGGCTCGACTCGCTGCAGGTGCCTCGCGCGACGGTCGGCCGACCCGAAGGGCGCTCGACCGCGTACGCCGCCGCCGGCGGCGTGACCAGGCAGACCGCGACGATCGCGGCGGCGACGGCGCGGTGTCGGGATCCACGCACGGCTCGATCGTCGCGCGAAGTACGACGGGCCGGCAATGCGACCACCGTCCTACAACTCCGCCGAGCTTGGTCGTCCGAGTAAGCCGTGGCGCTCGGCCCAGAGCGCCGCCTGGGTCCTATCCACGACGCCGATCCGCTGGAAGACCCTCGTCAGGTGCGTCTTGACGGTCTTCTCGCTGATGCCGAGCCGCTTCGCGATCTGCTTGTTCACCAGTCCCTCGCCCACGAGCACGAGCACCTCACGTTCACGGGCGCTGAGACCTGCCTCGGTGCGCTCCGACCGCTCCTGCAGCACGGTGGCCGCCGCCGTGGGATGGAGCGGCGCCCCTCCTGCGACGGCCGCACGGATGCCGGCTTCGAGCTCGGCAGGATCGGCGTCTTTCAACAGGTACCCGGTCGCACCCGCGTCGAGCGCCTGCACGATGCGGTCGCGGTCGGAGAAGTACGTGAACACGACGACCGCCGTCTCGGGCGTGGCTTCCTTGATACGGCGCGTCGCCTCGACGCCGTCGAGGTTCGGCATCTCGAGATCGAGCAGGGCTACGTCGGGAGCGGTTCGCTCGCACGCCTCGACGGCGGCAACCCCGTCGGCCGCCGAGGCAACCACCTCCATGTCGTCCGACCCGGACAGCAGGTGTGCGACGCCCGCGCGCACGACCTGGTGGTCGTCGGCCACCACGACGCGGATCATCGCCCGGCCCCCACGGCGAGCGGCGCTTCGAGGTGCAGCGTCGTACCGGCGCCGGGCCGGGTATCGATGTGAAGCGATCCCCCACCGTCGCGGGCGAGGTCCTCGAGCATAGCGAGTCCTAGGTGCCCCTCGGCAGCGAGGCCGTCCCGGAGCGCGGGGTCGAACCCGACGCCGTCGTCGCACACCGACAGCGAGGCGAGGCCGTCATCGGCGGCGACGGCGATGCGAACCCGTCGAGCTCGTGCGTGCGTCGTCACGTTGCGCACCGCCTCACGGGCGGCCCGGAACAGCAGTGCTTCGGTCGCGGGCGCGATCTCCAGTTCGGCCGGCACGTCGACCTCCACGTCGACATCGTCGGCTCGCAGGTTCGCGGAGAGGTCCTCAAGAGCAGGGCCGAGCCCGGTGCGCTCCAGGCTCGGCGGGTAGATGCCGAGCAGTGCCGACCGCAATGCCCGGAGCTGCTCGCGGGTACGGTCGCCCGTTTCGCGCAGACGCGCCGCCGCCGCAGGATCGGTGGCCTCGATCGCGTCGGCCTCGGCCGACAGGGTCATCGACAACCCCACCAGCTGTTGCCCGAGGCCGTCGTGGAGTTCGCCTGCGATCCGCCGGCGTTCGGTCGCGGACGCGTCGACCGCATGCTGCAGCAGGCGCGCCCGCTCCTGTTGGGAATCGCGCACCCGTCGGGCGAGCCGGAGTGCGAGCGGCACGAGCAGGAGCGCGAGCGCGAGCAGGGTCACCGCCAGCACCGGCAGCACCGCCGTCAAGAGCCGTCGGGATCCGGTCGCCACCGCACCCGATCCCACGTTTGCCTGGAAGAGCAGTGGCGTGCCGTCGGGCGTCGCGATCGGCACCGACACGACGAGGGAGTCGTCGTCGGACGCGACGACGCCGGGCTCGTCCTGCGCCAAGCCCGCGGCCTCGCCCTCGTCGAGCGGATCGCTCGACCCGATGTCGTCGGTGCGGCTCGAGAACACGATCTCGCCGTCGGCGAGCCGCAGCGTAACGTGCTCGATCGGACCACGGAGCACGCCCGCGCTCACGAGCGCGTCGATGCGCACGAGGCTCGTCGACCGTCCCCGCACGATGCCGTTCGTCAGTCGTTCCTGCACCGCGCGGGCGGCCACGCTCGCGGTGTCCTGCGCGCGTTGTCGCGCTTCGCCGGTGCTCACGGCTCGCAACGCGATCAACCCGCCGACGCCCACGACCGCGACGGCGATCGCGCTCACCGCGACGAAGAGCGCGGCTGCGTGTCGCACGGGGTCTCGTCGATCCGACATCGTCTGGCTCTGCACCGCTCGGGAGCGCGAACTCACAGCGAGCGGATGGTACCTGGACAGACAGAACGGCGGAACCGGCGGGCGCCTATGGTCGAGGACCGATGGTCCTAGGACCCAAGCGGCCCGAGCGAGATCGGACCGACACCGTCAGGTCAGGCGCTTCCTCACCCACCAGACCGTTGCCGCCGCCAGAACGAGCGCGAAGGCGAGGAAGATCGCCGTCTCGATCGACTGGAACGTCCAGAACCGGCTCGCGGGATGGAACAGCTCGAGGTTGAACGCATGTCTGCCGATGTCGGCGAAGCACGCGGGGTCGGTCGGTGGGCAGACCCGCTGGCCTCCGGCGGCGCGTTCGCCGTTGGCCTTCATCACGACCCCGACGCCGGGCCCGCCGCCCCCGTAGAGCCAGTCTCCGAGCAGTCGGTTCGGGACCCGCGTCGTCACGACGGGGTACGCTCGATCGAGCCCGGACATGAACCGGGGTCGCCAGAAGACCGCCACCCCGAACCGGACGGCGATGAACCCCACGGCTGTGATCGCCATCGCCCTCACGGTGCGACCGGTGGTGGCTCCGAGGAACGCTGCGAGCAGCGTGGCGAACACCGCGTAGCCGACCGGGACCAGCCCCTGCTGGTCGTAGATCAGCCACTGGAACCGATCGCCCGTGGCCGCGTTGAGCGGTCCGTACCACCACGTGGCGATCCAGGTGAACACGCCCATCGCCGCCGCGGTCACGACCGTCGCGAACGCGAGCTGCGTCCACGCCCAGCGACGTCGGGAGACCCCCTGGGTCCAGACCAACGAGACCGTGTCGTCCTCGAGCTCGCGCGCGATCGCGGGCGCGCCCCAGAACATGCCGACGACCATCGGCACGAACGTGAACAGCGCGAGGCCCAACAGTCGCATCGGGAAGAAGCGCGCCGCGAACGCCTGCGCCTCGTCCTGGCAACCGCCGGAGACGGGGACCCAGCGCGCACCTCCGAGGCCCTCGATGCATGCCGCTAGGCCGCCGTCGTGGAACGTGTTCCACATCGAGCGCCCGGTCAGGAACAGGAGAACCCCCGCGACGAGCACGGCGGCGGCGGTCGCGATCACCGCTCCGCGCCGGCGTCTCCACGCCAGCCAGATCACGACGGTCCCTCGGGCCCGGGGAGTACCCCCGCGTCGGGTTCGCTCAAGTAGGCGAGCACGAGGTCTTCGAGCGAGATCGGCTCGGCGACCCACCCCGGCGGTGTCGGTGTGTCGGCGTCGGAGCGCACCACCAGGGTGCGCTGGCGGTCGGTCGCCTGTGAGGAGACGATCCCGCGGGCCGGTGTCGTTCCGTCGGCCGCTCCCACCAGCACACTGTGCGTCGCGAGCAGGTCGTCGACGTCGCCAAGCACCTGGACGCGCGAGTCCGACAGGATCACCAGGTAATCGCAGCGGTGCTCGAGGTCGGCGATCAGGTGCGAGGAGAGCAGCACCGTGAGCTCCCGCGCGGCCATTTCACCCATCAGCTCCGAGAGGAACGTCCGCCTGGCCAGTGGATCGAGGCTCGCGACCGGCTCGTCGAGCACGAGCAGGTCCGGGCGCTTCGCGAGGGCGATCGTGAGCGCGACCTGCGCTCGCTGACCGCCCGAGAGCTCGTCCGCACGTCGGTCGAGCGGGATCGAGAGCTTGGCCAGCCGCTCCCGGGCAGACGGCCGGTCCCATGCGTGCCCGTTCAGGCGTCGCCCCATCTCGAGATGGTCCGCGACCGTCAGATCGCGGTACAGCGGGGTCTCCTGAGCGACGAACCCGATTCGGGCCAGCGACGCAGGATGGTCGCGAGGCGCGCGTCCGAACACCGCCACCGAGCCGCGGGTCGGTCGCCGCAGTCCGACGGCCAGGCGCATCAAGGTCGTCTTGCCGGCTCCGTTAGGTCCGACGACGGCGGCCACGCGCCCGTGCGGGACCGCGAGCGTGCAGTCGCGCAACGCCCAGGTCCGGCCGTAGCGCTTCGACAGGCCGGTGGTCTCGAGCGCCGCCGTCACGCGACGCCCTCCGTCTCGAACGCGTTCAGCGTGATTCCGAAGAGGGCCTCGATGTCCTCGGGCTCGAGACCGGCGGCGCGCGCCTTCCGCAGCCAGGCTCGCAGCTCCCGGCGGAGAACCGCGTGGCTCGCGAGCGATGGTCCGGCGAGCGATCCGACGACGAACGTCCCCTGTCCCGGACGCCCCTCGACGAGGCCCTCGTGCTCGAGCTGCCGGTATGCCTTCAGCACCGTGTTCGGATTGATCGAGACCGTCTCGGCCACCTCACGAACCGTGGGGAGGCGGTCACCCGGCTCGAGCAGGCCGGTCCGGAGGGCCCGCCGCACCTGCTCCACGAGTTGCAGGTAGGGAACGACGTTGGAACGACCGTCGAGCCTGAAGCCGATCACGTGGCACCTCCCGAGATATCTATTGTCCTAGCATCATAGGACAAGATGATCGCGACTGAAGCCGGCGATCTGCAAGGCCCTCGGGGCTCTCCATCACGCGAGGTGACACCGATAGTGATGTCATTCGAGCTCGATCGATCCTTCGGGGGCGTTCCGACACCGATAGTGATGTCACCATCACAATGGTCGGAACAGCTAGGCGCTGGTGCTCCTCCTCGCGATCCCGCCGATGATCTCGGCGAGCTCCTTCGGGCGCGACCACATCGGCCAGTGGCTCGTGGGCAGGTCGACGTAGGTGAGGTTCCGCAGGTCGGCCAGGCCCGCGAGGAAGGGATACCCTTCCTTCACGGCCTCTCGGTACGCGTCGGAGTCGAACGCCGTGGCGATCACCGTGCTGGGCACGTCGAGCCGCGCGTCGTTCGTGAGCTCGGGACCCTCGCGCATGGCGGCGCCGGGCTCGGGCACGGCCCGCAGCCGGAATGTCTCGAGCTGTTCCTCGGAGAGCCCGTCGAGGTTCTCCTCTTCCTCGAGCTCCTTCTGCGACGGAAGGGATTGCTCGACGCCGTCGAAGTCTGGATCGAGCGCGCGCGAAGCGGCACCCGTGTCGACGTACACCATGTGCGCGATGGCCTCGGGGATGCGGTCCGTCGCCGCGTAGCCCACGCCGCCGGTGCCGCTGTGCACGGCGAGCACGACGGGCGAACCCGCCGCCCTGACCGCGTCGCAGACCGCCTCGACGTGGTCGTCGAACGTGATCGAGGATCGATCGGTATCGACCGACTCGAGCCCGGGCAGCGTCAGCGCGGTGACGTCGTGGCCGTCGGATCGCAACAGATCGGCGACCTCGTCCCACGCCCACGCGCCGAGCCAGAACCCCGGAACCAGGACGATCGCTGCACCCGTCATGTGGCGACCTTAGGAGCGCGGCCGCGCTCGCGTCCAGCGAAGTCGGCCAATGCGCGGTCGACAGGGTCGATTCGATGGTCGATGCTGCAGCGGCTCGCGATGCCGGACGAAGCCGGGGCACAGATGTCGAGACACGAGAGGATCCGAGCTGAGGACCCGGTCGGGTCCTCGGTGCTGGATGCGATCGGACGCACGCCGCTCATCGAGCTGTCGCGGATCACCGGCGGCCTCGACGGTCGGATCATCGCGAAGCTCGAGTATCTGAACCCCGGCGGGTCGAAGAAGGATCGCATCGCGCTCCGCATGATCCGCGACGCCGAGGCGAGCGGCGACCTCGCCCCGGGCCAGTCCGTCGTGGAGCTCACGAGCGGGAACACCGGCACCGGGCTCGCGATCGTCTGCGCGGTGACCGGTCACCCCTTCGTGGCGGTAATGAGCGCCGGCAACTCCGAAGAGCGTGCGCTGATGATGCGGGCGCTCGGCGCGGAAGTCATCCTCGTCGACCAGCAGGAAGGGTCGAAGGACGGTCATGTCTCCGGCGCCGATCTCGCCCTCGTCGAGGAGGTGGCAGCACACACCGCGCGCGAGCGGGGCGCCTACCGCGCCGATCAGTTCCACCTCGGCGGGAACCCGGCTGCGCACGAGGAAGCCGCCGCGGAGATCTGGGAACGATCGGGCGGCGAGGTCGGCGCCTTCTGCGACTTCCTCGGCACCGGGGGCACGTTCGCCGGCATGGCCCGGTTCTTCAAGGCGGAGGATCCTTCGATCGCCTGCTATGCGGTCGAACCGACGGGGGCGGCGGTGCTCGCCGGCGAGCCGCTCATCGAGCCGGGACATCGCATCCAGGGCGGCGGGTACTCGATGTCGTCGCTTCCCCTGCTCGATACCACCCTGGTCGACGGCTTCATCGAGGTCGCCGACACCGGCGCCATCGACACCGCCCGGCGCCTCGCTCGCACGGAGGGCATCTTCGCGGGCTTCTCGTCCGGTGCGGTCGTGCACGCGGCCGAGGGCCTGCTCGCGGGCCCGCTGGCAGGCGCGACGATCGCCGTCGTGCTCGCGGACTCGGGCATGAAGTACCTCAGCACGGATCTCTGGAGCTGACGCACGTCGCGTACGCTGCCCTCGTTCAGAGTTCGGTGTACACAGACCGAGCGCCACAACGACGGCACCGGAGGGGTTCGATGAAGGCGATCGTGCAGGATCGGTACGGCTCGGCCGACGTGTTGGAGTTCCGAGACATCGAGGAACCCTCGGCGGGAGAGAACGACGTACTCGTCCGCGTCCGCGCCGCCGGCTGCGGCCCCGACGTGTGGCACATCATGGCGGGCGAGCCGTACATCGCGCGTCTCGCGCTCGGGCTCCGCGGACCGAAGATCGCCGTCCGTGGGTGGGACGTCGCCGGCACCGTCGAGGCGGTCGGCGCGAACGTCCAGGACCTCCGGCCCGGCGACGAGGTGATGGGAACCGCCGAACAGGGCTCGTTCGCCGAGCTCACGGTCACCCCGGCGGACAGGGTGGTCCTGAAGCCGGCCGGGATCAGCTTCGAGCAGGCCGCCGCCGTCCCCGTCTCCGGCGTGACCGCGCTTCGAGCCGTGCGCGACGAGGCGCAGGTGAAGCCCGGTCAGGACGTGCTGGTGATCGGCGCGGCCGGAGGCGTGGGCTCGTTCGCCGTCCAGATCGCCAAGGCGTTCGGGGCGAACGTCACCGGCGTGTGCAGCACAGGGAAGGCCGACCTGGTCCGCTCGATCGGGGCGGACGACGTGATCGACTACACGCGCGAGGACTTCACGGACGGTTCCAGGCGCTGGGACGCCATCATCGACACCGCCGGACGCCGCCCGCTGTCACAGCTCCGCCGCGCGCTCACGGAGAAGGGCACGCTCGTGATCGTAGGCGGCGACGGCGGCGGGCGTTGGACCGGCGGCTTCTTCCGAGGCGTGCTTCGTGCGCCGGTGGTATCGCTGTTCGTGGGTCAACGGCTCCGTGGGCTGGCCACGAAGCTCGAGGATCGACAGAACCTGAACGATCTCACCCAGCTCATGGAGTCCGGAGCGGTGAAGCCGGTGATCGACCGGACGTACGTGCTGATCGAGGCTCCCGACGCGATCCGCTACCTCGCGGAAGGCCACCCGGCAGGCAAGATCGTCGTCACCGTGTAGCTCCTGATCCCGATCGTCACCGAGGAGAGCGAGCACCCTCGGGGTCGGCTCGGAAGGCTGCCATGCCGTAGAAGTCGCCGACCGAGACGTCCACGACGGAGGCGGTGGCTTCGCCGAGCCGATACTCGACGATCTGGCGCGGGGCGGCGTGCTGGCCCCCAGTGATGAACACCGAGTCGCCAGACGGCGCCCAATCGATGAAGACGTAGGGCGTCGGCACCGTCGCTCCGTCGACGAGCCTCATACGGCCGCTTCGGACGTCGATCAGCGCGAGCTGACGGTCGGCGTCCTCCCCTCGGCCCAGGCAGACGGCGACGGCCAGGGTGCGGCGGTCGGGCGAGAACGCACCTCGGAGAGCTTCGAACCCGGTGGCACCGGCCGGGGGCTCGACGGTCAGCACTTCCCCGGAGTCGAGATCCTTCATGTTCAGGGACCGGCATGCCCCGTCGCACCACGCCAGGAGTGGCCCATCCCATGCGACGGGAAGCTCGCCGGGAAGCCGGTCGACCTCCCCGCCGGTCGAGGGGTTCCATACGAGGAGCTCGCCGTCCCGCTGGAACACGAGGTTCCCGTCGACGGCGGCGACAGGCCAAGCACCGCCGGGCGGGCGTGTGTCCGGCACGGTCACACGCCCGTCGATCGAGACCTCTCGGACCGCAGTCAGCCGGGCGTCGTCTTGCGACTCGTCGACGATGCCGACCCACACGCGATCGGGTTCCGAGGAGGGGATGAAGAAGAGCGAGTCGGGCACGAGGACGTCGGGGGTGAACCCCGCGTCGGGTCGCAGCACGAGCGTTCGGTACGCCCATGCGACCAGCACTCCGTCCCGTCGCGCCACGCGATGGGACGCGTCTCCTGGTGGGAGCTCCGGCATCGAGAGGTGCCGCGACCATCCGCCCGCGGGATCGACCACCCACGCCTCGCCGTCTCCAGCGAGGAAGAGCTGTTCCGTCGGTGCCACGATCCCTGGGGCGATCGGAAGCGTCGAACGCTCGCCCTCCCGATCGGCGAGTGTCCACGCTCCCGCGATGACGGCGAGGGCTACAGTCACGCCGAGCACGCCGGCCCCCATCCGTCGACGTCGGGTTCGACGAGCCACCCGCTTCCGCAGGTCGTCGAACGCCGGAGCCGCCGCGAGGCCGTCGAGGTCTCGACGCAGTCGCTCGATCAGGTCATCCATCGTCGTGCTCCTCGGGGTCCAGCTTCGCGCGGAGTTCCCGTCGCGCTCGGTGCACGCGACTGCGCACCGATGCCGGGGCGATGTGCAGGATCCGCGCGGCCTCGTCCGAGCTCATGCCCAGCCAGTCGACCAGCGTGAACGCTTCTCGTAGCCGGACCGAGAGCGACGAGATCGCTTCGGTCAGGTCCCGGCGGGCGGGGTCGATCTCCACGTCGTGCAGCCGTGCCCCGAACGTACGCAGACGGCGCGCACGCACAGCGAGCGTTCGAACCCGCCGACGATTGAGGTTCGTCGCCACCCGGAAGAGATAGCCGCCGGGCGACTCCATCACCGACACGCGATCCCAACGCTCGTACACCCTGACCATCGCCTCCTGCGCGAGCTCCTGCGCCTCGTCGACGTCCGCCGCGAGCAGGAACATCGCCCGCACGAGCCCGGGGAACTCGGCCCGGTAGAACTCTTCGAAGTCGAAAGCATCGACGTCGTCGTCGCGTCCAGCCTTCTCCACCGTCCGCACGATGACATAAGCCACGAAGGGGTCCCGGCGTTGCATCACGCCATGGCGTGTCACAGGCCGCATGGCCTAGACTCGTCGTTCATCGGTTCGGTGGGCTGCTCGCGCCCACCCTCATCAGGCGAAGGGGTGCGCGCGATGCGGAAGGTCACATGGGCTGTCGTGGTCGGAGCCCTCCTCATGTCGGTGGTGCACGTGCCGGCCGCGCTCGCGGGAGTCGCCGAACCCACCTACTACGTGGCGCTCGGTGATTCCTTGTCGGTGGGCTTCCAGCCGAACAGGGGCGAGACGGCCCACGGGTACGTCGACGTGCTGACGGGCCGTGTGCGAAGGGACCTGATCCCCGATCTGCGGCTGAAGAACGTTGGCTGCGCAGGCGAGACGAGCCGTTCGCTGATCAGCGGGAAACGTTCGCCGTGCAGGTATCCGGCGGGATCGCAACTGGACGCCGCCGTGAAGTTCTTGGACGAACATCCGGGACAGGTGGCGTTCATCACGATCGACATCGGGGCGAACGACATCACGAACAGGTGCTTGCGCCCGAGCTTGCTGATCCGTCGATCGTGCGCGCGGGATCTGGCTCCGGCCCTCAGCGACCGAGTGACCGCGATCGTCGAGGCGCTGGCATCGGCCGCGGGTCCCGGCGTGCCGATCGTGGGCATGACCTACTACAACCCCTTCCTCGGCCTGTGGGGACTCGTGCCCGGCGGACGCGCGCTCGCGCACGCCGACCAACGAGCCTGGGTGGTCTTCAACGAGGCGCTCGCGACCGCCTACGAGGGCGCCGGCGCGGCGGTCGCCGGCGTCGCCGAGCGGTTCCGCATCGAGGACTTCGACGACACGGTCGTCGTACCGGATCGCGGTCGGATCCCCGTCAACGTCGCGCTCGCCTGCCGATGGACGTGGTTCTGCTCGGAGCGGTTCCCCGGCGATCCACACGCGAACCGAACCGGCTATCGCAGGATCGCCGGCACGTTCCAGCGCGAGCTGGGTCCACTGTTGGAAACGTCTCGGGGTGCGGTCGCCATCGCTTCCTAGATCGTCAGGGATCGTGGCGTCCCGCTGGGTTCGCGCGGCTACGATCGACTCCGCATGTTCGCCATCGAGCAGCGGGACGCTCTCTTCGACCGCGTGGTGACCCTGGCCGAGGAAGATGTGCGCGTCGTCGCCGGAGCCGTCGTGGGCTCCCTCGCCGTCGACGGCGGCGACCGGTACTCGGACCTGGACCTCACCTTCGGTGTCGCGGACGGCTCCTCCGTCGCCGACGTGCTCGAGGACTGGACGCGCCTGCTGTCCGACGAGCTCGACGCCGTGCCGCTCGTCGATCTCGAGCGCGGACCGACCACGTATCGCGTGTTCATGCTCCCGGACGCGCTGCAGCTCGATCTGTCGATGACACCGGCGGTCGACTTCCGACGTGCCGGACCACGATTCCGGCTCCTGTTCGGCGAGACGGCTGCGGACAGGGCCGATATGTCCACTCCCCGGTCGGCAGGGGAGCTCTTCATCTCGACGCCGGCGATCGCCGAGGACATCTTCGGGTGGGGTGTCATCTACGCGCTCCACGCGCGTGCCTGCATCGAGCGCGGGCGCGTCTGGCAGGCGGAGCACTACGTGGGCGCGGTGCGCGACCACGCGCTCTCGCTCGCGTGCCTCCGCGAGGGGCTGCCCGCGGTGCAGGCGCGTGGGTACGACGACCTATCCGCCGAGATCGTCGCGCCCCTGGAGTCCTCCCACATCGGCTCGTTGGAACCGGGGGCGCTCAGGGCAGCGCTCGGAGGGTGCGTCGACGAGCTCCTGCGCGAAGCCGAGACGGAAGTCCCGCATGCTCGTGCCGTCGCGGAGCGTCTCACCGAGCTTCACTGAAGCTTCGCCGGCAGCGTCCGCGCGTGGTCCACCCCGACCCGCACCCACCGCTCGAGTTGGCGCTTCGTGCGGATGGCCTCGTCGTCCACCCGGAGCCAGCCCTGCATCTGGCGGCCGCGCATCTCCATGCGTCGGACGCCCTTCGACCTCAGCAAGGCGTCCGACCTCGCGGGGTCGGCGCGCACCAGAAGCCCGCCCTGACCGCTGGCGGCGACGGCCATGTTCCCGCCGATCAGGAACGCGAGACCGCCGAACATCTTCTTCTCGGTGAGGGCGGCTTCCTCGTGGAGCAGCGCCCGGACCCGGCCGGCGAGGTGCTCGTCAAAGGCCATGAACTCGATGCTACGCTCGCCGGCCGACATCGAGCGGATGGGTCCACCGACGCGTGGCACTGCCCATGGCATTGACATGATGCCGAAATGATGCCACCATGCTGCCATGGAGCTCGATCGATACATCGAAGACATCCACACGCAGCTCGACGCCGTTGCTCGGTCGGGCGGTGAGCAAGCCCGCGAGCTCGCGGATCGGCTCGCCGCGCCCCTCGACTCCGCGATCCGACTCGCGCTCCAAGATGCCCTCGTGGCGGCGGCCGAGGAGATCACGGTCGAGCTCGCCCCCGGTTCGGTCGAGCTTCGCCTTCGGGACCGGGAGCCGACCTTCGTCGTGACGCCGCCGGAAGCCGCCGAGGGGTTCGATGACGGCGACGATGACCCGGCGCCGGGAGCCGGCTCGCCCCCGGTCACCGACGGCGACGACGCGATCGCCCGCATCAACGTGCGCATGCCCGAACAGCTGAAGGCTCGTGTCGACCGAGCGGCCGATCGCCAAGGGCTGTCGGTCAACGCCTGGCTCGTCCGTGCGGCCGCGGCTCGTCTCGAGCGCGCCGAGGGACAGCGCGGTCATGAACGCCGAGCGCCGAGCCGAGCCCTTCACTACAAGGGCTGGGCTCGCTGATCCATCGACCCTTGAGGAGGACCGAACGATGACGACCTTCGATACCCCTGATCCGATCGCCGTGGACCTGGAGGTCGGCGTGGGTGATGTCCGCATCGACGCGGCCGATCGCTCCGACACGACCGTCGAGGTCCGACCGTCGGACCCAGAAAAGGAGACCGACGTGAAGGCGGCCGAGCAGACTCGCGTCACGTTCGCGAACGGCCACCTGACCGTGAAGGCTCCGAGCGGCTGGCGCCAGTGGGGACGGGATCGCGACGATTCGATCGATGTCGCGATCTCCCTGCCTTCGGGCTCGCGCCTGCGGGCAGAGGTCGGTGCGGCAGACCTGCATGCGACCGGGCGACTGGGCGAGTGCCGCGCCAAGGTCGGCGTCGGTGACGTCTCCCTCGGAGAGGTCGGTCCGCTGAACCTCAAGACCGGGGCCGGCGACGTCACGGTCGGCCGTGTCGCCGGCAAGGCCGAGGTCGTCACCGGCTCGGGCACGGTGGGCGTCGGCCATGTGGAGGGCACCGCGTGGGTGAAGAACTCGAACGGCGACACATGGATCGGCGATGTCGGCGGTGACGCTCGCGTCAGCGCGGCGAACGGCACGATCACGATCGATCGGGTTGGTGCCGGCGTCGTCCTGAAGACCGCGAACGGCCGGGTGCATCTGGGTGAGATCGCGCGCGGCGTCGCCGTGGCCGAGAGTGCCTTCGGGGATCTCGAGATCGGCGTGCGTGACGGGGTGCCGGCCTGGCTCGACCTGCGCACGAAGTTCGGAAGCGTACGCAACGAGCTCGAGGCGTCGGAGCGCCCCGCGTCGGAGGAGGATCCGGTCGAGGTGCACGCGCACACCTCGATGGGCGACATCTCGATCCACCGCTCGGTCCCGGGCAGCGATGCGGCGTGACAGCGGCGCTGGGGGTCATGTGTTGCGCAGGCGATGATTCCGTGACCTGTCCCGAGCACCTCGCGTTCCCCGTGTGACGACCCTATCGCTGGGGTGTGCGTCACACGATCCCGTCCTGTTCCGTCCACAGAAGTAGGACGGAAGGAGGGACGGTATGAAGGTCTTCATTGCAGGCGCGTCCGGGGCGATCGGTCGTCGCCTCGTCCCCGCTCTCGTCACGAAGGGCCACGAGGTCGTCGGCACCACCCGCACACCCGCCAAGTCCGAACGGCTCCGGCAGCTGGGGGCCGAGCCCGTCGTGATGGACGCGCTCGACGAGGTGGCGGTCAAGGATGCGGTCGTGGCGACGGCGCCCGACGTCATCGTGCACGAGCTCAGCGCGATCCCCGATGCGATCGACCTCCGCAAGCTCGACCGGCAGTTCGCCCAGACCAACCGACTGCGCACCGAGGGTACGGACCACCTCATCGAGGCCGCACGCGCCGCTGGCGTCGGCCGGTTCGTCGCACAGAGCTTCGCCGCATGGGCGTACGCGCGCAACGGTGGCCCGGTGAAGGTCGAGACCGACCCGGTCGAGACGGACCCGCCACCGAGCGTTCGCCGGACGCACGCCGGCATCATGCACGTCGAGCGCGCGCTCCGCGAGGCGAACGACCTCGAAGGCATCGCGCTCCGCTATGGCGGGTTCTATGGTCCGGGCACGTCGTTCGGCGGCGGGGCGCCGCTGCTCGACATGGTCCGGAAGCGCCGCCTGCCGATCGTCGGGGACGGCGACGGGGTCTGGTCGTTCATCCACGTCGACGACGCCGTCACCGCGACGGTCGCCGCGATCGAGCGCGGCCGACCC
The DNA here is from genome assembly GCA_035711865.1 of Actinomycetota bacterium. Lineage (GTDB taxonomy): Bacteria > Actinomycetota > UBA4738 > UBA4738 > HRBIN12 > JAOUEA01. The sequence goes on from DASTBT010000036.1 coordinate 15,487, forward strand.
GGCATCTACAACGTGACCGACGACGAGCCCGCGCCGGTGTCGGTGTGGCTCCCGGAGCTCGCGGCCGCCCTCGGCGCACCGCCGGCGCGCAGGCTGCCCACATGGCTCGCACGACCGTTCATCGGGGAGACCGGCGTCGCGATGATGACCGACGTACGCGGAGCCTCGAACGCGAAGGCCAAGCGCGAGCTCGGGTGGCGGCCGCAGTTCGCGTCGTGGCGGGAAGGCTTCCGCTCGGGGCTTGGCTGACGAGCGCGGTCAAACGAGGCGGTAGCGGATGTGCGTGGCCAGCGGTCGGTCGACGACCTCGATCGGCTCGAGCTGCAGGTGGCCGACGCCCATGTCCTCGAACATGCGTGTGCCGGTCCCGAACAGCACCGGGACGATGTGCATCAGGATCTCGTCGACGAGCCCTGCCGCGATGTAGGCGCGCCCGAGCGTGGCGCCGCCGATGATCACGACGTCCTGTTCGCCCGCTGCTTCCTGCGCCTGCCGTAGCGCGGACTCGATGCCGTCGGTCACGAAGGTGTAGACGCCGTCGGCAGGCGACTCCGCCGGCACCTCGTGCGTGACCACGAACACGGGGATCCGCTCGGAGCCGCTCGGTCCGTCGGAACCCCACCACGGCAGGGAGTGCTCGTACGTCACGCGCCCTGCGAGCGCGGCGCCGCCATGCCTCATGGTGCGCTCGGCGTACTCGCGGTCGGGCGGATCGGAGCTGAACCCCCACTCGTGCAGCTGCTCGCCGCCGGTGCCCAACGGTTCTTCCGCCGTCTGCTCCGACGCGGTCATGAACCCGTCGAGCGACATGCTGGTCTGGAAGATCACGCGTCCCAAATGCTCCTCCTTGCCTGCGGGAAGATGCCTCATCGCGGGCCGACGAGGTACCACGTCTCCATCTCACCCTTGCCCTTCACGTGGATCGTTCCCCGTCGCGTGCAGACGAACCCTTCCTTCAGCAGCCCGTACGTCGCACCCGTGATCTGGATCTCGCCGGGTGTGCCGTTGGACTCCATGCGGCTGGCGGTGTTCACGGCGTCGCCCCACAGGTCGTACAGGAATCGCTTCGTCCCGATCACGCCGGCCGTGACGGGCCCGGAATTGATGCCGATGCGCAGCTCGAGGCCTTCGCGTCCCGCGATCGACGACGTCGCGACCGCCTCACGCATGTCGAGCGCGAGCAGCGCCGCGCGGCGAGCGTGATCGGCGCACGGGTCGGGCACGCCCGCCGCGGCCATGTACGCGTCGCCGATCGTCTTGATCTTCTCGAGGCCGTGCCGCTCCACGAGCGTGTCGAACCACGAGAAGAGGTGATCGAGGGTGCCCACGACCTCGGCCGGCGTCAGTCGCTGCGACAGCGGCGTGAAGTCCACGACGTCGGCGAACACGATCGTTGCCGACTCAACATGGTCGGCGATCGACTCGCCGGATTTCAGCCGTTCCGCGATCGCGCTCGGCAGAACGTTCGTGAGCAGCGCCTCGGATCGCTGCTGCTCGAAGCGCAACGCCGTGAGCGCGGCGTTGCGCTGGTTCGCGAACGACGCGAGCACCGTGAACGCCACCGCCCCCGTGCCGATCACGTTCAGCGCCAGCATCGTGGCCGTGAACCACGCCGGCACGTCGATGTCGGTGAAGAACAGCTCGCCGGCGATGCCCAGGAGCACGAAGGCCGCCAGGAACCCCACGAACCATCCGATCGCCTGACGAACCTCGAGGAAGACGAGCGCTCCCAGCGGAGCGAGGATGCCCCATAGCGCCACGCCTCCCGAATCAAGGAATCCGCCCGACAGCATCATCCCGATGGTGGTCGATAGGAGGATCGCAAGGAGTTGGGCGGTGAGGAACGGCCCGAATCTCCTGGTCCGGGCGAAGATCGCCAACGATCCGATCGAGACGGCGAAGTAGATGTAGGGGAGCACGCCGACCCGTGAGCCGAACGCGAGATACGAGGCTCCCCACACCAGGGACACGGGCAGGATCAGCACCGCGAGCAGGACGAGGAGCGCCTTCCGCTCGCGCAGGTCGTCGTGGTCGCGGGGGTCCGCGCCGACGCGCCCGAGCCGGGCGGCGACGAGCCCGATCAGACCCTTCTTCGGCGTTCCTTCCGATACCTTCGGGATCTCCGGCTCACCCACCGGCGCATCTTAGGGTTCAACCCGTGGGGCGGGCTCAGAGCTCGATCAGCGCCGCGAGGAAGAGTCCGAAGGCCGCCCAGGTCGAGACCAGTTGGATCCAGTTGATCGTGAAGTACTTCTGCCGTCCAGCCTCCCAGTCCGCCGGCATCGCGTCGGGGTCCCACGCGAGGATCACGTCGTAGTGCGGTTCCTTCCACACGTTGGAGACGACGTAGACGCCGACGATCACGAACGCCAGCCCGATCGCGGTCAGCACGAACGAGGCGGAGCTTCGGTCGTCCCAAAGCAAGACGAGCGCGACGATCGGAGCGACGGCCATGCCGATCGCGCAGACGTAGTTGAACCAAGCCTTCCTGCCCACGGGGAGGAAGGCTCGCATGAAGCCGAGGAAGCCGGGACCGTCCATCGCCCCCAACATGCGGTGCATCACCAGGGTCAGCATGCCCAACAGGCCGGACCAGAGCCCGGAGAACACGACCGCCGCCGCGAGCACCCACTCCTCACCCGTCACGACGACCCCCTTCATCCGCGGATGGGACAGCCTACTTGCGCCCCGCCCCGCGCTCGCGGAGGATTGGGCAACGACGTGGGTGGGTAGGGCCGGGTGCACAGGACCATCCACGATGGGGGGGAGAGTCATGATGCAGGGAACGAAGAAGGTCGCAGACGCGGGCGTCAAGGCCGGGAAGAAGGTGCTCTCGACCGACGTCGCGCAAGGTGTCGTCGAGGCCGTCGTCGACAAGCTCGAGGAGGTCGCGGTCGAGAAGGCCGACGACGTGGCCGACACGGTGAAGACGAAGGCCGCGAAGGCCGGCGGCCGCTCTCCGAAGCGCTCGTCGTCCAAGAGGTCGGGGGCGAAGAAGACCTCCTCGGCCAAGAGATCATCGGCCAAGAAGTCCTCGGGCAAGAAGTCCTCTGCCAGGAAGAAGTCCTCGGGCAAGAAGTCCTCTGCCAAGAAGTCCTCGGCCAAGCGCTCGTCAGGGAAGAAATCACCGGCGAAGAAGCGGACCACGAAGAAGTCCTCGGCGAAGCGATCAACGGCGAAGAAGCCGGCGTCTCGGAAGAAGACGTCCGGCCGAAAGACGACGACCGGTCGCAAGAAGACCGCGTCTCGGAAGAAGCCGGCCGCTCGGAAGAAGTCGACCGCGCGGAAGC
>DASTBT010000037.1:0-20206 GCA_035711865.1 Actinomycetota bacterium
CCGTTGGGCCCGAGGAGGGCGAAGACCTCGCCCCGGTCGACATGCAGGTCGATGCCGCGCACGGCCTCGACGTCGCCGTAGGCCTTGCGCAGGCCCAACACCTCGATCACCCGGTCGCTCACGATGACGACCGTCCGTCGACGAATGGATCTCCGGTCCCGTACCCGGCGTCCTTGTCGATCACGTTCGCCAACGGCTCCCCGGCCGCGAAGCGTCGAGCGTTCTCCACGAAGATCGAGACCGCCTGGATCTCCCATCCTTCGGCGTCGCCGCTGATGTGGGGCGAGACGATCACGTTCGGCATCATCCACAGCGGGCTGTCCCCCGGGAGCGGTTCGGTCTCGAACACGTCGAGTGCGGCCCCCGAGATCGTGCGGCCGCGCAGCGCGTCCACGAGCGCGGATTCGTCGACCGTGGCGCCCCGCCCCACGTTGTAGAAGCGAGCCCGCCGGGGCATGGCCGCGAACGCCGTCGCGTCGAACAGCCCGCGCGTCTCGTCGGTGAGCGGCACCGCGTCGAGCACGTGGTCGGCGTCGGCCAACGCGTCGTGCAGGCGGTCGACGCCGACCACGTCGCCGAACGTCGCGTCGACGCGGGGCAACCGCCCCACCATCGCGACCGTCATGCCCAGCGCCTCGGCGCGTCGGGCGGTGGCGCGTCCGATCGGGCCCGGCCCGACGATCACGAGCCTCGCGCCGGCGAGCCGCTCGACGGTCCGGCCCCTCGTCCACTCACGCCGCTGCTGGTCGAGTATCGAGCGGTGCATCCCGGTCGTGAACGCGAGCATCGCCCCGATCACCCATTCCGCGATCGGCTCCTCGAAGACGCCGCGGGCGTTCGTCACGACGACGTCGCTCGCGATCAGGTCGGGGAAGAGCAGGGTGTCGACCCCGGCGGAGACCGTCTGGATCCACCGCACCCGCCGCGCGGAGCCCCATACCGCGGGCAGCCAGGCCGGGTCGTGGGCCCATACGAAGAGGGCATCGGCCTCACCGAGGCCCGCCGCGCAGGAGTCGCGGTCGGGTGCGTACCGGAGCTCGACGGCCCCGGCGGCGTCGTCGATGCCGGGCGGCGGCCGATCGCCGTCGGCCCCGAGCACCAGCACGATCGGACGGTGGGTCTCACTCACAATGGGCGCCGATTCGAGAATCCCGCCCGTTCCTCGTGGTACCAGGCCACCCGGTCCTCACCCAGCCGCCAACACAGGAACACCGGCCGCCCGTCCCGTTCGGCCGGGAAGTCGACCAAGCCGGTGTCGGCGTCACGCAGCAGGATGCCTTCGTCCGCCAGGGTCGTGAGGTCGGCTCGCAATCGGTCCCGGGCGGCGAACCAGTCGTGCCCGGCGACACCTCCGCCGTCGGTCGCGACCGCGGTCGTGATGCGATCGGCGGCATCGATCAGGGCTCGTCGCGCCTCCCTGACCCTCGGCAGGAGCTCCCGGAGCATCGGCAGGGCGGCGTCGGCCCGTTGCGTGTCGAAGAGCCGTGCGGTCACGCCGCCTCCAGGAGGTCGGCGAGATCGCGCAGGTCGGCGATGCGCGTGCCCTCGTGCTCCGGATAGCGATCCCGCCGGTCGATCAGTACCGGGAACATGCCCAGCGCCGCCGGCGGATCGACGTCGAACTCGGGGTTGTCGCCGACGAACGCGACCTCGGGGGCGGGGACGCCGGACCGCCGCAACGCGAGACCATAGATGCGGGGGTCCGGCTTCTCGATGCCTTCCAACCCGCTGATCACCCGCACGGGGAACCGGTCTCGAACGCCGAGCCGGAACAGCAGGTCGTCGAGCCACGCCTCGTAGTTCGAGACGATGCCGAGGATGAGGCCACCGGCGTCCAGCGCATCGAGCGCGGCGGGCACGTCGTCGAAGAGCGCATAGTTCCCGAGGTCGGTGAACCCTTCGAACAGGCGCTCGCGGAGCCCGTCGCGGTTCGGCAGCGCGAGCTCGCTCAGCATCCGGCCGTACACGTCGAGCCAGAACCCCCGCGAGGCCTCGGGAGACCGGGTCCAGAGGTCGCCGTCGCGCGAGGCCTCGCTGAATCGCCGCCTCACCATGGCGCTCGCGGCGACCACGGCCTCGGGATCGCGCTCGTGCCCCGCCTCACCCACGATGCGCGCGAACAGCTCGGGGAACGAGGGCTCCGGATGCACCAACGTTTCCCCGACATCGAACAGGACCGCCCGGAACCTCACGCCCGCGATGATAGGGCCCGCTCGCTCAGGTCGGCCCAGAGTCGATCGACCTGGCCCTCGAGGTCCGACTTCGATCCGTCGTTGTCGAGCACTACATCGGCGAGCTCGGCCTTCTCTTCCAGCGGCATCTGGGCGGCGATGCGAGCGTGCACGTCCCCCTCCGACATGCCTCGAGCGGTGAGCCGGACGAGGCGCTCGGCGATCGACGCGGTCACGACGACAACGACAGCGAAACGTTCGTGCGCTCCCGTCTCGATCAGCAGCGGCGAGTCCACGACGACCACGTCGTCGGTGTCCGCATGTTTCGCCACGGTCTCGGCGATCCGCCGCCGCACCTCGGGGTGCACGATGGCTTCGAGGTCGGCCCGTGACCCAGCGTCCGCGAACACGATCTCGGCGAGCGCCGCGCGATCGAGCGCCCCGTCGGGAGCGATCACCGCATCGCCGAAGCGATCCACCACCGCATCGAAACCCTCCGTGCCCGCAGCGACGACTTCGCGAGCGAGCCGATCGGCGTCGACCACGACGGCGCCGCGCTTCGCGAGCATGCTCGCGACGGTGGACTTCCCGGACCCGATGCCACCGGTGAGGCCGACCAGCAGCACGTGGCACCCGCCGCCGGCTCGGCGACCCTACTCGGAGCGGCCCTCGCGGCGCTTGAGGTCCTCGAGGATCGCCTCCAGCGAGACCTCCTCGGCGGCGGCCTCCTCGGCCGGCTCGGCAGCACCCTCGGCGACCTCGGTGGCGGCCTCCGTCGTCGCATCGTCGCCTTCGGCCTCGGCGACGATCGCGTCGTCGGCCTCGGACGCGGCGGCGTCGGTCTCCGTCTCCTCGGTCGCCTCGGTGGCGGCTGCCTCGGTTCCCTCGCGGGCCTCGACGTCGGGCTCGAGCACCGCGGGAGGCTCGGGCGCGGGCTCAGGCGCGGGAGCGGGCTCAGGCGCGGGCGCGGGCGCCGCCGGGTCGTTCTCGCGCGCCGCGTCGGCCTCGGCAACCGCCGCGAGGATGTCGTCGGGGATCTGGATCGTCGACACCATCTCGGGCGTGGGCTCGCGGCGAGCCTCCGGCTCGGCCTTGATCTCGGGTTCGCGCGCGGGCGGCGAGGACACCTGCCGCATCGACAGGCTCACGCGCCGGCGGTTCACCTCGACGTCGATCACCTTGACCTGCACCTCGTCGCCGACCGACAGCACCGACTCGGGCGTGTCGACGTGCTCGTGGGAGATCTCGGAGATGTGCACGAGTCCCTCGATGCCCTGCGCGACGCGGACGAACGCGCCGAACGGCACGAGCTTGGTCACCTGCCCGGTGATGATCGCGCCCGCCTTCGACGTGCGCTCGAACTCCTTCCAGGGATCCTCCTGGGTGGCCTTCAACGACAACGACACGCGCTCGCGCTCGAGATCGACGTCGAGCACCTCGACCTCGACCTCCTGGCCGACCGTGACGACCTCTTGAGGGTGGTCGACGTGTTTCCAGCTCAGCTCGCTGACGTGCACGAGGCCGTCGACGCCTCCGAGGTCCACGAAAGCTCCGAAGTTCACGATCGAGCTGACCGTGCCCTTCCGCCGCTCGCCCTTCTGCAGGGCCTCGAGGAACTTCTTGCGTCCCTCGCTCTGCGACTCCTCGAGGAAGGCGCGCCGGCTCAGCACGACGTTGTTGCGGTTGCGGTCGAGCTCGATGATCTTCGCCTCGAGCTCGGTGCCGACGAACGGATGCAGGTCGCGCACGCGCCGCAGGTCGACGAGCGACGCCGGCAGGAACCCCCGCAGGCCGATGTCGAGGATCAGTCCGCCCTTCACGACCTCGATCACCGGCCCCTTGATCGTCTGGCCCGAGTTCATGACCTCCTCGATGCGGCCCCACGCGCGTTCGTACTGGGCCCGCTTCTTCGACAGGATCAGGCGGCCTTCCTTGTCCTCCTTCTGCAGGACGAGGGCCTCGATGTGGTCGCCGACCTTCACGACCTCGTTCGGGTCGACGTCGTGGCGGATCGAGAGCTCCTTGCTCGGGATCACGCCCTCGCTCTTGTAGCCGATGTCGAGCAGCACCTCGTCGCGATCGATCTTCACGACGTCGCCCTCGACGATGTCGCCGTCGCCGAAGTCGTGGAACGACGCCTCGAGCGCCCGGACCAGCTCCTCGGGCGTGTAGTCCTTGCCGTCGGCGGGCGGCGGGGGGGCGGATGCCGCGTTGGCCGCGGGGCGGGGTTCGGTCGGTGGCGACGCCGGTGGGGGGGTCGGTTGCGTGGCTGGGGTGTCAGCGGCGGGAACCTCCTCGGTGGAGGCCTCAGGGGCCGCTTGGCTCTCGGGCGCCTCGGGGGCGGCCGTCGTCTCGTCACTCATCGTGTGGGTCTCCTCCCGGCACGCGGGGCTCACCACTCGCTGGTGGGTTTGTGCGAGTGGCACGCGAGCTCCCCGCGGCCGTGCACAGGGTAGGTGTCCGGCGGAAACGCCGTCAACGGAGTGGTCAGTGCCCCGCGGGCGCTGCGTCGGACCAGTTCGTGCCCCAGCCGACGTCTGCACGCAGCGGTACCTCGAGGTCGACCGCGTGCTCCATGCGTTCCTTCACGAGCTCAGCGATCGCTTCCACGTTCGCCTCGGGGACCTCGAACACGAGCTCGTCGTGGACCGTGAGCATCATGTGGCCGTCGAGGTCGTCGTGCTCGCGCAACGCCTCGTCGACGCGGATCATCGCCACCTTGAACACGTCACTCGCGCTGCCCTGGATCGGGGCGTTCAGCGCCTGCCGGCGCCCCATGTCACGCACCCGTGGATTCGCGGCCTGGAGCTCGGGGATGTACCGCCGCCGTCCGAGCAGCGTCTCGGTGAACCCCTCGACGGTCGCGTGCCCGACCTGGTTGTCGAGGTACTCACGGATCGCGGGGAACGACGCGAAGTACGCGTCCATGATCTCCTGAGCCTCGTCGGGCGCGATGTCGAGGCGTTGCGCGAGCCCCCAGGCGTTCATGCCGTACGCCAGGCCGTAGTTCACCATCTTCGCTCGTGATCGGGACAGCGGGTCCACCGCATCGGGGGGAAGCCCGAACACGCGAGCAGCGGTCGCCGTGTGGATGTCGTCGCCGCTCTCGAACGCGGCTCGCAGTCCCTCGTCGCCCGACAGATGCGCGAGGATGCGCAGCTCGATCTGCGAGTAGTCGAGCACCAGCAGCACCTGGTCGGTGGACCCGGGGACGAACGCGCGCCGGATCTGCCGGCCGAGCTCGGTGCGGATCGGCACGTTCTGCAGGTTCGGGTTCGTCGACGACAGCCGCCCGGTCGCCGCCGCGGTCTGGACGAACGTCGTGTGCACGCGGCCGTCGCGCGGGTCGACGAGCTTCGGCAGCGCCTCGAGGTAGGTGGAGTTCAGCTTGTCGAGCTCGCGCCACGACAGCAGGGCGTCGACGATCGGGTGCGCGTCGCGGAGCTTCTCGAGCACGCTCGCGTCGGTGGACAGCTCTCCTTTCGGGGTCCGTTTCCCGGGTTGTAGGCCAAGCTGGTCGTAGAGGATCTTCCGCAGCTGCGGCGGCGAGTTCAGGTTGAACTCCTCGCCGGCGTGCGTGTACACGTCGGCCTTCAGTGTGGCCATGCGATCGCGAACGGACTCCCCCATCTCCTCGAGGTAGTCGACGTCGAGGCGGATGCCGTGAGCTTCCATGCGAGCGAGCACCGACGAGAGCGGCAGCTCGACGTCGTCGAGCAGCGAGCGGAGGCCCTGCTTCTCGATGCGCTCCTCCATCACGGGCGCCAGCAGGGCGACCGCCGCGGCCTCGGCGGCGACCGCGCGCCACGAGGAGTCGGCGAAGAGCTGGCCCTCCTCGGCCTCCTCACCCTCGACCGCGCCGAGCACGTCGGCGCCGAGATAGGTCTCGGCGAGCGCGCTCAGCGGGTAGTCGGCCGTTGCCGGATCGAGGAGGTACCCGGCGAGCATCGTGTCGAACGTGACGCCTTCGATCGGGCTGCCCGAGCGCAACGCCACCCGTTCGAGCGACTTCGCGTCGTGGGTCCACTTCGGCGCGTCGCCGTCGGCGAGGAAGCCCGTGAGCGGCTCCACCCCTTCGAGCGCGGCGTACGCCGCCTGTGCCCCTCCCGCCGAGATCGCCGCGCCTCGTACCGAATCCTCGTCGGTGTCGAGCCGCACGCCCACCGGTGCGCCGCCCGCCCACACCGAGGCGAGCTCGTCGGCCGTCACCTCGCGCAGATCGAGCTCGGCGATGTCGACCTTCGGCTTCACGGTGCCGATCTCCTGCAGCCGGTCGAACAGCGACCGGAACTCGAGCGACGTGAACAGGCGCCGCACCTCGTCGGTATCCCATTCCCCCATCACGCAGTCGTCGGGAGTCACCGGCAGGTCGATGTCGGTGTCGATGCGCGCGAGCTCCTTGTTCAATTCGAGCCGAGCGGCCGTCGCCTCGACGTTCTCCTTCTGCTTCCCCTTGAGCATGTCGGTGTTCGCGACGAGCCCCTCGACGTCGCCGAACTGGTTCACGAGCTTGGCCGCCGTCTTGTCGCCGACGCCCGGCACGCCGGGGATGTTGTCGCTCGTATCGCCCTTGAGCGCCACGAAGTCCAGGTACTGAGCGGGAGCGATGCCGTAGCGTTCGGCGACGGCCTGCTCGTCGTAGCGGACGATGTCGCTGATGCCCTTGCGATTGAACATCACGGTCACGCCGGGTCGCACGAGCTGGAAGAAGTCGCGGTCGGCCGTGACGATCGTGGCGTCGACGCCCTGGTCGTGCGCGCGAATCGCGAGCGTGCCGATCGCGTCGTCTGCCTCGTTGCCGTCGGCGATGCGGAGCACCGGGATGCGCATCGCTTCGAGGACCTCCTCGATCAGGCCCAGCTGCGACGTGAAGTCCTGCGGCGTCTCGCGTCTGCCCGCCTTGTAGTCCGCGTCCTTCGCGAGGCGGACCGTGGGCTTGCCGGCATCGAAGAAGACCGCGATCAGGTCGGGCTTCTCCTCGGCGAGCAGCTTGATCACCATGCTCGTGAAGCCGTAGACCGCGTTCGTGAGCGTGCCGCTCGAGGTCGCCAACGTCGGCGGCAAGGCGAAGAACGCACGGTACGCGAGCGAGTGCCCGTCGAGCAGGAAGAGACGGCGAGGACCGTCGGGCTCGGCGGACCGTTCGGCGGTCGCCGTGCGCTTCGGAGGGGTCACGCCCGTATCGTAGTCTCCGCCCATGACGACCGACGCCCCGGGCGACGCCCGTCACCCTTCGGCCGACTACCTCGAAGCGCTCTACGAGCTCGAGGAGGAGGGCTACCCGATGGTGCAGGCCGAGATCGCCCGCTGGATGGGCGTGAGCCGTCCCTCGGTGAGCGAGCACGTCAAGCGGCTCGTCGGCGACGATCTGCTCCTCGCCGACGGCCGAACCCTCGCCTTCACGACCGAGGGCCGGACGGTGGCGGTGGGGCTCGTGCGCCGGCATCGGCTCGCCGAACACCTGCTGATCGACGTGATCGGGTTGCCGTGGCATCAGGCCCACGCGGAGGCAGAGGTGTGGGAGCGCGTGATCTCGGCCCAGGTAGAGGCACGCCTCGTCGAGATCCTCGGCGACCCGGGCGCGTGTCCGCACGGCAATCCGATCCCTGGTTCGAGCCACGAGGTCGACGTCACCTCGCTCGTCGCGCTGACGGATGTCGAGCCCGGCGCCACGGTGACGCTGCGGCGCCTGACCGAGGATCTCGAGCTCGAGCTGGCCGTGATGCGCTTCCTCGAGGACTCCGGGCTGATGCCCGGCGCCGCGGTCACCGTCGACGGCGTCGGCCCCGACGGCTCGATGAGCCTCACGGTGTCCCGCAGGCCGGTCGCGCTCGGCGCGGAGCTCGCCGACAACCTCTGGGTCGACGCGAGCTGACCCGGGCACCCTGCGGTCGGTCGTTCGGAGCCGAACGACCTTGACATGAATCCTACCTCCTGGATAGGGTTTCGGCGTCCCGAAGTGACGATGTTCAGGGGCCCGAACACCTCGGCCCCGAGGGGAGGTCCGGCCGGTGGGTGCTGCGTTCCTGGTGGCGTTGCGTGAAGGTATCGAAGCTGCACTGATCATCTCGATCCTGCTCGCCTACCTGAACCAGATCCAGGCACAGGACCGGCGATCCCTGGTCTGGTGGGGCACCGGGGCGGCGGTCGCGGTGAGTGTCGTCGTCGGCTCGGTCATCTTCGCCGTGGGGGCGGAGTTCGAGGGCGAGACCGAGCAGGTCTTCGAGGGGTTGGTCACGCTGACGGCCGTCGGGGTGCTGACCTGGATGATCTTCTGGATGCGACGACAGGGCGCCAGGGTGCGCTCCGAGCTCCACGAGCGTGTCGACGCGGCGCTGTTGACCGGCGGGTTCGCCCTCGCCGCCCTTGCATTCGTCGCCGTGTTGCGCGAGGGCGTCGAGACGGCGCTGTTCCTGTTCGCCGCGGCGAAGGGCACCGCCGTCGAGTCCGGCGGTGTGGGCGCGCAGCTGATCGGGGCCGCGCTCGGGCTGGCCGTCGCCGTGGTCCTGGGGGTCCTGCTATACCGGGGCGGGCTGCGGCTCGACCTCCGCTCCTTCTTCCGGATCACCGGCATGCTCCTGATCGTCGTGGCCGCCGGGCTGTTCGCCTACGGCCTGCACGAGCTGCAGGAAGCCGGGTGGCTGCCGGTCCTGGCCGGCACGGCGTTCGACGTCTCCACGAGCCTCCCCGACGACGAGGGGGTGGGGGGCATCCTTCGCGCGATCTTCGGCTATCAGGCCAACCCGACCTGGCTCGAGCTCGCGGGATGGTTCGGCTACCTGATCGTGGTCGGCGGGCTCTTCCTCCGATCGGGGCGGCGCGCGACCCCGACGCCCCAGCCCGCCGCCTCGACGCGGCCCGAGCAGGAGTCGGCTCGGGTCGCCGGCGACCAGGGCTGAGCCTCCGGAGACAGGTGGAGGTCCTGTCACTCTTTCGCACGACGCGCCTACCGTCGCTGACCTGCAGATCCGCACGGAACCGCGCGCCCACGCGGCGGGCGCGAGTTGACAGGTCTCAACCTCGCGTTTATCGTTCGCGACGGTCCCGCGAGGCCGCGGGCGGCACGGGAAACCGAGCCGACCAGGTCGCACGGGACCACAGTCTGACGGGCCGCGACGCTCGACAGGGAACGATCGCGTATGGGGAAGGCGTGATCGAACCCGAGGAGTGTCGCGGCCCGTCATCTCGTTCCGGGAAGCCGCCGAGCGGCACCCGCAACCTCGGGTCGAGAGTTCGGGAGGAACGCACACGACCCTGAACCAAGCGTCGAGACCGGGCGATCGTCGCGACGACGCGATCTTCGAGCACGCGGGCTCAGAGCACCGCTTCGAAGAACTTCTTCGTCTCCGGGTACTTCGTGTGGTTGATCATCTCGTCGGGGGTCCCCTGCTCGAGGATCACACCGTCGTTGAAGAACATCATCCGGTGCGCGACCTCTCGCGCGAATCCCATCTCGTGGGTGACCACCATCATCGTCATGTGCAGATCGGTCGCGAGCGACTTCATGACGGCGAGCACCTCCCCGATCAACTCGGGGTCGAGCGCCGACGTCGGCTCGTCGAACAGCATCACCTCGGGCTCCATCGCGAGTGCGCGCGCGATCGCCACGCGCTGCTGCTGTCCCCCCGAGAGCCGGATCGGATACTCCTCCGCCTTGTCGGAGAGCCCGACCTTGCCGAGCAGGTCCATGCCGATCGAGCGAGCGTCGTCTTCTGGGACTCCCTTCACGGTGATCGGACCCTCGGTCACGTTGCCGATCACGGTCATGTTGGGGAACAGGTTGAACGACTGGAAGACCATGCCGGCCTTGATGCGAATCTGGCGGATCTGCTCACGCTTGCCCTTCGTGCGGTGCCCGCCCTCGAGTCGCACGCCGGCGACCTCGATCATGCCCGAGGTGGGGTCCTCGAGGAAGTTCACGCATCGCAGGAGCGTGCTCTTGCCAGATCCGGATCGTCCGAAGATCACGACGACCTCGCCCTTGTCGACCTCCATGTCGATGCCCTTCAGCACCTCGAGGTCGCCGAAGCGCTTGTGGAGGTTCTCGACCCTGACGACGGCCTGGCCGTTTCCGACCCTGGTCAATGCCCCTGCCCTCCCATCTCGGGCCCGCCGGACTCCTCCTCGGACTCGGGTTCGATCTCGACCATCGCACCGCCGGCAGCGGTTCCTCCGGCCGCGCTCGCCGGCGGGAACGCGTCCTTCTTCGGCTTCTTCGTCGTGCCGCCCCGGACGTAGCCCTTGCTGATGCGGCGCTCGAGCCGGCTCTGGAAGAACGTGAAGACCGCGGTCAGCGCCCAGTACATGCCCGCGGCCAGCAGGTACGCCTCGATCGGCTTGAAGTCCGCGGCGGCCACCAGCTGCGCTCGCCGGAAGATCTCGGCCTGGGTGGCGCTCACGCCGATGAAGCTGACGAGCGCCGTGTCCTTCATCATCGCGATGAACTCGTTGCCGGTCGGCGGGATGATCACCCGGAACGCCTGGGGCAACACGACCCGCTTCATCTTCTGCGGATAGGTCATGCCGAGCGCATCGGCGGCCTCAGACTGTCCGTGGCTCACCGACTGGATGCCCGCTCGGAAGATCTCTGTCATGTACGCGCCGTAGTTCAGGCCCAAAGCAACGATGCCGGCGACGAACGGGTCGAGCGTAAGGAGCTCCTCGACCGACGCCGGGAGCCCGAGGTTGCCCACCACGACGGGCAGGGCGAATGTGATGAGGAACAGCTGCACGATCAACGGTGTCCCTCGGAAGAACGACGTGTAGAAGCCCGAGACGCCGAAGGCAACCGGGTTGCGTGAGAGCCGTCCCAGCGCTCCGATCAAAGCCAGCACGATCGCGAGCACGATCGACGCGACCGCGATGAGGATCGTGTAGATGAGGCCCTTCACGACGAAATCCGCGCGATCGCGCATGAACTGCGTGTCGAACTCCGCCGCGTTGAACAGGAACGCGAGGATCAGGAAGATCACGATCCAGACGATCGCGACCTTCAGCCTGAACGGGACGCGAGCGCTCGCCTGGGAGATGCCTTCCATGCGGCCTTTCGGCCGCTGAGCGGGGGGCCGGGTCTCCCCGGCCCCCACTTCGGGTGTCGCCACCTACGCCTCCCGTTCCTCAGCGGTCATCACTCGCTGGGGTCGATCGTGATGTCCTCGCCGTACCACTCCATCGACAGATCGCTCAGCGTGCCGTCGCTGTGCATCTCCTCGACGATGCCCGAGACTGCCTCGACGAGCGAGGTCTGATCCAGCTCCGAGGCCTTGTCGAACGCCACCGAGAGCGGCTCGGAGAACAACGGCTCGCCCAGCAACTGCATCGGGCGACCCTTGTCGATCGCGCCTTGGATGGTCGGCGTCGCCGACATCACCGCATCGACCTGACCCGACTCCAAAGCCTGGAAGGCCGTCGTGTCGGTGTCGAACCCCTTCACCGTGATGCCTGCAGGGGGTGGAGGGAACTCGAACCCCGGGATATCGAGGGTCCCTTGGAGGAAGAAATCGTAGGTGCAGCCCGAACAGACGCCGACGGTCTTCCCGCTCAGGGCGTCGGTCGATGTGATATCGCTGCCTTCAGGCACGGCGATCGAGGCCGGGGTGAAGTAGTAGGCGGGCGTGAAGTCGAGCACCTCCGCTCGCTCGGCCGTCACGGTCATGGAGCCGACGCTCATGTCCCAACGGCCCTGCCAATTGCCGGCGATGATCGCCTCCCATCTCGGCGTCTCCCACTCGATCGAGACGCCGAGGCGGTTCGCGATCTCGGTCGCGACGTCGATGTCGAAGCCTTCGTACTCACCCGTCTCGGGGTTCAGGGAGGACTGCGGCGGATAGGCTGGGTCGGTCGAGACCCTGATGACACCGTCGCTGCAGACCTGAGCGAGCAGATCGCCCGCGGCCGTGTCTGCGTCGGCGCACGCACCCTCGCCCGTGGTACCGCCGGTGCCACCTCCCGCCGGTTCGGTCGGCTCGTCGTCGCCCCCGCAGGCCGCCGCAACGAGCGACAGCGCCGCCAGAAGCACGAGGATCGACCGGAAACGGAACTTGCGCATCCTGCCTCCTTCCAGAGGGACGCATCAGCTGCGCTCCCTCGCCGGACTATAGGCCGGGGGACTCCGACGGGCAACGCCAGCCGAACCTCCCCCAGCATGGACTACGCACGACCTGGTGCGGCGGGTTCGAATGGTGTCGCACCGTGTTCACGTCGGCAGGGGCAACCAGCGCGTGCCGCTCGCGACGAACAGCCGCGCCGTTCCGCCGACGAGCTCCCCCTCGCCGTCGAACACGTAATCTCGCGCCACTCCGTCATAGGTGCTCAGCGCCGAGAACGCTCCCCTCATGGACGCGCGGTCGGCGGCCCCCGAGGCAACGGCATCGGCGATCACGCGGCCCGCATCCCAAGCCTCCGCGGCGAACACGCCGGGGGTGAGCCCGTGTTCGGACTGGTAGGCGTTCACGAAGCGACGGCTGCGCAGCTCGAGCCCGATCGAGACGTCGACACACGAACACGCGACCGATCCGACGACCGGCCCATCACCGGCGGGTGAGGTCGGCGGGATCGCGGTCTTCAACGCGTCGCCCGCGAGGTCGACCGGTCGGCCCAGCGCTGAACCCGCCTCTCGCATCGCCTTCGCCAGGTCTCGTGCTCCCGGAGGGAACCCGCTCCACACCACCACGGGGCACCGCGCGGCGGCGATCGCATCCGCGGCGGCGACCGGCTCGGAGCCGTCGATCGATGTCGAGGCGCCCCGGACCTCGCCCTCCACCTGACCGGCCAAGCCTCGACCGTACCGGCTGCCGTCGTCCACGAGACAGATGGGTCGGGATGTCCCGGCCGGCGACCGGAGATCGGCGAGCTCTGCGAGCAACGACGCCTCGGCGCTCCGGTCGGGGACGAATCGTCTCCACAGCTCCGAGGCGACCCCGGAAGGAGGCGTGGGCGCGACCCAGGGCGAGCGGCTGATCGGTGAGAGGCTCATCGTCGGTACGCCGGCCCCCGCGAGGATGTGAGCCACCTCGCTCGGCTCGTTCCAGAAGGGAGCCGCGACCGCGAGCACGAACGTGGGATCGCTCGCGACCTGCTCGGCGATCTCGATCGCCTCGGATGCGTCGCCGCCGGTGTCGAACTGGACGACATCGATGGTGGCGCCCCGACCCTCGAGCCTGCGCTGCACGACCATGTCGAAGGCAAGGAACGACGGCGAGACGAGGTCCACGTGGTCGGGAACGGACAGGTCCTGCAGGAACGCCACCTTCACGGAGACCTCGTCGCTGCTCTGCGAAGAGCATGCGGCGCCGACCGTCAGGGCCACGGCGAGGGAACGGACGAGCGCGGATCGGAGTCGGAAGGTCATCGACAGGGCGGCCGCTAGTCTATGGATGCCCAGGCCGGGATGGCGGAACTGGCAGACGCGCGGGACTCAAAATCCCGTGAGCTTCGGCTCGTGAGGGTTCGACCCCCTCTCCCGGCACCGCTCACATCGTGGCCGCGAGCGCACCGGCGACGGCCAGGTCCTCGAACGCGAGCCCCACGGATTCGAACACGGTCAGATCTGCCCTGCCTGCCCGAACCTGTTTGCCCTGCACGACTTCCTGGAGGTCGGCGGCGACGTGTCCCCGGTCGATCGCACCCTCGGCGATCGGGATCAGCAGGTCGCCCGCCTCCTCGAGCGCCGCCTCGCGCGTCTCGACCACGACCTTCGCTCGCCGCACGGTCTCGGTGTCGACCTCCCTCGTGTCGGGCCGGTACGAGCCGACCGCGTTGACATGGGCCCCGGCGGCGAGCTCGGAGCCGTCGAACAGCGGCTCGGTCGCGGTGGTACAGGTGCAGACGATGTCGGCAGCGGAGACCGCGTCGGGGCCGCCCACATCGGCATCGAGACCTGTCGCGCGGGCGCGTCGCACGAGCGCGTCGGCGTTCTCGTGCGTGCGGCTCACGACGACGACGTCGGTCAGCGACCGGACCGCCGCCATCGCGTCGAGGTGAGCCCCAGCCTGGACCCCGGCTCCGAAGATCACGAGGCGGCGAGCGTCGTCGCCCGCCAGCAGCTTCGTGGCGAGCCCGCTCACGGCCGCCGTCCGCAGCGCCGTGAGGGCGGACCCGTCGACGAGCAGACGGGGTGCCTGCGTGCTCGGATCGAACAGCGTGTAGAGCGCATGGATGAACGGCAGGCCCGACGCCGGGTTCGCCTCGGTCAGGGTCACGAGCTTCACACCGACCCCCGGCTCCCCCGCCGCCGGCATCATCAGCAACGCGCCGGCCGGCGTCGGCACGTGGGTGCGGAGCGGGGCCTCGGAGGGATCGCCGTCTCGGAACGCCACCTCGAGCGCGTCGATCGCGGCGCGCACGGGAAGGCGTCGGAGGAGCTCGGGGCCGTCGACGAAGGGCACCGGCACGGCGGCCGCCTCAGAGCTCGCCGAGGTAGGCCTGTCGCATCTGCGGGTTGTTCAACAACCCTTCCGCTGTGTCGGCGAGCACGACCTCGCCCGTCTGGATCACGTAGCCACGATCGGCGATGCGCAGTGCCATGTTCGCGTTCTGCTCCACCACGAACACCGTGCGGCCGAGCTCCCGGATCGTCTGGATGATCTCGAAGACCTGTTCCACGAGCACGGGGGCGAGGCCCATCGAGGGCTCGTCCATCAGCAACACCTTGGGGTCGGCCATCAGGGCGCGGCCCATCGCCACCATCTGCTGCTCCCCGCCCGAGAGCGTGCCCGCCTTCTGCTTCAGCCGCTCGCGCACGCGCGGGAAGGTCTCGAGCACCTGCTCCCGGTCGCGTCCGATGCCGTCCTTGTCGTTGCGCAGATACGCTCCCAGCCGCAGGTTCTCATCGACCGTCATGTCGGCGAACAGGCGCCGGTTCTCCGGCACCATCGAGATGCCGCGCCGGACGATCTCGGAGGTCGGGAGCCCCGAGATCGTCTGACCCTCGAAGGCCACCTCGCCCTCGCTCGGCACGACGTAGCCCAGGATCGTCTTGAGGGTGGTGCTCTTCCCGCTCGCGTTCCCCCCCAAGAGGCAGACCATCTCCCCCTGGAAGATCTGCATGTCGACCTCGCGCAGCACGGCCACGAGCCCGTAGTGGGTCGAGACGTTCCTGAGCTCCAGGACCGGGGTGCGATCGGCGGTGCCGGTGTCGATCATCCGAGCTCCTCGTGCCGGCGTCCGAGGTAGGCCTCGATGACCTGCTCGTCGTTGGCGACCTCGTCGTACGTGCCCTCGGCGATCTTCCGCCCGTAGTCGCACGCGACGACCCGGTCCGAGACGCCCTTGACCACGCGCATGTCGTGCTCGATCACGAGCACCGTCAGTCCGAGCTCGTCGCGCATCCGCACGATGTGATCGCGCAGCTCGAGCGTCTCCCGCGGGTTCATGCCCGCCGTAGGCTCGTCGAGCAGCACGATCGACGGGTCGGTTGCCAGCGCTCTGGCCATCTCGAGCCGGCGCCGGTTCGCGTACGACAGCGCGAAGGCTGGCTGGTCCTGGCGGTATCCGGCCAGCCGGGACCCGAAGAACCCGAGGCATTCCTTGGCGCGCTCGCGGGTCGTCTCCTCCTCCTTGCGGACCCTCGGGGTCCGCAGGATCGAGCCGAACACGCCGGCCGTGCTGCGGCAGTGCTGGCCGACCATCGCGTTCTCCAACACCGTCATGTTCGCGAACAGATGCACGTTCTGGAAGGTCCGCGCGATGCCGGCACGCGTGATGCGGTTCGGGGCGAGTCCGACGACCGTCTCCCCTCGCAGCCGGACGTCGCCGTCATCGGGCGGGTAGAGACCCGTGATCACGTTGAACACCGTGGACTTGCCGGCGCCGTTGGGGCCGATGATGGAGACGATCTCGCCCTCGGCAACGTCGAACGAGAGATCGTTGAGGGCGCTCAGGCCTCCGAACCGCTTCGTGACGCCGACGACCTCGAGGAGCGGGGTCGTCATCCCGCGCTCTCTCCCAGCGGGCTAGCCCCCGCCGCGACGTGTTCATCGGCGGCCACGTCGCTCGCCCACTTGTCCTGTTCTCGATCCTCCTCCTGGAGCTCGCGGCTGCGGCGGACGTTCGGCACGAGACCCTGCGGCCGCAGGAGCATCACGGCGACGAGCGCAGCACCGTACGCGAGGAGCCGGTACTCCTCGAACTCCCTCAGTAGCCCGGGGAGCCCCACGAGCACGAGGGTGCCGGTGAGGACGCCGGGGAGACTGCCGATGCCCCCCAGGATCACGATGCCGAGCACCTGGATCGAGACGAGCACCGTGAAGCTGGCCGGGGTGAGCGAGCCGATCTTCACGGCGAACAGGGCCCCGCCGATCGAGCCGATGGCCCCGCCCATCGCGAAAGCCAGCAGCTTGTAGGCGGTCGTGCTCACGCCCATCGCGTCGGCGACCTGCTCGTCCTCACGCAACGCGGTCCAGGCCCGGCCGACACGGGAGTTCGCGAGCCGCCACGAGACGAACAACGCCAACGCGACGAACGCGAAGGCCAGGTAGTAGAAGTGCTTCGGGTCGCGGAACCCGAAGTTCCCGATCGCGGCGTTCGTGATGTCGCGCATCCCGTTCGGCCCGCCGACCAGCGGTTCCAGCCACGGGCTCGTGACGAGCACGACGATCATCTCGCCGAGCCCGAGGGTCACGAGCGCCAGGTAGTCGCCGCGCAACCGAAGCACGGGCGCGCCGATCAACACGCCGGACAGGGCCGCTATCAGCACCACGACCGGGATCGCCACGTAGAAGTTCAGGCCCAGTGCGATCACCGGTTCCGTCGATCCGACGAAGGTGTTCAGCGTGGCCCCCGTGAGCAGCGCCAGGGAGTAGGCCCCCAGCGTGAAGAAGAAGACGTATCCGAGGTCGAGCAGACCCGCGTACCCGACGACGATGTTGAGCCCCAGGCCGAGCAACGCGAACACCATGACGGTTCCGAGCACCTCGGAGATCACCGATCCCAGCACGTGGGGCGCGATCAGGACCGCCGCGAGCCCGGCCAACGCGATCGCCAAGGTGAGGGGCGTGAGCCTCGGTCCCTCGGCCTCGCGCGAGCGGCGCCCCGCGACCGCGCGACGTATCGCATCGCCTCTGCGGTCCTTGAGCACCGAAACGCCGGCCGCCACCATGGCGACCACCGCCGCGCCGACCCACGTCAGGCCGCCGGTGAGCTTGCTGTAGAGCCAATCGCGCTCGATGTCGAGCTGGTCGAGCGCGATCGGCACGATGCGCTGGAGGAACCCGAACAGCAGTGTCACCCACACGGCGGATCCGACCGGCTTGCGGATCGCGTCGGGCAGCACCCGGTACACGGCGCCGGCAACGCCCGCCACGACGGCGATGGCCACGAGGATGGCGGCTGCCACCGGCACGGGGCGCCCGCCGACCAGGAAATCCATCAGCGCCGGCGAGATGTTGATGAAGATGGCGCGGATGCGTTCCACGCCGAACACGTCGACGAAGACCACGAAGGCCGCGAAGACGCACCCGGCGACCACGCCCGTGACCGCTCCGAGGATCGCCGCCCGGCCGCGATCGACACGCACCAGCGAGCCCGACTCGACCTTGGGCGCGGTGACGACGTAGCCCCCGATCAATGGTGCGATGAGGATCATCACCCCGGCGAACGTCACCTGGTCGCCGATCAGGTTGAGGTTCGTGAAGTTGCCGATCAACCCGACGGCCGCCAGGAAGATCGTGACGATGCCAGCGCTCGAGCCGATGCGCACGGCCGACCGCATCAGACCTTCTCCGCGTCGCCCGAGCCCAGTAGTCCGCCGGGACGGAACACCAGCACGAGGATCAGCACCAGGAAGACGAACGCATCGCGGATCGAGAACGGGCTCGGGATCGAGAAACCGGTCAGCAGCAGCGGCGGCCCGATCGCCTGCAGGAGGCCCAGCACGAACCCGCCGAGAGCCGCCCCGCCGATGCTGCCGATGCCCCCCAGCACCGCCGCGGTGAACGCCGCGATGCCCGGCTTGAACCCCATCGTGAACTGCACCTGCTGGAAGGTGAGGGAGAACAACACCCCGGCGATGCCGGCCAACACGCCCCCCACGATGAACGTGACGACGACGATGCGGTCGACGTCGATGCCCATCAGGCTCGCGATCTCGCTGTCCTCGGCGACCGCCCGCATCGATCGGCCGGTGCGGCTGCGATGAACGAACGCCTGCAGGACCACCATCGACACGATGGCGACGACGAACACCAAGACGATCACCTTGCTCACGGGGATACCGAAGAGCTCGATCGAGCCCGCGAGCACGTCCGGCACGGGATAGCCGTACGGCTGGGGGCCGAAGAAGCCCCGGAACGCGTTCTGGATGAACAGCGAGGCGCCGATCGCCGTGATCAGCGGCACCAGCCTCGGCGCGTTGCGCAGCGGCCGGTAGGCGATGCGCTCGAGCAGCACGGCCACGACCGTCGATCCCACGATCGAGACCGCGAACAGGATCAGGAGCGACAGGTAGGGGTTCGAGTTCAGGAACCCGCTCTTGACGTAGGCGTCGGCGAAGAAGAACGAGATGAACGCGCCGGCCATGAACACCTCGCCGTGCGCGAAGTTGATCATGCGCAGGATGCCGTAGACGAGCGTGTACCCGAGCGCGATCAGCGCGAGGATCGCGCCCTGGCCGATGCCGTTGACGACCTGGTCGACCCAGAAATCACCGGAGTACCGCTCGGCCTCCGGCAGGGTCAGCGTGCGGTACGAGCCGACGACGACCACGAACATGATCGTCGCACCGAGGATGATGAGGATGATGCGGCGCCACGGGAGCGTCGCGAACCCACCGACGCGCCGGGCGCGTGCGCTCACGGCCCCGGAACTGGCCATGCCTGTACGGCCCCTCTCACTCGGACGTGCCCGGGCGGCCGCTCGGCGGCCGCCCGGGCATCGTTCCGTCCGTTCGTTCCGGGCTCAGAGGACGTCGTCCAACGACTTGGTCTCGCTGAAGACGGGCTTCCCGTCGCCTTCCCCGCCTTCGACGGGCCAGTTGGGCCCTTCGAAGATGCCGATCGTCACGTCGGTGGCACAGTCACCCAGATCGGTGCACGTGATGATGCCGGTGAGCCCCTCGTAGCCCGAGGTGGCGAACACCGCGTCACGCAGCGCCGTCCGTGGGATCGACAGTGAACCGTCGTCGTTCTCGACGGCGACCTGCTCGATCGCGTCGAAGATGACGTTCGTCGCGTCGAACGAATGCGCGTGGAAGAACGCCGTGGGTTCGCTGCCGAACTGCTCTTCGTACGCCGGCAGGAACTCGTTCGAGTAGAAGTCACCCTCCTGGAACACCGAGATGTCCGGCCCCGACACGAAGGCGCCGTCGATCGCGGCGCCGGCGGTCTCGATCGTGTCCGGGCTCAAGCACCCATCGGACGTCATGAACGTCACGTCGGGCATGATGTCGGCCGCCTGCTTCATGATCAGCGAACATGCGGCGACGAACACCGGCGCGTAGAGCACGTCCGGGTCGCCTTCGGCGATCGAGCGCAACACCGGCTTGAAGTCGGTGTCTTCGGAGTTGATCCGCTCCCGCGCGGTGATGGTGCCGTCACCACCCTCGAAGTTGATCTCTGCGGCGGCGGTGAGGCCCTGCGTGTACGGGCTCTCGTCGCTGATCGTGGCCATCGAGGTGGCGCCCGCCTCGTTCAGCGCGTACTCCGCCACGACCGCGCCCTGGATGCGGTCGTTGTGCGCGGTGCGCGCGTAGAACGGCTGGTGCGCCTCATCGGAGGTCAGCGCCGGGTTGGTGTTCGACGGCGAGAACAGCAGGATGCCCTTCTCGGACAGGATCGTGTCCGCGATGCCGAGCGCGGAGCTCGAGCAGCTCGTGCCGACCACGGCCACGATCGACGGGTCGGCCGCGAGCGCGGTCCCCCCCGCCTGGCCACCCTCCGCCGAGCACAGGTCGTCCTCGTGGACCCAGTTGATGTCGTGGCCGAGGAGCTGTCCCGGCGTGCCGTCGAACGTGCCATCGAGGTAGTCGGCGGCCAGCACGGCGCCGTTCTGACTGTCCTGACCGAGCGCGGCGTCCGCGCCCGAGATCACCAACAGCGTGC
>DASTBT010000038.1:0-15861 GCA_035711865.1 Actinomycetota bacterium
CGAGATGGTCATGCCCGGGGACAACGTCGAGATGACGGTCGAGCTGATCGCCCCGATCGCGATGGAGGAGGGCCTGCGCTTCGCGATCCGCGAGGGCGGGCGCACCGTCGGCGCCGGCCGCGTCACCGAGATCGTCAAGTAACCCTGTGCCGGACTAGCCCCAGAGGAATCCCATGGCCAAGACGGACAACCGCCCGAAGATCACGCTCGCGTGCACGAACTGCAAGCGGCGCAACTACAACACCGTCAAGAACAAGGTGAACGACCGCGACCGCATCGAGCTGAAGAAGTACTGTCGCTGGTGCCGGGCGCACACGGTGCACCGAGAGACCCGCTGACGCTCGGCGGCGCCCGGGTTCGGGGGCTCGGGGGTGCTTGCCCGGGCCCGTCGCTCGCAAGATCGGGTTCCCTCGACCCTTCGTTCGCGACAACTTGGCAGGGACCTCCGTTTTCGCATGCAGGAAGAACTAGGGAGGTCCTTGACGAGCCACCCCGAGAGCAACGGGTCAACCCGCCGACACCGACGCGCCCGCCGCCGCCGCAGCAGCCCGCGCCGTCGGCTCAGGACTTCTCCGGCGGCTCGGCTCGCTCGACCTCCCCGAGATCCTCGATCTCGTGGATCTGCCCGCCCCCGCCCTCGCCCTCACCCTCGCCCTCCTCGAGCTCTTCGGCGGGCGTGACGTCGACGGTGTGCACCTTGCCGTAGCGGATCGCCGCCACGATCGCGTCGAGCTTCGAGTGCACGCCGAGCTTCGTGAGCACGTTCTGCGTGTGCGTGCGCAGCGTGTGCTTGCTCATGCCGAGCTCCGAGGCGATCTGCTCCGAGGTGGAACCGTTGGCCATGAGCTGCAGGATCTCGAGCTCGCGAGGCGTGAGCCGCTCGATGCGTTGGGCCAGGTTCCCGTCCTGCGCCCGGCGGCGCCGGAGCCGGCGCAGCGACTGCTCGACCTCCGCGCTGGTGTGCAGCGGCTCGCCCCGGTACGCCCGGCGGATCGCGTCGGCCAGGCCGCCGACGGCCTCGGTCTTCCTGAGGTAGCCGCGCGCGCCCGCCTGGATCGCGCGAGCGAGACTGACCTCGTCGGCCTGCTGACCGGAGAGGATGATCACGGCGGTGCCAGTCGACTCGTCGTGGATGCGACGCGTGGCCTCGATGCCGTCGACGCCGGGCATCTGCAGGTCCATCAGCACCACGTCGGGGTGTT
The DNA here is from genome assembly GCA_035711865.1 of Actinomycetota bacterium. GTDB lineage: Bacteria > Actinomycetota > UBA4738 > UBA4738 > HRBIN12 > JAOUEA01. The sequence goes on from DASTBT010000038.1 coordinate 1,203, forward strand.
CCTTCGTCGCCGAGTCGATCGCGGACTGACCGTCGGTGACGACCTCGATCACCCGCAGGTCGCGTTCCTTGTCGAGCGCAACCTCGAGGGCCTCGCCGAACGAACGGTGGTCGTCGGCGATCACGACCCTGATGGGGTGTTTGGCACCCGGCGATGACATCGCGGAGCATCGTAGGGCGAGACCCCAACCGTTTCACCTACCTGCGAGAAGTTCTGGCGACCCTCACCGAGACCCCGCCGGGAACGCTTGCCGAGCACAGCACCCGGAGCTACCGTGCGCGCGGTGAACCCCCAGGCCGAAGGCACGATCTATCCCGACGTCGAGTTCGTGGTCGACCCGTCGAGGGTCGCGGCGTTCCGTGCGGTCTTCGGACAGCAGGCGGGCGTCCCTCCCACGTTCCTCACGGCGGCCGAGTTCACCGTGCTTCCGCGGGTGATCGGCGACCCCGCGCTGGACCTCGACTTCTCCCGCGTGCTCCACGGCAGCCAGGAGTACGAGCTGATGCGTCCGCTCCGGGAAGGAGAGACGCTCACGGTGCGTGCGCGCATCGATTCGATCAGGGTTCGGGCGGGCACGGCGTTCGTCGTGATCGCGATGGAGCTGTTCGACGACGACGGCGAGCTCGTGGCGCGCACGCGATCGACGATGATGGAACGCGCGGCATGACGAGGCCGTTCGTGGGCGTCTCGGTGGGCGACGAGCTGCCGCACCTCCGCCGGGTCGTCTCGCGCGAGGATGTGCGGGCTTACGCCGAGACCGGCGGCGACCGGAACCCGCTGCACCTCGACGACGCGTTCGCGCGAGGCGCCGGGTTCGACGGGGTGATCGCGCACGGCATGTTCACGATGGGCCACATGGCGGCCTGCGTGGTCGGGTGGGCCGAGGACCCCGCGGCCGTCACCGCGATCTCGGCCAACTTCCGGGCGACGGTCTCGATGGGCCAGGAGATCGTGGCCGGCGGCCGGGTGCGCGCGATCGACGACGAGGCGCGCACCGCCACCCTCGAGCTATGGGTCTCGAGCGAGCGCGACGGCGAGACCGAGTGGCCGATCAAGCGCGGCGAGGCGACCGTGCGCCTGGGCTGAACGGCGACCGAACGGCTGAACGGCGCCGCCCTCAAGCGCTGCGACGCGTCGTCGACATCGCCTGGATCGCGTCGGTCATGCGATCGATCACGACCTGCATGTCGTTGCCCACACCCTCGTCGACCCGCACGGTGAGCCGGTCGATCTTCTCGCCCAGCACCTCCGCGACCTTGACCATCGACTCGGTCGTCGACTGCGTCTCCTTGTGCAGCTGGTCGCTGATCGTCGACAGCTGCACGTCGACCGTGCTCTGCACGTCGTTGGCGAGGCCGGCCTGCAGCTCCTTGATCGCGCGCAGGGTCTGGCGCACCAGTTCGGCGTCGAGCGGCTCGCTCGGGGTGATCGCCTGCTGCTCGCGCATCGTCGAGGCCAGCGCTCGGTTGTCGGACCTGATCAGCTTCGCGATCGAGGCCATGCGGTCGTCGATGTGGGCCGCCAGCCGTTCCTCGATCGCCGCCTGCCCCTCGGCCAGCAGCTCGTCGATGCCGTCGATCGCGCTCGTGCGAGCGACGACCTGATCGGCGACCTGGGCGGACACGTCGGTCGCGACCGCGCCGAGCCTCTCGTCCATGCGCTCGGCGAACGCCGCCATGCGCCGGTCGACGGTCTCGCGAATCGCGTCGGCCTGCACCTCGGTGCGCTCCTCGATCAGGCCGCGCAGCGCCTCGGAGTCGGCCCTGATCAGGTGGGCGACGCCCATGATGCGGGCCTCGACCAGCCGCTCGACGGCGGCGCGCACCTGCTCCTGGTCGCGTCCGTGCAGCCCCACCTTCTCGGCGAGCATCTCGAGCTGCTCGGTCACGGGGGTCAGCTCGGCCGCGACGCGATCGGCGACGGTCTGGCTGAGTGTGCCGTCGTGCTCGGCGAAGGCCTCGGCGTGTTCCTCGACCCGCCGGGAGAGGGTGCCCATCGCCTCGGCGCCGGTCTGGACGTACGCGTCGATCGCGCCGATGACCTTCGCGGTCTCCTCGGTCAGCAGCCGGCCGTGGTCGCGCACCTGACGCGTGACCGTCTCGACGATCGCGCGGTCGCGTTCCTGCATCGTGGAGAGCGCCGCGGCGATGTGGTGCTCGACCTGTTCCAGCTGGGTGCGCACGCCCTCGACGCCGTGCAGCGTCGGCGAGTCGGCGATCTCGCGGATCGCGAGCATCGATGCCTCGATCGCGTCGCGGGTGGACTTCCCGTTCTCGGCCACCTCGTTCATCGTGTCCTCGACCCGCGCCGAACGCAGCGCGAGCGACTGGAAGCGCTCGTCGTTCGATGTGATCAGGGTCTTGATGGCCTGGTCGCGCGAGAGCAGCGAGACGATGCGCTCCTGCTCGGGACGCATGTCGTTGCCCGAGGCGCGCCAGATCTCGGCGGCGATCTCGCGCATCAGGTCGGTCGCCTGCTCCTCGAGCGCCCGCAGACCCTGCTCGAGCTGCTCGTCGATCGACCTGCGCAACGACGCGGAGATGCGGTGCTCGCTGCTCGTCAGCAGCGGTTCGTCTTCCTGGTTCTCGAGCCGGCGGAACACGCTACGCCGGGGGGTGCCAGCCTGCTCTTCCATGACGTCTCTCGCGATCCGGGGCCGCCGCGGTCCGTCGGCTGGAGCATAGGTCACGACCTGGGCCGACTCACGCACCTGGCGTGGGGTTCTCGCGGGCGGGGTTCCGCGGGAAACGCGGGTCTGTGGCATGGTGGAAGCGCGCGGCGGCCGCGGTCTTTGCCGTGGCCTCCGGGCGAACCCTATACTGGCCCTTCCGCACGCCCCTCCGGGGCGGCCGGAGTCTCGGAGGCGCGTAGCTCAATCTGGTAGAGCACCGGTCTCCAAAACCGGGGGTTGGGGGTTCAAGTCCCTCCGCGCCTGCAAGGAGCGTCATGAACCGACAGATGAAGAGGATGCAGGAGCGCGCCGAGCGCCAGCAGAAGCGTGGCGGCGGCCGCGAGCGACAGGCCGCGCCCGCCGCGACGGCCCGACGCGCTCAGGTCGCGGAGAAGCGCAAGCGCACCGGCGTGCGCCAGTTCCTCAAAGAGGTCCGCCTCGAGCTCAAGAAGGTCGACTGGCCGACCCGGCGAGAGCTCGTCTCGTACACGATCGTGGTGCTCGCCACGCTGATCGTGACGACCGCCTACGTGGCGGGCCTCGACTTCGTGTTCTCGAAGGCGATCCTCGACCTGCTGTCCTGACGAGAGAGAGACCCCCCGAGGACCCCATGGAAGACGTCGACACAACGTCCGATACCCCGCTGACCGACGCGCTCGAAGACGCGGCGGATGTCCACGACCTCGCCGACGAGGCGGCGGCCGAGACGATCGCCGACGCCGCGGTCGAGGCCGAGGTCGTCGAGACCGCCGCCGATCTGGGCGCCGAGGTGATCCTCTCCGAGGGCCTCGCCGAGGCCGCCACGCTGCTCGACGCCGGCGAGCCCGACGCCGCCGAAGATGCGCTGGAACGGTCGATCTCCGACGCCGCCGACGTCGAGGAAGCCGGCGAGGAGGCCGCGCAGGAGATCCTGGCCGAGGCCACGATCGAGGCGGCCGTGATGGAGGAGACCGCCGACGAGATCGGGCAGGAGCTCGTGCAGGGCGCCGCCGAGGCCGAGGAGGCCGTCGTCGACCAGGAGTACCTCGAGATGGAGGCCTCGCAGGGCGACGGCGAGCTCGCACCGGGCACGATGTCGCCGGCGGCCGAGACGCCCGAGCCCGAGCCCACCCCGGAGCCGGAACCGGTGCCCATCCCGGAGCCGGAGCCCGTCTCCGAGGCCGAGGAGGCTCCCGCTCCGCCTGCCGCCGACGACCCGTTCCGTGGCCCCGGCGAGTGGTACGTGGTCCACACCTACGCCGGCTACGAGAACAAGGTGAAGACGAACCTCGAGTCGCGCATCCACACGATGCAGATGGAAGGCAAGATCTTCCGCGTGCACATCCCCATGGAAGACGTCATGGAGATCAAGTCGGGCAAGAAGCAGGTCGTGCAGAAGAAGGTCTTCCCCGGCTACCTGCTCGTGAAGATGGACTACGACAACGACTCCTGGTACGTCGTGCGCAACACGCCCGGGGTGACCGGGTTCGTCAGCGCCGGCACCGGCTCGAAGCCGACGCCGCTGAGCAAGCGCGAGGTCGAGAAGATCCTCGTCGTGAAGAAGGAAGACCACACGAAGCCGGCCGTGCGCCTGGGCTTCGAGGAAGGCGACGTGGTCCGCATCATCTCGGGCCCGTTCGCCGACTTCAACGGCACGATCAGCGAGATCAACCCCGACCAGGCCAAGCTCAAGGTGCTGGTCAACATCTTCGACCGCGAGACGCCGGTCGAGCTGGGCTTCGACCAGGTGTCGAAGGTCTAGATCACGAGCCGAGAGAGCGGGAGGCCTCACGGCCGCTCGAACCGCTGGAGGTGAACGAACTTGGCGCCGAAGAAGGTGCTCGCGAACGTCAAGCTGCAGATCAGGGCCGCTCAGGCCACCCCCGCGCCGCCCGTGGGCACGGCCCTGGGGCAGCACGGCGTGAACATCATGGACTTCTGCAAGCAGTACAACGATGCGACGCAGTCGATGGCCGGGCAGGTGATCCCGGTCGAGCTCACGATCTACGAGGACCGCTCGTTCTCGTTCATCACGAAGCAGCCGCCGGCGGCCGAGCTGATCAAGCAGGCCACCGGGGTCGAGAAGGGCTCGGGGGAGCCCAACCGCGAGAAGGTCGCCAGGCTCTCCCAGGCGCAGGTGCGCGAGATCGCCGAGCGGAAGATGGTCGACCTCAACGCCAACGACGTCGAGAACGCGATGCGCATCATCGAGGGCACGGCGCGCAGCATGGGCGTGGAGGTCGACGCATGACGACCACCCACGGCAAGCGCTACCGCAACGCCGCCGCGGCCTACGACCGCGAGCACGTCCACATGCCCGCCGACGCGATCAAGATCCTCAAGTCCCAGCCCGATGCGAACTTCGACGAGACCGTCGAGGTCACGTTCCGTCTCGGCCTCGACACGCGCAAGGCCGACCAGGCGCTGCGGGGCACGGTGTCGCTGCCCAACGGCACCGGACGCTCGGTCCGGGTCGCCGCCTTCGCCGTGGGCGAGAAGGCCCGTGAGGCAACGGAAGCCGGCGCCGACATCGTGGGCGGCGAGGAGCTCGTGGAAGAGGTGATCGGCGGCTCGATCGACTTCGACGCCGCCGTCGCGACGCCGGATCTGATGGCCGCGGTCGGCAAGGCGGGGCGTGTGCTCGGCCCCCGCGGGCTCATGCCCAACCCGAAGACCGGCACGGTGACGAACGACATCGGCAAGGCCGTGGGCGAGATCAAGGGCGGCAAGGTCGAGTACCGGGCCGACCGCACGTCGAACGTGCACATGGTGATCGGCAAGAAGTCGTTCGACGAGCGGGCATTGCTCGAGAACTACCTCGCCGCGACCGACGAGATCCTGCGCGCGAAGCCCTCCTCGACGAAGGGCCGCTACATCAAGTCGCTGACGCTGTCCTCGACGATGGGCCCCGGCGTGCGGGTCGACCCCACGCGCCCGAAGGGGTTCGACGCGGCGCCCGTCGAGTAGGGCCCGGGGCCGACCGCGCGGGCATGGACAAGGCCGATCCGGCGTACAAGGGGCAGGCCGGGTACAACGCGGCGATGCTCGCGATCTACGACGTCTGGGTGCTGGGGTTCATGTCGAGGGCGGTCTGGAAGGTTCCGGTGGCACAGGGCGTCGACAGGTATCGACAGCACATGGGGCACCGGCACCTCGACGTCGGGCCCGGGACCGGCTACTTCATCGAGAAGGCGGACCCGCCTCGCGACACGGCGATCACGCTCCTGGACCCCAATCGGACCGTGCTTCGTCACGCGGCGAAGCGACTCGAGGAACGGCATCCGGTCACCGTCGAGGCCGACGTCATGAAGCCCCTCCCGGTCCGCGGACCGTTCGACTCCGCGGCACTCAGCTTCGTGCTTCACTGCCTTCCCGGGCCGGAGGGGAACAAGGCGGTCGCCGTGAGGAACATCGCCGACGTCCTCGGCCCGGATGGGGTCCTCTTCGGCGGGACGGTCCTCGGTCTCCAGAGCGACCACACGAAGCCCGCGCGCGCGTTCCTGCGAGCAGCCAACAGGCAAGGGGGCTTCGACAACGTGGACGACACGGCTGAGGGGCTCCGCCGCATCCTGGAGATGTCCTTCAGCGCCGTGGATGTCGATGTCGTCGGCTCTGCGGCCTTCTTCGCCGCGGCCGGCCCACGGTGGCGGAGAACCGCTTGAGCAGCACAGCACGTGCATGCCGCGACCGTCCGGGATCTCACCGTATCGGGATAGGTCCGCCCCGCTTCTGAGACGCCGTTCACGAGGGAGCTGTGCTCCGGACGGGGTGCACTATGCCGTCGTCATGGAAGACTGCGGGTCCCATCTACGTCGAGGACACCTCCAACCTGCTGCCCTTGACATGTCCATGACGTCTCGATATGTCCTGAAATGGCTGTGGCGCTCCAGACCCCGCCGATGTCCGCAGCATCGGTGACATTCAGCACCATCGTGCGATCAACAGGCACGGAACCTCCCTGACATGACGCGTTCCCACTGTCGGAACCCACGTACGTGCCGTCATCGAATCGGAGGATCGCGAACCGATCTGGTGTTTCGACGCTGTCCCATCTCGTCTCGCAGGGTGACTCAGGACAGGATGATTCGAGCGTCCAGTGCTCCTGGCGACTGGCTCCTTCCGTCGGCTCCAGCTTCCACAGTAAGTTGTTACCGATAGCCCCTTCTCCGTCAATCCGCCGTAGCCGAACGTCGACCAACCAGTCTCCGTGGAGGACGGCGTCGCTCAAGGATGGTTCTTGCGGGCCGGGCGATGCGATCGTTGAGGGAGAGGAAGCGTCTTCACCGCCGATCACTCCGGCGGCACTCAGGGCACCGATGAGAACAGCGATGGCGGTGAGAAGCCCTCCAATGGCTGTAATGAACCCAGGCGCCGTGACCCAGAAGGATCGGGAACCGTCATCGCTGCTGTTCGAGTCGCCCTCGTGTCCTGCCATCCGGTAAGCCCCTAGTCCCGCGAGCGTCCCTTGGACTACACCCGTGACTACTGGGTGGTGTCCTGCTTCCGTAGCCGGCCGTAGCGCAAGATCCTGCTCGCGTCGTCATCGCCGAAGTTGTAGAAGCCCACCGCCCGTGCTGCCTCGCGACCCCAGCGTCCGGCCGGGCTTCACGAAGAACTCCACGTGGTCGGCCTCACCGGCGGGCAAGCGTCCGTAGTTGAGGAACACGAAGTCACCGGAACGGAGCCTCGAGGCGTCCTTGAAGACCCAGATGTGAGCATCCCGCATCTGGAAGTCCGCCTTGTGCGGCAGGTCGATGTCGTAGACCTTCTTTCACCGCCTTTAGCGTCAGTCCCGAACAGTCCGAGTCACCCGGCGGGCCGGTCGCCCCGAGACGGTACGGAGAGTTCCCCACGAACCTCTTCGCGAACGTCACGAGGGGGGACTCCGCGGCTTCCTCCTCGATCTCCCACTTCCGCAGCGCGAACGAAGGCTGACCTGTGTCAGAGCCCATCACGACTAGCTTCTCCCCGACCTTGAGCCTCGGCGCACGCCTCTCCAGCCGCTCCAGCAGCTGCTGCTGGGTGAACGGTTTCTTCGCACCCCGGAACTGGTAGGGCCCCATGATCCTGTCGAGCTTCGGCTTCAAGACCGCCAGGGCCTCGTCAACGGTTCCACGACCCGGACCGTTGAAGCCTTCACCGAACTTCGTGACCTGATAGATCGTTTCGGTCATCGAGTGACCTCCCCTCCCCAGCCAGCAAGCCATAGAACCGCGCCGGCTGCAACCGAGTCCCACCGAAGTCATCCGTAGTCGGGACGACGAAGGTCGTCGACCACGGCGCCAACAACGAGCGCTGCAACGTCGTCATCCTGCGCAACGTCTTTCGTTCGATCCGGGATCAATCGGCGACATCCGTCCAGTTCTCGACCGGCTTGGACGAACGGCCACTGACCTGCTGTGGGAGGTCCGCCTCTTGGCTTGTGGGAACCGTTCAGCCATCGGCCAGTTGGGGGAGCTAGGAAAGACGACCGGACGGCCGACTGCGTCGGCCAGCCCACCAGGCCTACGCTCGGGGCCGTCTCCTGCCCGCAGGAAGGAGCGGGAGTATGGACGCCGATCTCGTCCTCGAAGGCGGGGGCGTCAAGGGCATCGGGCTCGTGGGCGCATACTCGGCGCTCTTCGACGCCGGCTACACCTTCCACCGGATCGCCGGGTCCTCGGCCGGCGCGATCGTGGGAGCACTGATCGCCGCTGGCATGGAGCCGAAAGAGCTCGAGCCCGTGATGCGCACAGTCGACTACGGGCGGTTCAAGGACGAGGGATTCATCGACCACCTCGGGCGCGCAGGCAAGGGGCTCTCGGTCCTGTTCGAGAAGGGGATCTACGAGGGCCGTTACCTGCGCGAGTGGCTGGACGGGCTCCTCACGACCCTCGGCAAGCGCACGTTCGGAGATCTCCGGATCGACGATCCGGACTCGTCCCTCCCGCCGGAGAAGGCGTACCGGCTCGTCGTGATGGCCTCCGATGTCACCAGGGGAGTGCTGGTCCGATTGCCGTGGGACTACGCGCGCTACGGCCTGAAGGCGGACGACCAACTGGTCGCCGATGCCGTTCGCGCCTCGATGTCGATCCCCTTCTTCTATGAGCCGGTCCGATTCACGGGTCGCGACGATGGCGGCAAGGAGCTTCGCTCGTTCATGGTCGATGGCGGGATGCTCTCGAACTTCCCGATCGAGGTCTTCGACCGCACCGACGGGAGGCCCCCGCGCTGGCCCACCTTCGGCATCAAGCTCTCCGCGAAGCCCGCGGCCGCGGTCGTGCAGCGATTCAAGGTGACGGGCTCGGTCGGCCTCGCGCGCGCCATGGTCGGCACCATGACGAACTTCCATGACCAGATGCACATCGACGACCCGTCGGTCCTCGCGCGCACGATGTTCGTGGACACCGGCTCGGTGAAGGCGACCGACTTCAACCTCGACGAACCCACTCAGGGCAAGTTGTTCGACAACGGTCGCCGGTACGCGGCGAAGTTCCTCGACGGATGGAACTTCGATGCGTACGTCGCGGCATTCCGTGGTGGCGACGCATGAGACGGGTGATGCAGACGACCCGATATCCCGGATGAATCGACGTCACATCCCTGAAGGGAATCGCTGGGGGCCGAGACGATTCCGTGAACTTGGTGGGAGCCGCCCGGACCAGGGTCGGTGTCGGACGCGAGTCGGACGGGCCCCCGCACGAGCAGCCCGATGGTTGTGGGATCTCCCGGGAGAAAGGAGGCTCCGCCCGGTGATCACAGAAGTCCGAGAGGGATACGCGGACGTCGGAGCCGAGCCGGCCGGTTCCTCGTCGTCCGTCGTGGCGCGACTGAGCCGACGTACCTTCCACCGGGGGACCGATCCGCGGACTGGACACGTCCTTCTCGCGCCAACTCGGCAGGGACCTCCGTCTTTCGACCTGTAGTGAGAACACGGAGGTCCTTGACGAGCCACTCCGAAGAACACCCACCCCCTGCACCCACCCCGACTACACCACCCCGACTACACCCGCCCGTGCACCCCCCGTGGGCGCGGCGAGGGTCATGCCTCCGGCGACCCCGGCTGCACCCGGCCGATACGGTAGGGCCGCATCATCTCGTTGTCCTCGTGCGAGACGATGTGGCAGTGCCAGACGTAGTTGCCCGCCGTCTGGAACTTCAGCCGCACCCTCGTGACCTCGCCGGGGTACGAGATCACCGTGTCCTTGAACCCGGCCTCCCACGGCTCGCGCGGTCTCGGGGCGCCGATCGTCTCGACCGGCTGCACGACCTCGCCCTGGTCGTCGAGGCGCAGGCGCTGCCGGTTCATGACCTGGAACTGCACCTCGTGGATATGGATCGGGTGTGCGTCGGCCGTGGCATTGAACATCTCCCAGATCTCGGTCGCACCGAGCGATGGGTTCTCGGTGATCCGGTCGTCCCAATCCTTCGGTACGAGGGCGCCGTTGCGCACGACCCCGAGCTGGGCTTCCACCGGGGCGTCGGCGAACTCACCGGAGATCTCCTCGATCAGTGCCACCTTGCGTCGTCTGCCTCCGGTCAGGTTCGTGATCGGCGGCAGCCGCAGGAATCTGGGCGGGGTGCTCGTGTCCGTCGACGTCGCCGCGACCACGTCGAACCGCATGACCTGGCCGGTCGTGCCGGGGTCCGAGGGCTCGAAGTCCACGCCGGGCACGCCCCCACCGAACGGCTCGTCGGGGCCGAGGTTCACCATGCGCACCCTGGTGCCGGCCGGGACGCCCGAGAAGTCCACGATCACGTCGGCCCGTTCGGCGAGCCCCAGCAGGATCTGTCCGTCGGTCAGCTGGTTCAGGTCGAGGGGCTGCGGCAGGAACCCGCCCTCGGTGCCGATCTGCCAGACCTTCACCCGCGGGTCGTCGAAGGCCAGGATGAGGAACCGAGAGTCGCATCCGTTCAGCAGCCGGAACCGGTAGCGGCGTCGCTCGGTCACGAGCCGCGGCCACGACCGGCCGTTGACGACCATCACGTTGCCGAAGAACTCAGGGTTCCAGATCGGTGAGACATCGGTCTCCGGGATGTAGGGGCCGTCGATCCCGTCGAAGAACGCCCGGGTGTCCGGGTAGAAGAGCTTGCCGTTCGCGTCGAAGGCCCGATCCTGGATCACGATCGGGATCTCGCGGTACTTCTTGTTCGGGTCGTCGCCAGGTTTGGGCGCGGGCCCGGGCAGCGACGCCTTCCCGCCGGTGCGCCGGTCGAGAACTCGATCGGCCGGGCCGCCCCGGATCAGGTAGAAGCCGGCGGGCCCCGCGTACACGTTGAGTCGGGTCATCCCCAGGGTGTGATCGTGGTACCAGAGGGTAGAGGCGCGCTGGTCGTTCGGGTAGACGAAGGTCGCCGATCCTCGCCGCCACGCCCTCATGCCTTTCGAGCCGTAGCGATCGAGCCACTTCTGGGCGAAGAAGTCGTGCCACGTGCCGACCCGCGCGTAGCCCGCGGGGATGTTCCGTGCGTCGGGCAGGTACCAGGCCTCCGCGTATCCGTCGCTCTCGTCGCCGACCTTCGCCGCGCCGTGCAGGTGGGTGACGATCGGCACGGGGCCGCGGTAGGGACCGGGGGTCGACGCGAACTCCGGACGGCTGTCGCGACCGGTCTTGCCGCCCGGTGGGTTCGCCCAGTGCAGGGTGGGGTCGACCGGCAGAAGGTGTGGGCGGAAGTGCCCGTCGCCGTCGACGAGCTCGTTGCGCCACCGCACGGCCACGCCGCGGCGCCACTTCGCCTCGATCGTGAAGGCGGGGTAGTTGAACGTGCCGCGGTGGTCCACCGAACCGTAGCTCCACACCGGCGTCTGCAGGTCCGGCACGATCTCCTGGCGGAACTGGCGCACCGCGATGTCGTACCAGTCGACCCTCCTGCCACCCTTCAGGGTCTTCACGCCGCTGCGCGGCATGACCGGCGGGATCACGAGGTCTCGTACGTACTTGTCGATGTCCGAAGGATCGAGCGTGCCGCCGGGCAGGGGAGCAGCCCACACGGGGCGGGCGAACACCCCGGGCGGCAGCATGATCGCCCCGCCCGCCGCGGCCGACAGCTTCAGGAACGTCCTCCGAGTGACCACAGGGATCCCCTCCTCCAGCAACGCTGCACTCGCGCAACCGCCGTCGGCCGTTCGACCTAGCGTTTCGCTATTAGATACCTCGATGCATGCCTTGCGCTAGGGGCCGGAGGTCCCGAGTTCGGCGGGCGATCGGTCGCGTTTGTCACGACGGCGCGAGGCTCCGTATCCTTGGGCGGGCCGCAGACAGCAGGGGCGCTCGCTGTGAGCGCGTAATCCCACACCCGGGCACCTGCCGAGGCGAACGGACGAGCGCCGCACGACACGATGCGCGTCTCCGCTGTCTGCGGAGGCGCGTTGTTTCATGTCAGGAGGCGCGATGCCCAAACAGGAGAAGATCGAGCGGGTCGCCGAGCTCAAGCAGCGGATCGAAGGATCCGACGCCCTGCTGCTCACCGAGTACCGCGGCCTCAGCGTGTCGGAGATCACCGAGCTCCGTCGCTCCCTCGCCGAGGGCGGCACGAAGTTCCAGGTGATCAAGAACACGCTGATGCGGCGGGCCGTCAACGACGCCGGCGTCGCCGAGATCGAGGCCTTGATCGAGGGCCCGTCCGCGGTGGCGTTCGTCGACGGCGACCCCGTGGCGGCCGCGAAGTCGGTCGTCGACGCGGCGAAGAAGTACCCCACCCTGTCGCTCAAGGGCGGGTTCATGGACGGCAAGGTGCTCTCGGCCGACGAGGCCAAGGCGCTCGCCTCGCTCGAGTCGCGCGAGGTCATGCTGTCGAAGGTCGCGGGCCTGGTGAAGTCCGAGATGTCGAAGGCCGCCGCGCTGTTCGTCGGCGCGCAGTCGAAGTTCGTCTCGCTGCTCGAGGCCTACAAGGAGAAGCTGCCGGGCGAGGAAGCCCCCGAGCCCGCCGCCGAAGCCCCCGAGCCCGCCGAGGCCGAGGCGAGCGACGAGACCGCCCCCGAGGCCGAGGCCTCGAACGAGGAGGAGTGACGACCATGGCGAAGATGTCCACCGACGATCTGTTGGAGCAGTTCAAGGAGATGACGCTGCTCGAGCTGTCCGAGTTCATCAAGCAGTTCGAGGAGACGTTCGACGTGACCGCGGCGGCCGCGGCTCCGGTCATGATGGCCGGCCCTGGCGGTGCCGCGGCCGGCGGCGAGGCCGCCGCCGCCGAGGAGCAGGACGAGTTCGACGTGGTCCTCACCGGCGCCGGCGACAAGAAGATCCAGGTGATCAAGGAGGTTCGCTCGCTCACGAGCCTCGGCCTGAAGGAGGCCAAGGACCTGGTCGACGGCGCACCCAAGCCCGTTCTGGAGAAGGTCAACAAGGAGGCCGCCGACGCCGCCAAGGAAGCCCTCGAGGGCGCCGGGGCGACCGTCGAGGTCAAGTGACCCGAAGCGCTTTGGTCACGTTCGACGAGGCCTGACCAAGGTGAGCAGCACCCCGAGGCGGGGTCCGACGCGGCCCCGCCTCACCCGTTCCTTCGAAGTACAGCATCGGCACGATGCGCCGTTGTCGCCGCGTGCTATGTTGACGGTCGACCGTCAGGCTGCTGCATCCGATCTTGAGGGGGGATCGAGCCCGATGCGCTATGACGAAGAGGGACGCCATTTCGGCAACCGCCTGCGTGAGACCCGCTTGGCGGGGGGTCTCAGCCAATCGGAGTTGGAGGAGCTTTCCGGCATCCCCAAGGCGCGGTTGTCTCGCTACGAGAACGGCCACGTGGAGCCGTCGATCCAGACGCTAGCCCGGCTCGCGAAGGCGCTGAACGTCTCCGAGGCCTCGCTGCTCGGCGATCGTCGCGCCGCGATGGAGGAGTTCTTCCGGGTGCTCGAGGAGCGCGGGGTCACGCTCACCTCCAAGGAGCAGGCCGGTCGGCTCGCCCAGGCGGCCGCCGACATGGTCCAGGCGCTCGGCGGCATCGAGTCGGTGGCCGGGCCCGCGGTGCCGGACAACGATCAGGCGCCGGTCGTGGTCCCGGACTGGACCGAGGCCCGAAGCTCCGTCTGACCGGGCGTCACCGCGCCGCGGTCAAGCGCTGGTGCTCGATCACGTCGTCGAGGATGTCGTCGAGCGTCCGCTTCGGCGACCACCCCGTGAGCGCGCTGATTCTGCCGATGTCGGGCACCCTGCGCTCCATGTCCTCGAAGCCCGCCTCGTAGGCGACCTCGTAGGGCACGTGCACGATCTGTGAGCTCGAGCCCGTCCTGGCCACGATCGCCTCGGCGAGCTCGTTCATCGACACCTCGTTGAGCGCGCCGACGTTGTACGGATCGCCGGGGCTGTCGGGGTGGTCGAGCAGCGCGACGACGGCAGCCACGGTGTCGAGCACGTGGCAGACGCACCGCCGCTGCTCCCCGGTTCCGAAGACGGTCACGTCCTGCCCCGCCAGGGCCTGGCGAACGAGCGACGGCACCACCATGCCGTACGCCCCCGTCTGTCGCGGCCCCACGCAGTTGAAGAACCGCGCGACGATCGCCTCGGTGCCGCGATCCTTCCAGTAGGCGTGGGCCAGGATCTCGTCGATCGCCTTGGCCTCGCTGTACGACCAGCGGGCGACGAACGGGGACCCGAGCACGCGGTCGCTCGTCTCGGGCAGGGGACCGCTGCCGTTCTTGCCGTAGATCTCCGAGGTCGACGCCACGAGCACGCGAGCGTCGGCGAGCGCCGCCGCCTCGAGCACGTTCTCGGTGCCCCTGATGTTCGTGATCAGCGACCGCAGCGGCTGCTCGACGATCAGCTTCACCCCCACCGCGGCCGCGAGATGCACGATCACGTCCGCGCGCCCCGCGAGCTCGCCCACGAGCGTCTCGTCGAGCACCGTGCCCTCCCGCAACTCGAAGCCCGGCTGGCCGAGGAGATGGCGGACGTTGTCGACCGATCCGGTCGACCCGTCGTCGAGCGCCACCACGTGGTCCCCACGGGCGAGCAAGGCGTCGGCGAGGTGCGAGCCGATGAAGCCGGCACCCCCGGTGATCAGGTAATCCATGGGTCCGTCGGCCGAGCCCTC
>DASTBT010000039.1:0-24469 GCA_035711865.1 Actinomycetota bacterium
GGCGGCGGCGGCAACACCGTGTAGGTCCACTCCTCGAGGCGCTCCTTCTCGTGGATGAGCTCGTCGATCCCGTACTCCGCGTACTCGAACTCGGGGCTCCAGAACAGCGCGTCGAACGGGCACACCTCCACGCAGATGCCGCAGTACATGCAGAGGGCGTAGTCGATCGCGAAACGATCGAGGACCTTCATCGACCGGCCGCGCCCGCCGGCGGCCGGTTCGTGCGTCTCCTTGTGGGCATCGATGTAGATGCACCAGTCGGGACACTCGCGCGAGCACTTGTAACAGACGGTGCAGTTCGCTTGCTTCAGCGCGATCACGCCTCGGGTCCGCGCCGGAAGGTCGGGCTTGACGTGCGGATATTGCACCGTGACGGCCGGCCGCAGCATCGTCTTGAGCGTGACCGTCAGGCCCTTGAGCAGCCCCTGGCCGCCGCCGGCCTCCGGCTGGTCGATGGGTGGGGTGTCGACGGCCACGGCGTCAGCTCCTCAGAACGCGACCTTGAACGCGGCCGCGCCCAGGATCCACACGAGTGAGATCGGGATCAGCGTGAGCCACGCGAACCGCTGCAGCTGATCCTCACGCAGTCGCGGGTACGTCGCGCGGAGCCAGATCACGAAGAACGACAGCGCCCCGATCTTGATCGCCATCCAGATCGGGTCGGGCAACGGGATCCCCGGCAGCCCCTGATACCCCCCGAGGAACAGCACCGCGGCGATGCCGGAGAGCGCCACGATGCCCCCGTACTCGGCGAGCAGGAAGAACGCGAACTTCAGCCCCCCGTACTCGGTGTAGGCGCCGTAGATGATCTCGGAGTCGGCGATCGGCATGTCGAACGGGGTGCGGCTCAGCTCGGCGAGCGAGGAGACCATGAAGATCAGGAAGAGCGGGAACAGGGGGATCACGTACCACATCGACTCCTGGGCCTCGACGATGCCGACCATCGACGTCACCCCGGAGAGCATCACGACCCCCGCCGCCGCCAGCACGAGGGGCAGCTCGTAGGCGATCAGCTGCGCGGCGGCACGCAATGCGCCGATCAGGGAGAACTTGTTCGCGCTCGACCAGCCCGCCATCAGCACGCCGATGACGGAGACGCTCGACATCGCCATGACGAAGAAGATGCCCACGTCGAGGTTGAGCGCGAACAACGTGTCGCTGAACGGCAGCACCACGAGGATCGCGATGTAGGGCACCATCGCCACGGCCGGAGCGAGCGAGTAGACCGTGCGGTCGGCTGCGGCCGGCACGAGGTTCTCCTTCTGGATGAACTTCACGCCGTCGGCGATCAGCTGGGCCCACCCGTGGAAGGCCCCCGCCTCCATCGGGCCCAGCCGTGCCTGCATGTGCGCCAGCACCTTGTGTTCCATGTAGCCGATGCCGAGGGGCACCACGAGGAAGAAGGCCATGACCAGCACGGTCTTGAGCACGAGCGCGAGCCAGAAGTTGGAGGTCAGCTCCTCGATGAACGAGACGCCGGCCGCGGCGAGGACGTCGATCACGCCTCCTCGTCCTCCTCGCCCTCGACCGCACCGGGCCACGGCTTCGCTTCGCGGGTCATCAGGGAGAAGTCCTTGCGCATCGGGTGACCCTCGAACGGCTCGGACAGGAGCAGCTTCACCGGCATCGGGTGACCCTCGAAGCGGATGCCGAACATCTCCGCGGTCTCCCGTTCGTGCCAGTCGCACGTGGCCCAGAGGTCGCTCACCGAGGCGAGCACGGCGTCGTCACGGGGCACGGCGACCCTCACGCGGACGTTGTGGTGGTGGGCCGTGGAGAACAGGTGGGTCAGGACCTCGAACCCTCGCTCATCGCCGAGATCGACCGCCGAGGTGAAATCGGCGTAGTCGCACGCGAACTCGGGCTCGTCACGCACGAAGCGGCAGACGTCGTGATACCGCTCCCGGCTCACGGTCGCGACCGCGTGGCCGTGCTGATCGGCCACGTCGGAGACATCGTCGCCGAAGCGCGCCCGCAACCGGGAGGCGACGTCGTCAGGAGACAGCTGGCTGGGTGACGGCACCGAACTTCTCCTGGATGTCCTCATCCTTGATCTTCCGCTGCAGCTCGAGGATGCCGTGCAGCAGCGCCTCGGGCCGCGGTGGGCAACCGGGCACGTACACGTCGATCGGCACGATCTGGTCGACGCCCTTGGTGACCGAGTAGCTGTCCCAGTACGGACCGCCGCAGTTCGAGCACGAGCCGAAGGAGATCACGTACTTCGGGTCGGGCATCTGCTCGTAGACCCGCTTGAGAGCGGGCGCCATCTTGTCGGTCAGCGTGCCGGCGACCACGAGCAGGTCGGCCTGGCGCGGACCGTGGGCGGTGGGGATCACGCCGAGACGGATGAAGTCGTTCTTTGCGGTCGACGCCGCGATGAACTCGATCGCACAACACGCCAAGCCGAAGTTCATGACCCACAGCGAGTAGCGGCGCCCCCAGTTGAGGATGAACTTGACCGGTTGGATCCTGGTCAGCTGGGTCTTCTCGGTGATCAGGCCCACCGCAGGACCCCCTTGCGCCACGAGTAGAGGAGGCCGACGGCCAAGATGCCGATGAAGATCGCCATCTCGACCACCGCCGCGGTGCCGATGTCCTCGAGGACCCGGGCCCACGGGAAGAGGAACACGCTCTCGACGTCGAAGATCACGAACAGGAAGCCGTACACGTAGTAGCGGACATGGCTCTGCGACCATCCCTCGCCGACCGGGTCGATCCCGCACTCGTACGTCGTGAGCTTCTCTGCGTTCGGCTTGGCGGGCGCGACGAGCCGTGCCGTGGTGAACGCCACTGCGACCAGCAGGGCACCTGCGGCGACGACCGCCAGCAGTACCCCGTACGACGAGTAGTAGTCACTCATGACAGTGGAAGGCCCCTCGGGCGCCCGTATCCTAGCGTCCTCACGCGGCCACCGCCCCGCACCTGCCCGCCAAGAACTTCGCCAGCTGGATCAGCGCATGACGCGCCGGGCCGTCCGGCAGCCGCATCGCGAGCCCAGTCGCCCTTCGCACCTCGTCGGTCACGGCGGCCCGGGCCACGTCGACCGACCCGCCCGACCGCACGATGTCGAGCGCTCGGTCGAGCATCTCCCCGTCGGGTGCGCCGTGCGAGAGGATGCGGGCCAGCTCCTCCCGGTGCTCGTCGTGAGCCAGCGCATGCAGCACCGGCAGCGTGTAGACACCTTCCCGCAGGTCCTGCCCGGGTTCCTTGCCGAGCTCGATCTGCGAGGACGTGATGTCCATGATGTCGTCGGAGAGCTGATACGCCATGCCCAGGGCCTCGCCGAACCGTTCGAGCACGTCGACGTGTTCGGCATCGGCATCGGACAGCATGGCTCCGAGCCGGCACGACGTCGCGATCAGTGAGGCGGTCTTGCGCCGGATGATCTCGAGGTAGCTCGCGATCTCCTGCTCGACCTCGGCCGAACTCGATACCTCGCGGATCTGCCCGTCGCAGAGCACCGCGATCGTGCGCGCGAGCAGACGGCAGATCTCGGTCCCGAGCTCCGTCGAGATCTCCGAGGCCCTCGCGAACAGGAAGTCGCCCGTGAGGATCGCCACCGTGTTGTCCCATCGCATGTTGGCGCTCGGCGCCCCGCGGCGAGCGTCGGCCTCGTCGATCACATCGTCGTGGTACAGCGTGGCGAGGTGCACGAGCTCGATCGAGACGGAACCGGGGACGAGCCGCGGGTCGGCCGGGTCGCCGAAGTACCCGGCGAGCAGCACGAGCATCGCGCGGAAGCGCTTCCCGCCCGCGGCGATCAGGTACGAAGAGGTCTCCGTCAGCATGCCCGATGCCTCGATGCGCACGGACTTCTCGAGCGCCTCCTCGACCTGGTCGAGCCGCGTACGCACGTCGGCCTCGAGCCCGGCGTCGGGCGGCTCGAGCCCTGGGATCACTCCGCGGCTCATCGCGGCCTCACCATGTGAGCACCCCCGCTTCCCGCAACACCGGCACGATCACGCCCGGCACGATACCCAGCACGACGACGGCCGCGGCCGGCACCGCGAGCACCAGCCGAGGCAGCGGCGACGGGTCGGCGACGTCGTCCCCCTCGGGCTCACGCATCGCCATCAACGCGACGATGCGCAGGTAGTAGAAGGCGCCGACCACCCCGGCCAGGGCGCCGATCAGCACCAGCGGCCAGTAGCCGGCGCTCGTCGCCGCCCCCAGCACGAACACCTTCGCCACGAACCCAGCCGTGGGGGGGATGCCCGCGAGCGAGAGCAGGAAGATCGTCAGGAGCGCGGACAGACCGGGCCGACGGCGGCCGAGGCCCCGGAAGCGCTCGAAGCCGGTCTGCTCCCCGATGCCGCCCGAGATCAGCATCACGACTCCGAACGCGCCGATCACCGCCGCAGCGTACGAGACGACGTAGAACAGGGCGGCGGCGATGCCGTCGCGATCGGGAGCGACGAAGGCGGACAGGATGTACCCGGCCTGCGCGACGCTCGAGTACGCGAGCAGGCGCTTGACGTCGGTCTGGGCGATCGCCAGCACGCTGCCAACCACCATCGAGGCCGCCGACAGCGCTGCGATGGCGGGACCGAGGTCCCACTGCAGGGCCACGAACGCCACGTGCAGCACGCGGACGAGCGCGACGAACACGGCCACCTTCGTCGCCGCCGACATGAACGCCGTCACCGGGCTCGGAGCACCCTGATAGACATCGGGCACCCACATGTGGAACGGCACGAGCGAGACCTTGAACCCGAGGCCGACCACGATGAGCAGCGCGCCTGCGATGGCGAGCGACTGGTCCCCGGTCGTGCCGGCCAGCCCCCGCGCCAGCCCTTGGATGCTGGTGGTCGCGACCGCTCCGTAGCTGATCGCGACCCCGTAGAGCAGGAACGCCGACGAGAACGCCCCCAGCAGGAAGTACTTCAGCGACGCCTCGGTGGGCCCGCGCCGGAACGTCAGGGCCGTGAGCACGTACAGCGACAGGGAGAGCACCTCGATCGCGAGGAAGACGACGATCAGATCTGCGGCGGCCACCAGCAGGGCCATGCCGCCGAGGGCGAACAGCAGCAGGGCGTAGAACTCGTTCCGCCGCAGCTCGTCTCGCTCAAAGTAGTGGTATCCGAGGTACGCCCCGAACGCACCGACGCCGCAGAGCGTGAGCGTGGCCACGACCGCCAGACGATCGACGCTGACCATGCCTTCGAGCGCGGTGGTCGGCTCCCGCTGCCAGAGCCAGAGGGCCGAGGCCGCCGCCGCGGCGAGCGCGGCCAGCGTGAGGAGCGCGAACGGAGCCTGGTCGGCCCGGCGGGCGAAGGCGGCGCCCACCAACGCGATCACGGCGCCCCCGAACAGGATCAGCACCGGCAGGATCGCCCAGAGCTCGACCCGGGGCGGATCGATCACGGTCCCTCCCCCCCCGGGCCGCTCGTGCGCGCCAACGGCTCGACGGCCTCGCCCACCTGCACGGTGCGGATGCGCTCCGAGACCAGCTCCGAGGTCGGGCGAAGGCGCTCGAGCATCGGTCCGGGCTGCAAGCCGATCCACAACATCGCGACGACGATCGGCGCGACGATCGCGCCTTCGCGCCAGGAGAGGTCCCGCAGCGACCCCCACCGTTCCTTCGCCGGGCCCTGGAACGTGCGCTGATACGACCAGAGCATGTAGATCGCGGAGAGGATCACGCCGAGGATCGCGATCGACGCGAGCACCCGATCGACCGAGAACGTGCCCAGCAGCACCAGGAACTCACCGACGAAGTTGTTGAGGCCGGGCAGGCCGATCGAGGAGAACATGGCGACGACGTAGGCGCCCGCGAGCCAGGGCGTGACCTGCACGATGCCGCCGAGATCGGAGATCTCCCGCGTGTGCGTGCGTTCGTAGAGCATGCCGAAGACCAGGAACAACATGCCCGTCGAGAGCCCATGGTTCACCATCTGGAGCACCGCACCGTCCATCGACTCGGCGGAGAACGCGAAGATGCCGAGCACGATCAGCCCCATGTGGCTCACCGACGAGTAGGCGATCAACCGCTTGATGTCGCGCTGCATCATCGCGACGATCGCGCCGTAGACGATGCCGACCACGGCGAGCACCATGATCGCGTCGGCGAAGTAGCGGGACGCCTCGGGGAACAGATCCAGATTGAACCGCAGCATGCCGTAGGGCCCGGTCTTCAGCAGGATCGCGGCCAGCACGACCGATCCCTTCGTCGGCGCCTCCGTGTGGGCATCGGGCAGCCAGGTGTGCAGCGGCCACACCGGCACCTTCACCGCGAAGCCGACGAAGAACGCGAGGAACAGCCATCGGCCGGCCTCGGTCGACAAACGCAGCTGCTCGAGCGCCGTGAGGTCGAACGTCGCCTTCCCGAGCTGGTTCCCGGATTCGATGTAGAGCCACAGGATGCCGACGAGCAGGAACGCGGACCCGAACATCGTGTACAGCAGGAACTTCGTGGCGGCGTAGATGCGGCGCTTCGAGCCCCAGACGCCGATGATGTAGTACATCGGGAACAGCAGGGCCTCGAAAAACAGGAAGAACAACAGCAGGTCCAGCGAGAGGAACGCCCCGAGGATCACCGTCTCGAGGAACAGAGCCATCGCCATGTAGCGGCGCACCTGGTGGTCGACCTTCCACGAGGCGGCGATCGCGATGGGGAACATGAACGTGGTCACCATCACGAGCCAGACCGAGAACCCGTCGACGCCCAGGAACCACGAGAGCCCGACCGACTCGACCCACGGGTGCTTCGAGACCAACTGGAAGCCCGCTTCGCCGGTCTCGAAGTTCGCCAGCATGCCGATCGAGACGGCGAACGCCGCCAGCGCGGCCGCGAGACCGACCCACCGGGCGGCCTCGTCGGAGATCGAACGCCACAGCAGGAGGACCGGCAGGCCGGTCAGCGGCGCGACGATCACGAGCGTGAGCCAGGGAGCGTCCATCTACACCCTCACCACGGCGAACACGAGCAGCGCCACGCCGCCGGCCAGGAACGACAGGGCGTAGCGGCGCACCCTCCCCGACTGCCAGATCGGCGCGAGCCCGGAGAGCCGGACGGCGAGCCGCCCGACGCCGTTGACCGCGCCGTCCACGACGATCCGGTCGAACCGTTCCAGCGCGGCCGCCCCACGGAGCCCGACCGTGCCCACGATCCAGGCGTAGAGGTCGTCGATGTAGAACGCATGGCCCAGCGCGCCGGCGAGGCCCGGCTCGCGTTCGGGGAACGAGATCCATCGCTCGGCGGCGGCCGGGCGATACAGACGCCAGGCGATGGCGATGCCCAGCAGAGTCAACACGACCGAGATCGCCACCAGGACCTGTGTGGAGGGACCGGCGTGCCCCTCCGCGACGGTGCCGACCACGGGCTCGAGGAACGTCGCGAGCCGGCCATCGGGCGTCAACGCGAGCCACATGCCGGCGAACAGGGCCCCGATCGCGAGCACCACGAGCGGGGCACGCATCAGCGTGGACGCCTCGTGCGCCCGGCCTTCGTACCGACGATCGCCGATGAAGGCGGTGAAAAACAGGCGGGCGATGTACCAGGCGGAGACCAGCGCGCCGAGCGATCCGAGCACGTAGGTCCACACCTCGCCGTCATGGCTCGCGAGCTCGAGGATCGCGTCCTTCGTGTAGTAGCCGCTGAACGGAGGCAGACCGGACAACGCGAGGGCGCCGACCGCGAACAGGGCGGCGGTCCACGGCATGTCGCGGACGAGCCCTCCGAGCCGTCGCACGTCGATCTCGTCGTGCAGTCCGTGCATCACGTTGCCCGACGTCAGGAACAGCAGGGCCTTGTAGAAGGCGTGCGCCACGAGCAGCGAGATCGCCACCGCGGAGAAGCCGAGGCCGGCCGCGAGGAACATGAACCCGAGCTGGGACATCGTCGAGTAGGCGAGCGCCCGCTTCATGTCGTACTGGCCGAGCGACGCGAACCCCGCGTGGAGCGCGCCGGCGAGCCCGATCACCGCCACCACGATGAGCGCGACCTCGGAGATCTCGAAGAGCACGTGGGTCCGCACCACCAAGTAGACACCCGCGGTGACCATCGTGGCCGCGTGGATCAGCGCGGAGACCGGGGTCGGACCGGCCATCGCGTCGGGCAGCCACACGTGCAGGGGCAGCTGGGCCGACTTCCCCACCGCGCCGCCGAGCATCAGCAGCGAGATCGCGGTGGCGGTGCCGGCCGCGATCTCGGGGAGCGAGCCCTCCGAGCCGAGCACGGTGTCGAAGTCGAACGAGCCGAAGTGGATCCAGACCGCGAACAGCCCGAGCAGCAGCATCACGTCGCCCACCCGCGTCGTGATGAACGCCTTCTTCGCGGCGCGCGCGGCCTCGGGTCGTTCCGACCAGAACCCGATCAACAGGTAGGAGCAGAGCCCCACGCCTTCCCAGCCGAGGTAGAGCAGCAGGAAGTCGTTGGCGAGGACTAGGGCGAGCATAAACGCGCAGAACAGGTTCATGTAGCCGAAGAAGCGCCCCGGCCTCGGATCGTGCTCCATGTAGCCGATCGCGTACAGATGGATCAGCGAGCCGACACCCGTGACCACCATCGCCATCGTGATGGAGAGTGGGTCGACCCGCAGATCGAGCGTGACGGTGGCCGCGCCGGTCCGGATCCACTCCGCGACCGTGACGACCTGGGTGCGGTCGCCCGCCGGGAGCGAGAGCAGGTCGAGCAGCGCTCCCAGCGCGATCGCGAACGACGCGACCATGGCCCCGGTCCCCAGCCACCCCGCGTACCGGCCGAGCCGGGCGCCGACGAGCATGTTGACGCCCGCCGCGACGAGCGGGATCGCGATCGCGAGGCCGATCAGGTCGATCATCCGCGCAACACATCCGCCCGGTCGACGTCGGTCGTGCCGGTTCGCCGGAACACGGCCACGATGATCGCGAGGCCGACCACGACCTCGGCGGCGGCCACCACCATCGAGAAGAACGCCAGGATCTGCCCGTCGAGCTCGAGGTGCATGCGCGAGAACGCCACGAGCGTGAGGTTCACCGCGTTCAACTGCAGCTCGACCCCCATGAAGATGCGCAAGGCGTTGCGGCGCACGAGCACCGATGCCGAGCCGAGGGCGAACAGGATCGCCGAGAGCAGCAGGAAGTACGCGATCGGCGTCCTCACCGGGTTCCCTCCCGCATCGACTCCGGCGCCCCCGGCGGAGCCATCGCGTAGGCCTCGAGGTCATCGCCCTCGTGTTCCTCGATCTCGCGCTGGGTGACCGATCTCGAGCGGCGGAGCGCCAAGACCATCGCGGCGACCGCGGCGACGATCAACAGGATCGACGTCACCTCGAAGGGGAAGAAGTAGTCACGGAAGAGCACGTCGGCCAGCGCCGAAGGATTCCCGCCCGGGTTCGCCGCCTCGAAGCCCTCGGGCGCCCTCGTCGCGAATCCGACCCCGGCCCGGATGGCTGTGGCCACCTCGGCCACGATCGCGACGGCCAGGATCACCGCGGTCGTGCGCTGTCCGAATAGGCGCTCACCGAGCGGGTCCCCGCGATCGACGCCGAGGAGCATGATCACGAACAGGAACAGCACCATGATCGCGCCGGCGTAGACGACGATCTGCACCGCGAACAGGAAGGGCGCGTCGAGCAGCAGGTACATCACCGCGATCGTGAAGAAGTTCACGACCAGGAACAGCGCGGCATGCACGGCGTTGCGAACCACCATCATGCCGATGGCCGTCGCGATCGACAGCGGTGCGAACACCCAGAAGACGACGTTGTCCAACGGCACGGAGCTATCCCTCCCGATCGGCGGGATCTGTGCCGAGCGGCGGCGGCGGCTCCAGCAGCTGCTCCTTCGTCCAGATCGCCTCTTCCCGGCTCGTGAACGCCAGCTCGAAGTAGTCGGTGAGCGTGAGCGCGCGGGTCGGGCACGCCTCGACGCACAGGCCGCACATGATGCAGCGCAGGTAGTTGATCTGGTAATCCTTGGCGTACCGCTCCCCCGGACTGGTCGGATGTTCAGGGTCGTTGTCGGCGCCCTCGACCCAGATCGCGTCGGCCGGGCACGCGAACGCGCACAGCTCGCATCCGATGCATTTCTCGAGACCGTCCTCGTGCTTGTTCAGCCGGTGCCGGCCGCTGTGCGAGCGCTCGGGGATCGGGGCGATCTCCTTCGGGTACCGCTCGGTGTCGTCGGGCCGGAACGTCTGCTTGAAGACCGTGGCCATGCCCTTCCCGATCGCGACGGCCGACTCCCACGCGCCCTGCTCGCCGGGTCGGGGCTCGGTCCGCGGCTCGGGATCTCGCGGCTCGCTCACGCGGGCACCTCCTCCTCGGGCGACGGCCTGCGCGCGAACAGCGGCGCCACCAAGGTGGCGAGCGCCGCCGTCCCCACGATGACCGCGGCGGCGATGAACCGCCCGCGGTTCCCGTACTCCTGCGGCAGGACCACGACGACGCCGGTGATCATGATCCAGACGAGCCCGAAGGGGACCAGCACCTTCCAGCCGAAGTCCATGAGCCGGTCGTACCGGATGCGCGGCAACGTCGCCCGGACGAGGATCATCACATAGATCACCGCGGTGACCTTGAGCAGGAACCACAGCAGCGGACCCACCCAGGCCACGGCGCCCTCGAACGGCCACCATCCGCGCCAGCCGCCGAGGAACAGCGTCACCCCCACGGCCGCGACCGTGACCGTGCTGACGTACTCGCCGAGGTAGAACATCGCGAACTTGATGCCCGAGTACTCGGTGTGGAATCCGGCGACGAGCTCGGACTCCGCCTCGGCGAGATCGAACGGCGGGCGGTTCGTCTCGGCGAGCGCGCCGATCATGAAGACGAGGAACGCCGGGAACTGCGGGATCACGTTCCAGACCGTGTCCTGCGAGGCGACCAGCTCGCTCAGCTGCAGCGAGCCGCCGTACATCAGCACGGCGATGAGCGCGAGGCCCACCCCCACCTCGTAGGAGACCATCTGCGCGCTCGATCGCACCGCTCCGAGCAGGGGGTAGTTCGAACCGCTCGACCATCCCGCGAGGACCACCCCGTAGACGGAGAGCGACGACATCGCGAGGATCCACAGGATGCCGATGTTCAGGTCGGCGAGCTGGAACGAGATCTCCCGGCCGAACAACGTGACCTGGGTGCCGAACGGGATCACGCAGAACGCGAGGAACCCCGGGAACATCGCGAGGATCGGAGCGACCGCGTAGACGGGACGATCCACGGCGGTCGGCGTGATGCCTTCCTTGAAGAACAGCTTGATGCCGTCGGCGAGGGTGATCAGCACACCACGAGGGCCGGCGCGCATCGGACCGACGCGGGTCTGCATGTCGGCGATCACCTTGCGCTCCATCCAGATGTAGAGCATCACCGCGATCAGCAGCCCCAAGAACACGATCACGACCTTGACGACGAGGATCGCCCAGTCGATCCAGTCCATCAGGCCTCGCCCCCGGTGACCGCGCCGACCACCTCGGCGCCCTCCGGGCGCGCGGGGTCGCTCTCCGCGGGCGTGATGCGGGCGCGGGTCACCATGCGTCCGGAGAACAACGTGTTCGCGGCGAGGCCCGGCTGGTTGAACGGCACGAACGCGGCGCCGGAGGCGATGTGTTCGGTCACCCGCGCAGGCAGCTCGGCGGCTCCGGCATCGGTTCGCACCGTCGCGCTGCCCCCGTCGACGATGCCGGCCGCGGCGGCGTCGGACGGATGCAGCTCCACGAAGGGCTCCTGCCCGAGTGCGGCCTTCAGCTCCTCGGCTCCCTCGGTCAGACGGCCCTCGTCGACCAGCAGCGGGTAGGTGAAGAGCGCCAGCCCGTCGCCCGGCTCGACCTCGACCGGGGGTGTGCCGGCGCCGGACTCGCTCCCGCCGTCCTCGCGGGCCGCCGTGAGCCGCCCCATCTCGTCGTGCAGCTGGTCGAGCGTCTCGAACCCGAGGTCCCCTCCGCACGCGAGCGCCATGCTCGCGAAGATCTCCCAGTCGGCCAGGCTGATGCCGTCGCGCCCGCGGATCGCGCGCAGTCGCTGGCCCCGGCCCTCCCAGGTCGAGACGTGCCCGTCCTTCTCGAGGAACGCGCTCGCCGGCAGGAACGCGTCGGCGAAGGGCTCCAGCGAGCCGAGCTCGAGCGACTGCACGATCTTGACCGGCACGTTGTCGAGGGCCCGCCGCACGAGCTCGGCGTCGGGCACGTCACGGAGCGGGTCGACGCCGATCAGGAACACGACGTCGACCTCGCGGTCGACGCACGCTCGCAGGATGCCCATCGTGTCCCTCCCCGGCTCCCGGTTCGTCAGCGGGCCCCACGCGGCCTCGACGTCGTCGACGTCGTCCAGCTCGCGACCGCCGGGCAGCAGCGACGGGTGCACGCCGGCGAGCAACGCGCCGCGGTCGTTCGCCCGACGCGTGACGTACTGGAACCGGGCACCGGTGGCGTCGGCGGCCCGCTTCGCGGCATCGGCGGCACCGGGCCGCTCTCCCGCGAGCACGACGGCGCCTGCGCCCCCCTCGCGGACCGCGGCCAGCGCCTCGTCGAGCGTGTCGTCGGCTCCGCCCGTGAGCAGCCGCGCCTCGTCCCCCGGAGCACAGAGCACGTGCGTGGCCACGTCGTGTAGGCGTGTGCGCCGCGGGTGCACCACCCAGATGCGGGCGCCCCTCCGGGCGGCCTTCCGCAACCGCAGGTGCAGGATCGGCACCTCCTGCTCGGCGTCGAGGCCCACCACGAGGATCGCGGACGCGGTCTCGACGTCGTCGTAGGTCAGCGCCATCGGCTTCGCCGCGGCGTGACGTTCCGAGGCGGCCGCCCCCGGGTCGCCGGTCCGGCGGTGATCGAGGTCGTTGGTACGGAACACGGTGCGCGCGAGCTTCGACAGCGCGTAGTAGTCCTCGTCCATCAGGCGGCCGCCGGTGAGGATCGCGACGCGGGCGCCGTCGGTCCACTCGGCGACGCGGGTCAGCACCTCGCCGAACGAGGCGGGCTCGAGCCCGCGCTCGCGGATCAGCGGCGTCGCGATGCGATCGGGAGCGTCGGGGAACCGGAACGCCGACCGCCCCTTGTCGCAGAGCCACGCGTCGTTCACGTCGTAGTTGTCGCGCGCGAGCTGCCGCACGACCTCGCCGCCGCGCATGTCGAGCTTCATGTTGCAGCCGGCGCTGCAGTGCGGGCACACCGTGTCGACCGTCGAGAGATCGAACGGCCGGGCGACGAACCGGTACGGCGTCGAGGTCAGTGCACCGACGGGGCAGATCTGCACCGTGTTCCCGCTGAACGGCGACCGGAAGTCCTCTCCGGCAGCGATCCTGACCTGCTGGGCCGCCCCGCGAGCGAACATCTCGATGAACCGGTCGCCCGAGATCTCGTCGCAGAACCTCGTGCACCGCGCGCAGAGCACGCACCGCTCGCGATCGAGGTTCACGAGCGGAGAGAGCGGGATCGGCTTGGGATAGACCCGCTTGGCCTCGCGGTATCGGCTCTCCCCCGGCCCGAACGCCAGGGCCTGATCCTGGAGCGGGCACTCCCCACCGCGGTCGCAGATGGGGCAGTCGAGCGGATGGTTCAGGAGCAGGAACTCGAGGTTCGCGACCTGTGCCTCGTGGGCCACGCCGCTCGTGTTCTGGGTCTTGACGACCATGCCCTCGGTCGCGGTCGTGGTGCACGACGTGAACAGCTTCCGCTGGCCTTCGATCTCGACGTAGCACTGCCGGCAGGCCCCGACCGGCTCGAGCAAGGGGTGGTCGCAGAAGCGAGGGATCTCCACCCCGACCTGCTCGGCGGCACGGATGAGCAGCGTGCCGGCCGGCACGGCGACCTGCTTGCCGTCGATCGTGAGGTTCACCAGCTGCTCCGGCCGGCTCACGACGGGGCCCCCTGGATCTCGAACGGACCGGCCCCCGCGAACGTCACGTCGAGTGCGGCACGATCGTCCTCGGCGGGATGATCGCCGCCGCGCTCGCGGCCCGGGCCCCTGCCCGTCACCGGGCAGCGCCCCTCGCGGATGTGGGCTTGGTACTCGTCCATGAAGTGCTGCAGCGTCGACTGGATCGGCGAGACCGCGCCGTCGGCGAGCGCGCAGAACGCGCGGAACAGGATGTGCTCGCCCATGTCGGCCATGACCGGCAGGTCTTCCTCGTGGCCGTGCCCGGACTCGATGCGCCCCAGCACCCGGGAGGCCCACCAGGTGCCCTCACGACACGGCGTGCACTTGCCGCACGACTCGTGGGCGTAGAACTCGACGAGCCGCCGGGCGGCCTCCACCATGCAGTCGGTCTCGTCGAGCACCATGATCGCGCCGGTGCCCAGCAGCGAACCCGCCTCCATCACGGACTCGAAGTCGAGGCCGACATCGAGGTGGTCGGCCGTGAGGAACGGAGTCGAGGAACCGCCGGGCGTCCAGGCCTTGAGCGCCCTGCCGCCCAGTACGCCGCCCGCGTGCTCCTCGAGCAGCGTGCGCATCGGCGTGCCCATCGGCAGCTCGTAGTTGCCGGGACGTTCGACCTTCCCCGAGATCGTGAACACCTTCGTGCCCGGAGCCTTCTCGGTGCCGATCGATTTGAACCAGTCCGCACCGTTGTTCACGATGTGCGGCACGTTCATCAGGGTCTCGACGTTGTTGATCACGGTCGGCGACTCGTAGAGACCCTCGACGGCGGGGAAGGGCGGCCGCAGACGGGGCTGGCCGCGGAACCCCTCCAGGCTCGAGAGCAGCGCCGTCTCCTCGCCGCAGATGTAGGCGCCGGCGCCGCGGTGGAGCACGATGTCGAGGTCGTAGTCGCCGCCCATGATGCCGCGCCCCAGGTAGCCGGCTGCGTAGGCCTCGTCGAGCGCCCGTTGCAGCACCTGCCCCTGCCACAGGTACTCGCCACGGACGTAGATGAAGGCGAGATGGCAGTCGATCGCGCGCGCCGCGATCGCCGATCCCTCGATCAGGGCATGCGGCTCACGCTCGACGAGCTCGCGGTTGTTGCACGTGCCGGGCTCGGATTCGTCGAAGTTCACGGTGACGAACGTCGGCTTGCCGGAGTCCCGGGGCACGAACGACCACTTCATGCCCGTGGGGAACCCGGCCCCGCCCCGTCCGCGGAGCCCCGAATCCTTCACGACCTGGATCAGCTCGTCGGCGCTCATGCCGAGCGACGCTCGAAGCGCCCGGTAGCCTCCGGCGGCTTCGTACCCGGCGAGCGGGATCACGCTCGGGTCGTGCCAGTGGGCGGTGAGCACCCGGTGCGACTCGCTCACGCGGTCGCCCCCTCCTTCGCCAGGGGTTCGAGCCCGGCCAAGATCCGCGACGCCGCCTTGAAGCTCTCGACCGCCGGCCCTCTGGCCGGCTCGGGAACATCGCCAGAGCGCAGCGATCCGACGATCTCGTGCACGCGCTCGGGCGTCACGCGATCGTGGTTCGCCACGTTGACCTGGATCACCGGGGCGAGCTCGCAGACGCCGAGGCATTCTTCCTCGTGCACGCTGAACTCGCCATCGTCGCTGACCTCCCCCCCGACCGGGACACCGGTCGCCTCGTGGGCCGCCTCCAGCAGATCGTTGCCGCCCAGCAACGCGCACGACAGGTTCGTGCACACCGCGATCAGATGGGTGCCGGTCGGGCGTGGGCGAAGCATCGTGTAGAACGTGGCGACCGCCTCGATCTCGGCGGTTCGCACGCCGATCAGCGCGCCGATCTCGCGCAGCGCATCGCGCGTGACCCACCCTTCGACCGATTGCGCCAGGTAGAGCAGCGGCATCACGGCCGACCGCTGGCGATCGTCTGGGTACCGGGCCATGATCGATCGCGCCTCGTCGAGCCGCTCGCCTTCGAAGATCGCCATCAGCGGTCCACCCCGCCCATCACCGGGTCGAGCGATGCGATCGTCGCGATCGTATCCGCGACGAGCGAGCCTTCGACCATCGCCGGGACCGCCTGCAGGTTCACGAACGAGGGGTCGCGGATCTTCACCCGGTAGGGGCGGTGCCCGCCGTCGGAGACGACGTAGAAGCCGAGCTCTCCCCGCGGCGACTCCACGGCCTGGTACACCTCGCCGGCCGGGACCTCGACGCCTTCGGTCACCATCTTGAAGTGATGGATCAGGGCCTCCATCGACTCCTCCATGATGTGGCGGATGTACGCGGGGTCGTTGCCGATGCCGTCGGGCCCCACCGACAGCTTCGCGGGCCATGCGACCTTCGGGTCCTGCACCATCACGGGGCCCGGCTCCAGCCGATCGAGGCACTGGCGCACGATCTTCATCGACTCGCGCATCTCCTCGATGCGCAGCCGGTAGCGGGTGTACGCGTCGGCTCCCGTTCCCACCGGCACCTCGAAGTCGTAGGTCTCGTACCCGCAGTAGGGCTCGTCCTTGCGCACGTCGGTCGCCACGCCGGCCGCGCGCAGCATGGGGCCGGTGACGCCGAGGGCGAGCGCATCCTCGGCCGAGAGCGTCCCCACACCGACGTTCCGCTCGAGCCAGATCGGGTTCTCGTCGAGCAGCCGTTCGTAGTCCGCGATGCGCGCAGGCATCGCTTCGAGGAACCGCTCGATGTGCGGGACGCCCTCGTCGGGAAGGTCCATGATGACCCCGCCGATCCGGATGTAGGCATGGTTCATGCGCAGGCCGGTGGCCTCCTCGAAGATGTCGAGCAGCAGCTCGCGTTCACGGAAGCCGTAGAGCATCACGCTCACGGCGCCCAGCTCCATGCCCCCGGTCGCGAGCCACACGAGGTGCGACGAGATGCGGTTCAGCTCGTTCATCAGCACCCTGATCACCTGGGCGCGCGGGGGCGCCTCGATGCCGAGCAGCCGCTCGACCGCGAGGCAGTATCCGAGCTCGTTGAAGAACGGGGAGAGGTAGTCGGCCCTCGTCACGTAGGTCACGCCCTGCATCCACGTGCGGTACTCGGTGTTCTTCTCGATGCCGGTGTGCAGGTACCCGATGATCGGCGCGCACCCGATCACGGTCTCGCCGTCGAGCTCCAACAGCAGCCGCAGCACCCCGTGCGTCGAGGGGTGCTGCGGCCCCATGTTGATGATCATCGTCTCCTGTCGCAGCTCACCCGTGCGCTCGTCGACGTACGCCTCGCCGGTGCCCGGGTCGATCCGGGTCTGCCGGCCGGATGCGGAGGCGGTGGGAGCGTCGGCCATCTCGGATCCCTCAGGTCGTCGTCGTCCGGGTGTCGACGGGCGGGATGAACGCTCCCTTGTACCGGGTGTTCACGCCTCCCAGCTCCTCGGTCTTCAGCAAGGGGAATCCCTCCCACCCGTCGGGCAGCATCAACGCGCGCGGATTGGGGTGGCCCTCGAACACGATGCCGTAGAAGTCGTGCGTCTCCCGTTCGTGCCAGTTCGCGGTGGGATACAGCGACGACACGCTCGGCACGTTCGCGTCGCCCTCGGCCAGCCCGACCTTCACGCGAAGCCGGTGCCGGTGCTCGATCGAGCGCAGCTCGTAGACCACCCACATCCGCGGGTCCGATCCGGGCCAATCGGTCGCGGTGACGCTGCAGCAGAAGCCGAGCGAGAGGTCGTCGTCGTCTCGAAGCCACGCGAGCGTCTCCAGCAGGTCGTCTCGATCGACGATCGTCGACACATCGCCGCGGGCGACGACCGTGTCGGGGCACCGGGACCGCACGCGCTCGGCGAGCTCGGCAGGCGTCACTTGAACGGCTCCGTGGTGCGGACCTTCTCCTGCAGCTTCAGGATGCCGTGCATCAGCATCTCGGGCTTCGGCGGGCACCCAGGCACGTACACGTCGACGGGCACGATCGTGTCGACGCCCTGCACGATCGCATAGTTCGTGAACATGCCGCCGGCGCTCGCACAGACCCCCATCGAGATCACCCAGCGAGGCTCGGGCATCTGGTCGTACACGCGTCGCAGGACCGGCGCCATCTTCTGGCTCACGCGCCCGGCAACGATCATCAGGTCGGCCTGGCGCGGCGACGCGCGGAACAGCTCCATGCCCCATCGCGAGAGGTCGTACCGTCCGGCGCCGGCCGACATCATCTCGATCGCGCAACACGCCAGCCCGAACGTGGCGGGCCACATCGACTGCTTCCGAGCCCATCCGACGGCGCGGTCGAGCGTGGTCAACAGCACTCCGCGCCGGACCTCTTCCTCCACCTCCTCGGGGGCCTTGCCCAGATGCACGCCTTCGAGTCGTTCAACGGGCACCGGCGATCTCCTCCTCGCGCGTGGTCGGCTCGAGGTCCGCCTGCCCGCGCCCGTCGGTCCGCTTCTCGGACGGGGTCTCCGCGCGTCCGGCCCAGTCGAAACCGCCCATCCGCCAGATGTAGACGTAGGCCACGAACACCAGCCCGATGAAGAACGCCATCTCCACGAGCCCGAACAGCCCGAGCTGGCGGAACCGAACGGCCCACGGGAACAGGAAGATCGCCTCGATGTCGAAGATGATGAACAGCATCGCGACGACGTAGAACTTGACGCTGAACTTCTCGCCCCGGGGCAGCCGGACGGGATCGTTGCCCGACTCGTACGCCGAGAGCTTCACCGGGTTCGGCCGGTGCGGCCGGAACATGCGTGAGACGACGAGCGACGCCACGCCGAACAGGACCGCCAGCGCCGCCATCACCACGATCGGCAGGGCGTCGGTCAGCACGCGCGAATCCTATCGGTCACGCCGCCCTCGCGATCCGCTGCATCAGATGGAAGAGACGATCCTGCCGGTCGCCGTCGGGCCCGTCGCTGAGGTTGCCCATCACCCGCAACGCGAAGCGCATCACGCGCGGGCTGGGCAGCATGTACTTCGTCGCGCGGCCCATGATCGCCGGGCGGCCGATGATCTTCGCGAAGCCCCGCCCGATCCGGAAGTAGTCGCCGTACCGCTCGCGCAGCACGGTCGGGTACATCATCGTGATGCCCGGCCGATCCTTGACGAGCGCCTCGTGCACGAGGTCGGCGGCGACCTCTCCGGTCTCCATCGCATAGGCGATGCCTTCCCCGTTGAAGGGGTTGACCGCCCCCGCGGCGTCGCCGATCAGGAGCATGCCCGGCACGGCCTGCGGGATCCGGTCGAAGCTCATGGGCAGCGGCCCCGAGAGCACCCTGCCTTCGGCGGTCTCCTCGGAGATCTCCCAGGCGGCGGGGAGCATCGTCGCGAACGCGTCGAACAGACGTTGGGCCGAGATCTGCTTGAAGTCCTTGAACGTGTTCAGCAGGCCCGCCCCGAGGTTGATCCGCCCGCCGGTCATCGGGAACAACCAGCCGTACCCGGGAAGCAGCAGCTCGCCCTCCCAGAGATCGAGCCACGACTCGAACCAGGGGCCCGGGTCGTACGGGGTGCGGTAGTAGCGGCGCGCCGCGATGCCGAGCGGCCGGGAATCGTCGCGCCGCACGCCGGCCGGCTTCGCGAACCGGCTCGCGGCCCCATCGGCGGCGATCGTGAACCGCGCCCGGATCTCGGTCGGCTCGCTCTGTTTGTCGTCGGAGGGTCGCACGGTGGCGCCGGTCACCCAGCTCTCCCGGAACGTCGGCGCGACGGCCTCGGTGCGTTCCAGGAACCGAGCGCCCGCCTTCTGAGCACGCTGGATCAACAGGTGGTCGAACTGCGCCCGCGGCATCACCAGGCCGTACCCCGGCCAGCTCGACAGCTCCGGCCACGGGAGCTCGATCTCCGCGTCGCGCGAGTAGACCCGCAGGCCCTGGACGCGCACGAACCGCGGATCGTCGGTGTCGACCCCCATCCGGAGCAGGGCGGCGACGCTGCGAGGGGTCAGTCCGTCGCCGCAGACCTTCTCGCGAGGGAACGTGGATCGATCGACGACGGTGACGTCGAGCCCGTGTCGGGCCGCGTAGTACGCGGCCGCCGCGCCCCCGGGCCCGCCCCCGACCACGAGCACATCGGTCTCGACCAGCTGTGCGTTCACGTCGATCCCCCCTGCGCGGTCGGGCCACAGCTTGTGAAAAGATTCACAATCGTCAGGCTACCGCAGTGCGCCGGAACGCGCAGTCCCACGCTACCCCGCAGGCTCCGTGGCGGGCAACGCGGCTCAACGATGGTCCCACGCGTCGACCCGGGCGGGCACGACCCGAAGGAACCCGAGCGCGGGCACGTCGCGCGTGAACGCCTCGAATCCGTCGCGCGCGAACATCTGGCGGTACTTCTCGTGCCACGCCGACATCGGACCTCGCAGATCGGGGTGCTCGGCCGGGAAGGCCTCGGCGACCCCGTCCACCCGCACGCCGGCGAGCTCGGTCCAATCGCGTCCGCGGTCGATCAGCACCGAGATCCGCTGGTCGCGGACCGCGTGTTCCCAGACCGTGTCACCCATCCGCGTCGAGATCCACACCCCGTCGTCGCGCCAGACGAACCAGCGGGGGGCCAGGTGCGGTCCCCCGTCGGGGCGGACGGTCCCGACGCGGCACGTCGGGACATCGCCGAACATGCGTCGCAGGCCGCCGGGGTCCTCGCTCACCCGCAGACCGTCCTCACGCCATCGCCACCTTGCTCGCGAGGCCGTCGAGACCGGCGGCGGCATCGGGATCGATCGGGGTGTCGCGCAGGGCGGCGCGAGCGCGATCCACGAGCGCGTTCACGTCCGAGGCAGCGACCCGGGGAGGTGCCTCGCCGTCGAGGAGGTCGTCACGGAGCTGGAACGCCTCGCCGAGGGGGGCGCCGAACGCCCGGAGAGCCTCACGGACGTCGTCGCGGCCGCCGGCGAGCGCCGCCCCAACCAGGAGCGGCCCCTCCACGGTGTAGCTCCCCCCTTTCAGCCTGGCCGCGGAGGCCGCGACGAGACCGTCGGCCGTTCCCGCGATGTCGAGCAACTGACCCGCGGCCATGTCGATGCGCATCTCGTGGTACGGAACGAGCGCCCGGGCGATCGCCGGCGCGTCGAAGCCGCTCGTGAGCAGCAGCCGGTCGGCGAGCACGGCCGCGAGGTCGCCCGCGAGGAGCGCGGCCGACCGGCCGAACCGCCGATGATCGACGGGCAAGCCCCGGTCGGCCGCAAGGCCTGTGAGGCGCGAAGCCGACGACGGCACGCCCCGGCGCTCGGCCGCTTCGTCCATCAGGTCGTCGTGGATCAAGGCCATCGTGTGCAGGAGCTCCAACGCGGATGCCGCCCGCACGATGGGTTCGCCGACGTCGATGGCGCCGGGCCCGGGGGCACCGGCGGCCCGGTATCCCCAGATGCAGAACGCCGGCCTGAGGCGCTTCCCGCCCGCACGGACGAGCCGCGAGATCTCGTCGACGAGCGCGCCGGCTCTGACGTCTCGCCGAGCCAGGTCCGCCGAGCACTCGGCCAGGTACCCCTCGAGCGCCTCGTCGACGACGGGACCGAACGACACGGGTACCTGGCTGCGGGGCGCCGGAGCTGCGGTCATGGGCGGAGTATCTCGCAGCCGCCGCCTGCAGCCCCCCATTATCATGAGTCTCGCCGTGGCCGCGGACGTGGCCAGACCCGACGACGAGGACTCGATGACCCGGTTCCAGAAGCTCGCGGTGACCACGACCGCGTCGACGCTCGCGCTGATCGCGTGGGGCGGCGTGGTCCGGGCGACCGGCTCGGGCGACGGGTGCCCGGACTGGCCGACGTGTTTCGGCAGCTGGGTGCCGCGCTGGGAGTACCACACGTTGATCGAGTACGCCCACCGGCTGCTCGGCGTGGTCTCGGGACTGCTGGCGGTGGCTCTGGCGGTCTCGGGCATCGTCGAGCTCCTGCGCTCGAGACGCGGCCGACCGAGCTCGACCCCGCGCGGCGCGATCTGGCTGGCCGTCGCTCTCGTGCCGCTCTTCGGGATCCAGGGTGCACTCGGCGGCGCGGTGGTCAACAGCGCCCTCGACCCGGCGGTGGTCACGGTGCACTTCGGGCTCGCGATGGTCGTGCTGGGGGTGCTGATCGCGGCCACCACCCTTTCGTTCGAGGGGGACGAGCGGGCCGGCGACCACGGCTACGCTCGGCTGGCCGCCCTGGCTGGGATCGCGACGTTCGCCCTGCTCCTCGTCGGCACGTACGTGCGGGCCGAGGGCGCCGGGCTCGCGTTCCGCGACTGGCCGCTGATGGGCGGGCGGCTCGTGCCGACGTTCGGGCCACGGGGCGCCGCGGAGATGTTCTCGCATCGCGTGCTCGCGATCGTCGTCGCGGCGCTCGTGCTCTGGCTCGCGGTGCGGGCTCGGACGATGCCCGTCCGATCGAAACGCGTCGTCGGGCTCTCGACGCTCGCCGGAGCCCTGTTCCTGGTCCAGATCGGGGTCGGCGGACTCAACGTCGTGACCGCGCTCGCCACGTGGCCTCGCGCCTTGCACGTGGCGGCCTCGGCGGCGATCTGGGCAGCGATCGTGGCGCTCGCGGTCGTCGCCCGTCGGGAGCCCGTCATGCGGGGACTGCCCCCCGATCCCGACGCGGTGGCCGAGGCGGCGGAGCCGGCATCGGTCCGTGACACGATCACGGCCTACTACCGTTTGACGAAGCCCAGGATCATCGTGCTGCTGCTGATCACGACGGTGCCGGCAATGGCGCTCGCACAGGGTGGGCTCCCGCCACTCTGGCTCGTGCTCGCCACGCTCGTCGGGGGGTCGCTGGCCGCGGGCGCCGCGAACGCGATCAACATGTACCTGGACCGCGACATCGACGAGATCATGCGACGGACCCGTACCCGGCCGCTCCCGGCCCACCTGGTATCGCCCGAACGGGCGCTCGCGTTCGGGTTCTGGCTCGGGGCGTTCTCGTTCCTGTTCCTGGCGTCGACGGTGAACGTGCTCGCCGCGACGTTGTCGCTGGCCGCGATCGCGTTCTACGTCGTGATCTACACGATGTGGCTGAAACGCTCCACGACGCAGAACATCGTGATCGGAGGCGCCGCCGGGGCGGCGCCGGCGCTGATCGGGTGGGCTGCGGTCACGGGTTCCCTCGCGTGGCCCGCCTGGATCCTGTTCGCGATCGTCTTCGTCTGGACCCCCCCGCACTTCTGGGCACTGAGCCTTCGATTCAGCGGCGACTACGCGGCGGCCGGCGTGCCGATGCTGCCCGTGGTCAAGGGCGAGCGCGAGACCCGGCGGCAGATCTTCCTGTACTCGCTCGTGCTGTTCGGCACGACGCTGCTGCTCGCCCCCGTGGCCGGCATGGGTCCGATCTACCTCGGCGCAGCCGTCGTGCTCGGCGGCGTGTTCGTCTACCGCGCACTCGTGCTCTGGCGTCGCGCCGAACCCGACGCGCCCTGGCGCCTGTTCACCTACTCGATCGTGTACCTCGCGGCGTTGTTCGGCGGCGTCGCGCTCGACGCGATCGTCTAACGGCTCGCCGACCGCTCGGCGAGCAGCTCGTCGATCAACCCGGACAGCTCCTGGGCGCTGGTCTCGCCGTAGACGACGAAGCGCATCGTTCCGTCGGCATCGACCAGATAGGTGTCGGGCAGGAATGGGAAGCCGAGCGAGCTCGCGGTTCGGCCGTCGGGGTCGTACAGGCTCGGATACGGGACGGTGAAGCTTTCGATCCATCGCGCTGCCGCGGCGCGATCGTCGTTGTAGTTCACCCCGACGAACTCCACGCCCAGCGCGCCGTAGTCTTCCTGCACTCGAAGCAGGGCGGGCTGCTCGCGCCGGCACGGCTCGCACCACGTGGCCCAGACGTTCACGACCAGCACGGACCAGTGCATGGAACCGGTGTCGACCGGAGGGCCGACGACGGCCTCGCCCTCGAGGCCGGGGAAGGACTCCTCGAGCTCGGCGACGCCTCCATCCACCCGGGGATCGCTCGTCGGCCGCAGCGCGTACCCCGCGACCGCGACCACCAGCACCCCCGCCCCGAGCACGAGCGCGATGCGTCCTGCGCGGCGACGGGGAGGCTGCTCGTCGGGAGCGGTGGAGCCCGGCGCGGTGGTACTCGGCGAGGTCGTCAGGTGACCTCGACGGTGCCGATCATGTCCGGGTGCACGTCGCATCGGAAGTCGTACGTGCCGGCCTCCATCGCAGGTACCGCGTAGTCGACCGTCGCGGGCCCTTCGACGAGATCACCCTGGAACAGCGCGGTGTCGCCGTCGTAGATCGAGACGTTGTGCGGGCCGGCGACGTCGACCGGGTCACGGTTGTCGAACGTGAGCGTGGTCTCGGTTCCCGCCGGCCAGCTCAGCGTGGTCGGATCGAACGCCGAGTTCTCGGCCGCCACCGAGGCCGCGGCCGCACCGCCGTCTCCCTCGGCCTCGCCGCCGTCTTCGCCTCCCCCGGGATCGCCTCCTCCGCCCCCGCCGCCGCCTCCCTCGACGACGACGGAGCCGCTCATGTCGGGATGGACGTCGCAATGGAAGTAGTACTCACCGGCGGGGATGGCCGGGATCTCGTAGTCGGCCGAGGCGGGCCCGGTCACGAGGTCGCCGACGAACAGCGACTCCCCCAGGGACTCGTCCGTGTAGATCGCGATGTTGTGGGGGATGCCGTCGTCGCGGTTCTCGAACGTCAGCGTCGTGGGGGTATCGGCCGGCAGCTGGATCGTTTCGGTGTCGAACGACAGGTCCGAGGCGACGACCGTCGTGGCCCCGCCCCCGCCGCCCTCGCCGCCCTC
Source organism: Actinomycetota bacterium (assembly GCA_035711865.1). GTDB lineage: Bacteria > Actinomycetota > UBA4738 > UBA4738 > HRBIN12 > JAOUEA01. The sequence continues at coordinate 24,413 of DASTBT010000039.1, forward strand.
CCCCCCGCCGCCGGCTGCCACCGTCAACGTGCCGATCATCGTCGTGGGATGGACCTC
>DASTBT010000040.1:0-17252 GCA_035711865.1 Actinomycetota bacterium
CGCGAGCTGCGTTCGGCGCCGCCGGAGCTCGGCGGCGACTTCGAGCCACTGTTCGACGAGGCGCGGCGTGCGATCGCGAAGACGTTCGAGTACGCGGGTCCCGGCTACCTCGCCTACATCCCCGGCGGCGGCCTGTACACGGCGGCGCTCGCAGACTTCATCGCGCAGGGCGTGAACCGCTACGTGGGCCTGTGGCAACCGAGCCCGGCGGTCGTGCAGATCGAGGAGAACGTGGTCCGGTGGCTCTGCGACGTCTTCGACTATCCGGCGGGCTCCCAAGGACTGCTGCTGTCCGGCGGGTCGATGGCGAACCTCTCCGCGATGGTCACCGCTCGTCACGCCAAGCTCGGCGAGGACTTCCTCGACGGCACGTACTACGTGAGCGAGCAGGCGCACGCGAGCGTCACGAAGGCGGCGACGATCGCCGGGTTCTCGAAGCGGAACCTGCGGATCGTGCCCACCGACGCCGAGCTCCGCATGGACCCCGAGGCGTTGCGTTCCCTCGTTCGGGAGGACCGAGCTGCCGGGCTCCGTCCCTTCCTGGTCGCGCCGAGCGCCGGCACGACGAACACGGGGGCCGTCGACCCGCTCGACGCCGTCGCCGACGTCGCTGAGGCCGAGGACCTGTGGATGCACGTCGACGGGGCCTACGGGGGGTTCTTCCGGCTCACCGAGCGTGGCCGTGCCGCGTTCCACGGCATCGAGCGCAGCGACTCGGTCACGCTCGACCCGCACAAGGGCATGTTCCTGCCCTACGGGACCGGTGGGCTCGTCGTCCGTGACGGGCGCGCGCTCCGCGACGCCCATTTCGAAGGGGCGGCCTACCTGCAGGATCTGCCCCCGACCGGCGAGCTGCCGAACTACAGCGAGCACTCGGCCGAGCTCTCGCGCGACTGGCGCGGTCTGCGTGTGTGGTTCCCGTTGCGCCTGCACGGCGTTGCGGCGTTCCGCGATGCCCTCGACGAGAAGCTCGACCTCGCGCTCGTGCTCGACGAAGCGCTCGAGGCCGATCCGAACGTCGAGGTGTGCTGGCATCCGCAGTTGAGCACGGTCGCGTTCCGCCTCTCGGGCGGCGAGGCCGGGCCGGCCGACGACGAGCGGCAGGCGGAGTTCCTCCGGCGCGTCAACGCCGCGAAGCGCGTGTTCCTGTCGTCCACGCGCATCCACGATCGGTACGTGCTGCGAGTGTGCATCGTCTCGCACCGTACGCACCGTGATCGCATCGACGAGTGCATCGAGATCGTGGCGAAGGCGGCCGCGGAGCTCGCCGCGTAGGGGCGTCCGATGCCCGAGATGCCCGAGGTGCAGGCGCTGGCCGAGCGGCTCGACGAGGTGCTCGCCGGGGCCCTGCTCGATGCCCTCGACGTGTTGCAGTTCAGCTCGCTCAAGACGTTCGCACCGAAGCCTGCGGACGCGCTCGGCCGCACGATCGACGGAGTCGGCCGACGAGGGAAGTACCTGGTGGTCGAGCTCGAAGGCGGCCTGCGGGTGCTCGTGCATCTCTCGCAGGGCGGGCGTGTCGACGTCGAGGCGCCGCCGAAGTCCACGAAGCCACGTGGCGCCGTGCTTCGGATCCGGTCGCACGACCGGCCGAGCGTGCTCGTGAAGGAGTTCGGGAAGGAGCGCAAGGCGGGCTGGTGGGTGCTCGCCCCCGGTGACGAGGGGCCGCTCGAGCGGCTCGGTCCCGAGGTCGGGAGCCCGGAGGCCGACGAGCTGGTCCGCTCCGGCGACGACACGCGCCGCGTGCACACGATCCTGCGCGACCAGCGCACGGTGGCCGGCGTCGGCCGCGGCTACAGCGACGACATCATGCATCGGGCGAAGCTCTCGCCGTACGCGGTCCTCGCCAAGCTCACCGACGACGAGCGGGAACGCCTGATCGACGCCACGCACGCGATCCTCGATGACGCGCTCGAGGATGAACGGAAGCGTCACGGCGGTTTGCCGACGAAGATCGGCGACCACTTCACGGTGCACAACCGCGGCGGCGAGCCGTGCCCGGTCTGCGGGGCCGACCTGCGCCGCGTGAGCTACGAGTCACACGAGGTCACGTACTGCCCCGATTGCCAGACCGGTGGGAAGGTCCTCGCCGACCGACGCATGAGCCGCCTGCTGCGATAGTTCGGTGCTTCCATCGGCCGCACGGCGCGGGTATCGTCCGGCGCGGTCACCGAGGGCAGGATGCCCGCACATGGAACTGCTCGCGTTCAACACCACGCTGTACAAGGCGCTCGTGTTCATCCACGTCTTCGCGGCGATCATCTGGGTGGGCGGGGCGTTCTTCTTCCAGGTAAAGATCGCGCAGTTCAAGCGCGCGAACGACAACGAGGGGTTCCTGGCGCTCGGCCGTGACGTCGAGCACATCGGCCAGCGGCTGTTCATGCCGATGTCGATGGTCGTGCTGCTCGCCGGCATCGCGTCGGTCTGGTACGGCCCGTTCTCGTTCGAGCTGTGGATCGTGCTCGCGCTGATCGGGATCGTCCTCACCGCGCTCACCGGGGCCCTCTACCTCGGACCGACCGGAGGCAAGCTCGCCGCGCTGGCGCAGGAGAAGGGGTTCGACGATCTTGCGGTCACCGCGATGCGCGACCGGCTGATCACGGTCTCGCGGATCGACTACGCGGTGCTGGCGCTGATCGTGCTCGACATGGTGTTCAAGCCCGGGGCCTCCTGAGCCGACCCCCCGGTCGCTCCGTCGATCACGCCTCGACCGGCACCGCGGGCTCGTTCGAGGTGCCGCCGACGACGCCGTGCACCTCGTGGATCGCCGCGTCGCGCCCCGGGATGAATCGGTTCGCGACGATCGCCGCCGCCAGCAGCGCGAGGCCTGCTACGAGCAGCGCGAGGCGGAAGCCGCTCAGGAACGCGTCGCCGAAGGCCGTGCCGACCGCGGCCGCCTGCTGTGGGTCGAGGCGGAGCGCGTTCACGTCGAGCTGTCCATGACCCGCGGCCGACGTGATCGCGGTCCGTTGCCCCGGGGTGAGCCCGAGTCCGGACAGGCTCGGGCCGAGGACGCTCTCGAGCCTCGTGAACAGGATCGTGCCGAGCAGCGCGATGCCGAACACCCCGCCGACCTCACGGCTCGAATTGGTCGTCGCCGAGCCCAGCCCCGCCCGCTGTGGACCGACCGCGTTCATCACCGCAGCGGTCATCGGCGCCATCGTCGACGCCATGCCGTGGCCCATGATCACGAAGAGCACGGCCATGACCCAGTACGGCGTGTCGGGCGTCAGTCGTGAGAGCGCGATCAAGCCGCCGCCCGCGAGGATCAGCCCGTAGGTCATGGGCGCGCGCGATCCGTGCTTCGACGCATAGCGGCCGGCGTTGGGAGCGGTGACGACGATCATCAGCGTCATCGGCAGGAACCGCAGCCCGGTCTCGAAGGCCGTATAACCGCGCAGGAACGGGTTCTGCATGAACAGGCTCAGGAAGAAGAACGTGGCGAACATGCCGAGCGAGACCGAGAACGCCACGACGTTGCCGGCGGTGAACGCCGGGATCCTGAAGAACGCGAGCGGGAGCATCGGATGGGTGGTGCGGTGTTCCCACGCGAGGAAGCCGATGCCGAGCAGCGCTCCGATCGTGAGCCCGCCCACGATGAGCGGATCGGTCCACCCCAGCTGGTTCGCCTCGATCAACGCGTAGGTGAAGCCGAACAACGAGCCCGTGCCGAGCAGGAGCCCCCCGATGTCGAGCCGCCGCTCCTCGTCGGACCGCGATTCCCGCACGGTGCGGATCGCCACCGCCATGGCGACGATGCCGATCGGCACGTTCACGAAGAACACCGATTCCCAGCCCAGGTGCTCGACCATGTAGCCTCCGAGCGTGGGTCCGAGCGCGAGCGCGAGACCCGAGACCCCGGCCCAGAGGCCGATCGCCTTCGCTCGCTCTTGGGGCGGGAACGTCACGGTGAGGATCGAGAGCGTGCCGGGCATCAGCAGCGCGGCCCCGACCCCCTGCACGGCCCGAGCCGCGATCAGCTGCGCGCTGTCCGCCGCGAGCGCGCACGCGAGCGAGGATGCCGTGAAGACCGCGAGCCCCGTGAGGAACGTGCGCTTACGCCCGTATCGGTCCCCGATGATGCCGCCGGTGAGCAGCAGCGACGCGAACGCGAGCACGTAGCCGTCGACGATCCACTGCAGGTCGCTGATGCTCGCCCCGAGCTCGCGGTTGAGGGTCGGCAACGCCACGTTGACGACGGTGTTGTCGATCATCACCATCGCCAGCGCGAAGCACATCGTGAGCAGCACGATGACCTTCTCGCGCGCGTCGCTACCCTCGAAACCGAACAGACCCACGGACCCCTCTTTCGATGGACGGGCCGGACGCGGCTGCGCCGCTCCAGGCCGTCTTCAACCGTCGACGCCGGACCCTTGTTCCCGGTCCTCCGACCTCATGTCAGCTTGCGGTACAGCCGGATCGACAGGGGCACGAAGACCGCCAGCAGGCCGACGATCCACAGCGCCGACTTGAACATCAGACCCTCGGGGGTATCGATCGGGATCCCCGTCGCGGGGTCGGGTGGAATGCCCGCGTCGCCGATCGATAGGTACCGGGCCAGGTTGCACCAGTACGTGACCGGGTTGTGCTCCGCGATCGGCTGGAGCCACGACGCCATGCCGGCGACCGGCACGAACGCCGAGCTCACGAAGACGACGGGGAAGATGAACGTGAACACCGCCGCCTGCACCGCCTCGACCTCTTTGAGGAGCAGGCCAACGGTCGCGGAGATCCACGAGAACGTGAAGCTGACGGCCAGCACCAGCGCGATCACGCCGAGGGCGGCCAGCAGCCCGTTCTCGAAGCTGAACCCCACGAGGTAGCCGATGCCGATCACGAGGAACACGAGGATCAGGTTCTTCGCGATGTCGGCCGTCGTCCGGCCCGCGAGCACGGCCGAGCGGGCCATCGGCAGCGACCGGAACCGGTCGATGATGCCTTTCTTCAGGTCGTCGGCGATGCCGATCGCCGTGGTCGTGGAGCCGAAGATCGCGTTCTGCACGAAGATGCCCGGCATCAGGAACAGCACGTAGTCGATGCCGCCCAGGTTCTGTGCGGCGAACTGGTCGGCGTAGATGTAGCGGAACAGCAGCACGAACATCACGGGCTGCACGAGCTCGAACACGAGCACGGTGGGGACCCGCCAGAGCGTGACGAGGTTCCGGTAGGCGACGACGATGCCGTCGCTGATCGCGAGGCGGATCCGTTGCGCGACGTTGGAGGGCGGGCGGACGGCGACGGCGGCGGCGCTCATACGTGCTCCTTCTTCTTCTCGCGACGCCCTCGGCGGCCGCGCTTGCTCTCCGGCTCGGCCGGCTCCGACGCCTCCTCGGCGACCCTGCCCGTGAGCGAGAGGAAGACGTCGTCGAGCGTCGGACGGTGCAACGCGATGTCGGCGAGCTCGATCTTCGTGTCGTCGAGCCGCCGGACGGTGTCGAGCAGCGCAGCCGGTCCGTCGCTGCCGACGGGCAGCCGTACGGCGCCCTGATCGACGTCGACGTTGGCCTCCCCGGTGCCGACACCCTGCAGTAGCTGCGCGACCTGGTTCGCGTCATCTCGCTCGACCACGTGGAGCTCGAGCACCTCGCCGCCGATGCGATCCTTCAGCTCGTCGGACGTGCCTTCGGCGATCACGCTGCCGACGTCGATGACCGCGATGCGGTCGGCGAGCTGGTCGGCTTCCTCGAGGTACTGGGTGGTGAGCAGCAGCGTCGTGCCCTCGTCCTGCATCTCGCGGATGAAGTCCCAGACGTCGATGCGGCTGCGAGGATCGAGGCCGGTGGTCGGCTCGTCGAGGAACAGCACGTCGGGCTTGCCGACGAGGCTCGCGGCGACGTCGAGACGACGCCGCATGCCGCCCGAGTAGGTCTTCGCCGGGCGATCGGCTGCATCGGAGAGCCCGAACCGCTCGAGCACCTCGCCGGCACGGCGGCGCGCCTCCTTCCCCTTGAGGTGGTACAGGCGACCCACCATCTCGAGGTTCTCGTGTCCGGTCAGGTTCTCGTCGACCGCGGCCGATTGCCCCGCGAGCCCGATGCGGAAGCGCAGGGCCTCGGCGTCCTTGACGACGTCGAACCCGTCGACCTCGGCTCGACCCGAGGTGGGCGTCAGCAGGGTCGTGAGGATGCGGACGCCGGTCGTCTTGCCGGCCCCGTTGGGGCCGAGCATGCCGAGCACGGTGCCCTTGTACACCTCGAGATCGATGCCCTTGAGCGCCTCGACCTTGCCGAAGTTCTTGACGAGTCGTTCCGTGCGGATGATGGGAGAGGCCATAACGGGTCACCTTAGCGACGTTGTCCGACAACGTCCCTGTCAGTCCTTTCGATTCCTTGCCCTTGGGATGGACCCGGCCTCCGGTCCGATCGTGGCATCTCCCTCTCCCCTGATCGATGGTTCCGGTGATGGACAACGATGAGACGGAGCGACGCCCGAGAACTCATCGGTGCAGCGGCGACCGCCCGCTCTCAGATGGTGTAATCATCATTACAGACGGGGAATACCCAGGCAACCTTCGGCTGTTGTTGCACCTGCAAGGCCGGCTCCTCGCCGGCATACGCCCCGACAGACGGAGAGATGGCAGATGCCCGACATCGACACGCCGGAGATCGATCAACAGGTCCTTCCGCTCCTCCCGCTCACCACAGGGGTCGTGCTGCCCGGCATGGTCGTGACGCTCACCCTGGAGACCGACGAGGCGCATTCGGCCGCCACGGCCGCCGCGTCGACCGACGACGCGCTGCTGCTGCTCGTGCCCAAGGTCGACGGCAGCTACGCGCGGGTCGGCACGATCGCCAAGATCGAGGAGCTGGGTCAGACACGTTCGGGTGTCGAGGCGCTCGTGATCCGCGGGATCGCGCGTGCCGTCGTCGGCGTGGGCGTCCCCGGCACCGGCGAGGCGGTCTGGGTGCAGGCCGAGCCGGTCGACGAGGGTGAACCGACCCCGCGAGCCCGCGAGCTCGCCCGCGAGTACCGGGCGGTCATCGAGAACATCGTCGAGGCCCGGGGTGTGCCACAGGTCGCGGAGTTCCTCCGCGGCATCGACGACCCGGGACAGATCGCCGACACGAGCGGCTACTCGCCCGATCTCAGCTTCGAGCAGAAGGTCCAGGTCCTCGAGACCGCCGACGTCGAGCCGAGGCTCGAGCTCGTGGTCGCATGGGCCCGGGACACGCTCGCCGAGCTCGAACTGAAGGACAAGATCCGCACCGACGTCAGCGAGGGCATGGAGAAGCGCCAGCGCGAGTTCCTGTTGCGGGAGCAGATGAGTGCGATCCGCAAGGAGCTCGGTGAGGACGGCGAGGAAGACGTCGTCGAGGAGTACCGGACCAAGATCGCCGACGCGGACATGCCCGACGACGTGCGCGAGCATGCCGAGAAGGAGCTGGGTCGGCTCGAGCGCACGAGCGAGCAGTCGCCCGAGTACGGGTGGATCCGCACGTACCTCGACTGGCTGATCGACGTGCCGTGGTCGGTTCGCACCGACGACAACCTCGAGATCGCCGATGCGCGAGCGGTGCTCGACGCCGACCACGAGGGTCTCGACGACGTGAAGGACCGCATCCTCGAGTACCTGGCCGTTCGGAAGCTGCGCGCCGAGCGCGGGCTCGGCGAGGCGACCGGGCGCGGCTCGGGCGCGATCCTGACACTGGTCGGGCCCCCCGGTGTGGGCAAGACATCGCTGGGCGAGTCGGTCGCGCGTGCCCTCGGGCGGAAGTTCGTGCGCGTCTCGCTCGGCGGCATCCACGACGAGGCCGAGATCCGCGGGCACCGGCGCACCTACGTCGGAGCGCTGCCGGGCCGCATCGTGCGTGCGCTGAAGGACGCCGGCTCGAAGAACCCGGTGATGATGCTCGACGAGATCGACAAGGTCGGCGCCGACTGGCGCGGCGACCCCTCGAGCGCGTTGCTCGAGGTGCTCGACCCGGCGCAGAACCACACGTTCCGCGACCACTACCTCGACGTCGACCTCGACCTGAGCGAGGTGCTGTTCATCACGACGGCGAACGTGGCCGAGACGATCCCCGGCCCGCTGTTCGATCGCATGGAAGTGATCCGCATCGACGGGTACACCGAGGACGAGAAGGTCGCGATCGCGAAGCACCACCTGGTGGCCCGCCAGCGGGAACGCAACGGCCTGCGAGAGGACGAGGTGACGTTCACCGACGCCGCTCTTCGCGCGATCGTCGGCGACTACACGCGGGAAGCGGGCGTTCGAAACCTCGAGCGAGAGCTCGGTAAGGCGTTGCGCAAGGTGGCGACGAGGATCGCCGGCGGCGACGTCGAAGCCCCCGTCACGATCGACGTCGACGACGTGCGCGAGTATCTGGGGCGCCAGAAGTTCTTCTTCGAGGCTGCCGAGCGCACGGCCGTGCCCGGCGTCGCGACCGGCCTCGCGGTGACCGGCGTCGGGGGCGACGTGCTGTTCATCGAGGCCAGCCGCGAGGACGACGGCGACAAGGATGGCCTCACGCTGACCGGGCAGCTCGGCGACGTCATGAAGGAATCGGCCCAGATCGCGCTCAGCTACGTGCGATCGCACGCTGAGGAGCTCGGCATCGCCCCGGAGCGCCTGCGGGGCCGGTTCCATGTGCACGTGCCCGCCGGCGCCGTCCCGAAGGACGGCCCCAGCGCCGGTGTGACGATGACGACCGCCCTCGTCTCCTTGCTCACCGATACGCCGGTGCGGGCCGAGGTGGGCATGACCGGCGAGGTCACGCTGCAGGGTCGCGTGCTGCCGATCGGCGGCGTGAAGCAGAAGGTGCTCGCCGCTCACCGCTCTGGCCTGAAGGACGTCGTGCTGCCCAAGCGGAACGAGGGGGACCTCGACGACGTGCCCGAGCAGGTGCGCGAGCAGATGACGTTCCACGTCGCCGAGAGCATCGACGCGGTGCTCGCGATCGCGTTCGGGTCGGCGGAAGCGGTAGATTCAGCCGCGTGAACCTGACGGTGCTCGGAGCGGCCGGTCGCACCGGCCGCTCCCTCGTCGCCCAGGCTCTCGAACGCGGTCACTCCGTGACCGCGTTCGTCCGTCCAACCCCCGACCCGTTCGCAGGGGTCGACCAGGTGGTGACGGGAGACGCGCGCAACGCCGACGCCGTGCGTTCGGCGCTTCAGGGCGCCGACGCGGTGGTGTCGGCCATGGGCCCAGCGGGCTCGGAGCCCGGCACGGTGTACTCCGACGGGATCGGCACCGTGATCCGCACGATGTCCGAAGCCGGGCCACGGCGCCTCGTGATCTCGGCGAACTCGCGCGTGCTGGACGACCGGGAGCTCCGGGGTGCGTACGCGGGCGTGTCCCGTGAGCATCGTGCCGCGCTTGCCGGGTTGCGCGCCAGCGATCTCGACTGGACCGTGGTCTGCACCCCCCTTCTGTCCGATGAGGAGCCCCGTGGTGGATACGCGTCCGCCGTGGGCGAACGCAGCGTGGGCTCGTCGATCACGCGCGCCGACTTCGCGACGGCGCTGATCGACGCCCTCGAGCACCCTGGGTGGGTCGGTCGCGTCGTCGACGTCTCGAACCCGGACTGAACCGGGCGCTGCGTCTGGCCATCTCTAAGCTGGACGCGTGCCTCTCCCTCGGTCCGCATGCTCGAGCTGAACGGCCTGCGCCGCACGTTCGGCGACGTCGTCGCGCTCGACGACGTGACGTTCGCCGTGCCCGAGGGGAAGATCGTCGGATTCGTCGGCCCCAACGGGGCAGGCAAGACCACAGCGATGCGCATCGCGCTCGGCGTGTTGACCCCCGACGCAGGCATCGTGCGTTGGCGTGGGGGGCCGGTCGACGCCGGGGTCCGGCGGCGGTTCGGCTACATGCCCGAGGAACGCGGCCTCTACCCGAAGATGCGCGTGCTCGATCAGTTGGTCTATCTCGCGAGGCTGCACGGCGTCGGGCGCTCAGACGCGTGGTCCCGGGCCGCGGCCACCCTCGAGGTGCTCGGGCTCGCCGCCCGCGAGCACGATCGCGTCGAGGCCCTCTCGCTCGGCAACCAACAGCGCGTGCAGCTCGCCGCCGCGCTCGTGCACGAGCCCGATCTGCTGGTGCTCGACGAGCCCTTCTCGGGCCTCGATCCCGTCGGCGTCGACGTGCTCTCCGGCGTGCTCCGACGCCAGGCCGCGAACCACGGCGTGCCCGTGGTGTTCTCGAGCCACCAGCTCGATCTCGTGGAGCGGCTCTGCGATTCCGTGGTGCTGATCGACGACGGCCGCATCGTCGCCCAGGGCACGATCGAGGAGCTGCGGGCCAAGCGTGAGCGGCGGCTCTTCCTCGTGCAGGTGCGAGGCTCCGGTGACGGCTGGCACGGATCGATCCCCGGGGTGGAGCTGTCGGAGACGACTCCCGAGGGAGATGTGCTCGAGCTGGCCGACGACGTCGACGAGCAGCGCGTGCTCGACGCCGCGAGGGCGTCGGGCGACGTCGTGCGGTTCGGACCGGTCCGTCCGAGCCTGGCAGAGCTCTTCCGTGAGGTCGTGGGCTCGTGAGCGCCGAGCCCACGCTCGACACGACCCCGACCGACCGTGGCGCATGGCGGCTCGTTGCCGCCAGGGACTTCTCGGTCCGGCTGCGGGACAAGGGATTCGTGATCTCGACCGCGATCACGCTCGCGGTCGTGTCGGTATTCATCGTGATCAGCGCGATCGGTGACGACGGACCCGAGGTCCGCCGTCTCGGGCTTGTCGGTGCCGACGCCACGAGGCTCCGCCAACCTCTGGAGCAGGCCGCCGCGAACCGGGGGGTCGAGCTCGAGGTTTCGGTCTTCGACGACGAGGCAGAGGCGGAAGCGGCCCTCACGCGCGACGACGTCGACGCGGTGCTCGAGGGCGACCGCTCGATCGCCGGCCTGACGGGCGTGCCGGATGCCCTGACCCAGATCGTGCAGGAAGCGGTCGTCCGTGCACGCATCCGGGAGGGGATGGAAGCGGCGGGAGCCTCTGTTGCGGAGATCGACGCGCTGCTGGACCAGCCCGCGATCGAGGTCAGGACGGTCGAACCCCAGGACCCGAACCGCAACGAGAACGCCGGCATCGCGTTCATCGCCGTGTTGCTCGCCTACGGCCAGCTCTTCGGCTACGGGGTATGGGTCGCCACCGGTGTGATCGAGGAGAAGTCCTCGCGCGTGGTCGAGATCCTGCTGTCGGCGATCCGGCCACGCCAGCTACTGGCCGGCAAGATCGCCGGCATCGGCCTGCTCGGCATCGTGCAGCTCGCGTTCATCGCGACGTTCGCGATCGGCCTCTCGCTCGCCACCGGCACGCTGCGGCTGCCCGGCACCGCGGTCGGCGTGGCGCTCGTCGTGCTCGCATGGTTCGTGATGGGGTTCGGGTTCTACGCGGGCCTGTTCGCGGTCTCGGGTTCGCTCGTCTCTCGCACCGAGGAGCTCCAGAACGCCATGGTGCCGATCAACCTGATCATCTTCGTCTCGTTCTTCATCTCGATCGGGGCGCTCGAGAACCCGGACTCGACCCTGTCGGTCGCGGCCTCGATCCTCCCGTTCTCGTCCGCGCTGGCGATGCCGGTGCGCATCGCGATGGGCGCGGCGACGGTTCCACAGATCGTCGCGTCGATCGTGCTCCTCGTGGCAGGCACGGCAGCTCTCGTCCCGGTGTCGGCCAAGCTCTACGCGGGCGCCGTGCTGAAGACGGGGGCCCGGGTCAGGCTCCGCGACGCCTGGCGGTCGGCGTCGGCGGAAGCCTGAGGGCGGCGTGGGCTCCATCACGTGGACGCGCGAGAACCTCCGACACGCCCTGTCGGTGCTCCGGTACGGGCGGAACCCGGCGGCCACCGTGTACGACAGCATCGGCACCGACTTCTTCGCCGCGCTAGCCCCGGGGTGGCTGAACCTGGGGTTGTGGGAGGGTGACGGCAGCGACCCCGACGAGGCCTCCGTGGCCGTTCGTCGATTGGTCGAGACGATCGCCGGTGAGCTGCCGGTCGGCGCTGACGTGCTCGACGTCGGGAACGGCCTCGGCGAGCAGGACCCGGTGATCGCCGCGACGGCGGAGACCCGCACGCTCGTCGCGGTCAACATCACGCTCTCGCAGCTCCTGGCGGGGAAGCGGCGCTTGGCCGCGGCCGGCGCCCACGGCGTGAACGCCGACGCGACCCGGCTGCCGTTCCGCGACGCCACGTTCGACGGCGTGATCAGCGTCGAGGCGGCGTTCCACTTCCCGTCGCGGGCGGTGTTCTTCGCCGAGGCCCTCCGGGTGCTGCGGCCCGGCGGCGCGCTCACGATGTCGGACGTGGCGACCGCGCGCATGCCGCTGACCCCGGGCGAGGCCGTGGCGGCATTCACGCAGATGCGCGCGTGGGGTCTCGGAACGCACGCGGCCGCGACGGCCGACGAAATCGTAGCCGCCGCCCTCGACGCCGGATTCATCGACGTCCGCGCCGAGCCGGTCGGGGAACGCGTGATCGGGCCGGCGCTGCGGTTCGTGCGCGACCGCCTCGATCGAGACTCGGGGCAGGCGCCGATGTTCTACGGGCTCGCCGTGCGCATCATGGTGCGACAGATCGAACTGCTCTGGCAGCGGGGGATGCTCGACTACATCCTGCTCCACGGCACGAAGCCCTAGTTCGACTTCGTCGGCAGCTGCGGGATCAGCCAGCCGACGAAGTCCGACGGGCTCCTCGTCTGGATCCACAGGTCTCCCGGTCCCGTGAACGTGGCCACGAGCCCCTCGCCCGACAGCAGGGTCGACTTCCAACCGCCGACCTTGTCGACCTCGTAGCCGATGCCATCGGAGAACGCGACGATGTGACCGGTGTCGATCTTCAGGACCTCCCCGGGGCCGAGCGCGCGCCGCTCGATCGCCCCGTAGCTCGAGACGAGCATGTCGCCCGTGCCCGAACACCGCAGCAGGAACAGTCCTTCCCCCGAGAAGAACGTCTTCGCCCCGCCCCACTTCGTGTCGACCTCGACGCCGGTCTCCGACGCGAGCCACGACCCGGACTGGACCATCATCGGCGTCGTCGCGTCGACCGGCATGTGCACGATGTCGCCGGGAAGCGTGGGGGCGACCATCAGTTCCCCGCCCTGCGGCGCGCGGAACGTGTTGATGAAGAAGCTCTCGCCGCCGAGGACCGACCGCTTCAGGCCGGCCATCACGCCGCCCGTGACCTTCGTCTCGATCTCGACGCCGCCCGACATGCTGGTCATCGCGCCCGCTTCCGCCTTGATCTCGCCGCCCGCGGGGATCGAGATCACCCCGATCGCGAACGCCGGGCTGAACCGGATGTCGACCTGCATCTGAGGACCTCCTCGTCGGATCGTCGGTGCAGCCTAGCCCGGTACTCGGAGCGGCGTGCGGGGCCGTACGCTGAGGTGATGACGTGGCGGGCTTCCCCCCGGACGATCGCGATCGCGGTCTGCCTCGTGTTCGGGCTCGTCGCGACGATCGCGGTCATCGCGGGGCGCGACACGGGATCGGAGGCCGCGGAGCCGCTCGTGCGCCCCGATCCTGTGACGGGGCCGTTCGAAGGCCTGGGTGTGTGGGTCGACATCTACGACGAGGAAGCGTGGAGCGACCCAGCCGGCACGATCGAGACGATGGTGGCCAACGGCGCGCGCACGTTGTACCTGCAGAGCTCGAATGCCGACCGCGCCGGGTCGTTCGTGCACCCGGACGAGACGGCCGCGCTCCTCGAGGCCGCGCACGATCGCGGCGTCGCCGTGATCGCGTGGTACCTGCCGCACCTGACCGACCTCGAACGCGACCGGGCGCGCGCGCGGGCGGCCATCGCCTTCGCGTCGCCGCGCGGAGACCGGTTCGACGGGTTCGCCCTCGACATCGAATCGCCCGCCGTGCGCGATCCGCTCCGCAGGAGCGAGCGGCTGATCAGGCTCTCCGAGCGTCTGCGAGAGATCGCAGGCGATCGGTACCCGCTGGGGGCGATCGTTCCCTCCCCGGTCCGATTGGTCGACGACGAGGCGTACTGGCCCGGCTTCCCGTGGGGCGCCCTGGCGCGCACCTACGACGCGGTGCTGCCCATGACGTACTTCACGTTCCGGGTCGGCGGGCCGGCGGAGACGGTCACGTACGTGACGCGTGCCGTGCAGGAGATCCGGACCGGCGTCGGGTCCGACGACGTGCCGATCCACGTGATCGGAGGGCTCGCGAGAGACATGACCGTTCCGGAGACCAGGGCGTTCGTGCGCGCGGTGCGAGCTGCGGACACGATCGGTGCGAGCACGTACACGCTTCCGTTCGTCACCCCGGAGCAGTGGACGATCCTCGGACGTGTCTGAACCCCGGGATTGCCCCGTCCTTCCGCCGTCGATAGGCTCGGTCGTCCCTCGCCGACGGATCAGGAGGCCCACCCCCCATGTCGATGCGATCGCGTTCCATCCGTCTGGCCGCCGTCGCGGTGCTCGCGGTCGCGGCCGCCGCCTGCACGAAGACGCTCGACACCGACGGGCTCGAAACCGAGCTGCAGAGGCAGATCCAACAGCAGACCGGGGGCACGATCTCCTCTGTCAACTGCCCCGCCGACGTCGAGGTCGAGACCGGGGGCACGTTCGATTGCACCGCCGAGGAAGAGTCGGGCGCGACCTTGACGATCCGAGTCACGCAGAGCGACGACCAGGGCAACGTGGAATGGAACGTCGTCGACGCGACCGGCGATCCCGGGGCCGGGAACGGCGCCGGTGACGCCTGAGGAGGACCGTGCTGCTCGCAGGGAAGCGGTTCCTGATCACCGGCGTGCTCACGCCGCAGTCGATCGCGTTCTCGGCAGCCCGGGCGGTGCAGGAACAGGGCGGCGAGATCGTGCTCACGAACTTCGGGCGCGGGGTGAGCCTGACCGAGAAGGTGGCGAAGCGGCTCCCCGACCCGCCCGACGTGTTGGAGCTCGACGTGAACGAGCCCGATCACTACGTGGCCGTGCGAGACGAGCTTGGCTCTCGCTGGGGTTCGATCGACGGCTTCCTGCATGCGATCGCGTTCGCGCCCCAGGATGCGCTCGGGGGGAACTTCCTCAACACGGAGTGGGAGAGCGTCGCGACGGCGATGCGCACGAGCGCGTTCTCGCTGAAGGAGCTCGCGACCGGCATGCTGCCGCTGATGGAGGAGGCCGGCGGCTCGATCGTCTCGCTCGACTTCGACGCGACGGTCGCGTGGCCGATCTACGACTGGATGGGTGTGGCGAAGGCCGGGCTCGAGTCGGTCACGCGGTACCTCGCCCGAGACCTGGGGCCGAAGGGCGTGCGGGTGAACACCGTGAGCGCCGGGCCGCTGCGCACGATCGCCGGCAAGGGCATCCCCGGGTTCGACGCGATCACCGACTCATGGGGCCGCCGCGCGCCGCTCGGGTGGGACGTCACCGACCCGACGCCGGTCGGCAACACGGTCGCGTTCCTGCTCTCGGACCTGTCGAAGGGCATCACCGGCGAGCTGATCCACGTCGACGGCGGCTTCCACGCGATGGGCACCGACCTGTCGTTCGACTGAGCGCCGACCTTCGTCAGGTGCCGTCCCACTGCCCGGCGTAGGGGCCGCGGCCCGAGGCGCACGCCGCGCCGCACCGTGCCGCGAACGCGAGCGACCGGTCGACCTCCCACCCGAACCCCAAGCCGAACGTGAGTCCGGCGGCGAACGAATCGCCCGCGCCGTACGCGTCCCCCGCCAGCCCTCGTGAGACCTCGACGGCCTCGTATCGCCCGGCCTTCCCGCTCGCGGTCTCGTAGCGGCCGCCCGACGTTCCCTCGGTCCGAACGAGCAGCGGCGGCCGCCACGGCATCAGCTCGGGGTCGACGTGTTCGGCGGGGTCGCGGTGGCTGCCGACGAGGGCGTCGGGCACCACGTCGGCGTCGAGCAGCTCCTCGAGCGCCCTCGACGTCACGACCATGACCCGGGCCCGGCGCGCCTGCCGGAACGCGTCGGCGTCGCCGGCGGTCACGTAGACGGCGTCGGCGCCTTCGAGCAGCTCCCACGGCAGATCGTCCTCGCCGCGGGGCTCGAGGCGGCGTCCGAGGGTGGTGATCGTGCGTTCGCCCGCGGGATCGACGAGCGTGAGCGCACGCCGCGTTCGGTCGGCTCGCGTGGCGACGTGCATCGTCAGGCCGAGCCCAGCGAGCTCCTTCGCGGCGCGTTCACCGAGCTCGTCGTCCCCGAGCGCGGTCAGGAAGTCGCACGCCCCCGCCAGCTTCGAGAGCTGCACCGCTGCCACCGCCCCGCCGCCGCCCGGCTCCTCCCAGTCGTCCGTCGCGTGCGCGATCTCACCGGGCCCGGGGATGCGGTCGACCGCTCCGAACCAGATCCACTCGACGTGCCCGATCACCGCGACGCGCATCGTGCCAGTGTCTCGCGGAACGGGCTCAGGCGTGTCACAGTCGTGGTGGCACACGCACCGATCGAGGGAGCCGCGTGGCGCACGACGACGAGCAGGACCCCGGTCTGCCGATCCAGTTCGGGCCCGCGTCCAACGGGGAGTTCGACCCCGAGCCGACGCTGCCGCCGGTGCTCAGGGAGACGATCGCCCGCGCTACGGCCTGGTCCTTCGAGCACGCCGACCGCCTGGGCATGTCGCGGCGCGAGTTCCTGCTCTCGGCCTGCGGCGCCGCGACCGCCTTCCTCGCCCTGAACGCGTGCACCGCCGAGGAGCACGCCGCCGGGCCGTCGTCGCCGAGCGCCACCGGCTCGAGCCCGGGCGGCTCGTACGCGGTGCCTCCCAGCG
Organism: Actinomycetota bacterium; assembly: GCA_035711865.1. Classification (GTDB taxonomy): domain Bacteria; phylum Actinomycetota; class UBA4738; order UBA4738; family HRBIN12; genus JAOUEA01. The sequence continues at coordinate 16,670 of DASTBT010000040.1, forward strand.
CGTCGCTCGAGCCCGAGAGCGCGTTCGAGGCGCTCGGCGGCGAGGAGTTCGTCTTCGACATCCAGGGCCACCTGCTCGAGTACCACCTGAACCCGGTGCTGAACGGGCAGGACTTCTGGGCGTCGTTCCCTCAGCAAGACTGCGGCGAGGACGACCCGCGAGCCTGCTACTCGATCGAGCACTTCCTCGAGCTGATGTTCCTGCGCTCCGACACGAACATGCTCGTGCTCTCGGCGTTGCCGATCTTCCCCGAGGGGAGCCCGCAGTCCCACGACGTGATGGACCTCACTCGGAAGGTCGCGGCCGCCCTCTGCCGGGACGAGCGCATCCTGCTCCACGGCCAGGCGCTGCCGAACGTCGGTCGGTTGGACGCCGCGCTCGCCGCGATGGAGCACACGGCCGCGTCGTACCCGGTCGCGGCGTGGAAGACGTTCACGCACTTCCCCGACGCCTTCGAGGGCGATGGCAACGGCTGGTGGCTCGACGACCGGGACCCTGCCGAGCGGCAGGTGGGGGAGCGGTTCATCCGCAAGGCCAAGGAGATCGGCACCGACACGATCTGCATCCACAAAGGGCTCTCGCT
>DASTBT010000041.1:0-8868 GCA_035711865.1 Actinomycetota bacterium
TCGACGAGATCGCGACCGCCGCTCCTTCCCGAGCGAGCGCCTTCGCGCACGCGAATCCGATGCCGGACGAGCTGCCGGCACCGGTGACCAACGCGACCCGACCGTCGACCTCGCCCCGCACGTGGCCCAGCCTATCGGGACTCGTCCATCGCCACCCGGAGCTCAACTCCGGGGGTCCCCGAGCCGATACCCACAGGGAAAGACGGGCGTGAGGGGTCGGCCGGGGTTCCCGGCCGTTCTTGCGTTCGATCCCGATCAGAGAGGGGTTCCGCATGATCCTGCGGCTGTACGCGAAGGCCCAGGTCTGGCGAGCGGCGATCAGCGACCGGGTGCTGGAGGACCGGGGCGCGACCGCCGTGGAATACGCGCTGATGCTGGCCTTGATCTTCGTGGTCATCGTGGGGGCGGTGACCTTCATGGGTCAAGCCACGAACGCGTCGTTCGAGAGCGTCGAGTTCCCGTAAGACGCCCGTGGCGACGGCGCCGGCGGCGATGCGGGCCGCCGCCGCCGCCGTCGTTCGCTCGTTCGCGCCACCACTGCGTTCCCGGCCCTGTCCGGCCGCCGGGAAGGAGGACGGCATCGGCTAGGCTTCGCCTGCGATGACCACCCCTCGACTGCTGGCGCTCCAAGACGCCGACTCCGCGATCGATCGCTGGCGCGCGCGGCTCGCGGACCTGCATGCGGGAGGAGAGCTGGCCGCCGTACGCGCCCGAGCGGATGCCGCCGAGAGCCGTCTCGGCGAGCTCCGCCTTCGGCTCGACGAGCTCGGGCGCGACCAATCGCGGTTCGAACACGAGATCGACTCGCTCACGCGAAAGGAGCAGGACGAGCAGACCCGCATGTTCGACGGCTCGATCGTGAACGCGAAGGAGCTCGAGGCGCTGGAACACGAGATCGCCAGCGTCAAGAAGCGTCGATCCGACCGCGAAGACGAGGTGCTCGCCGTGCTCGAGATCGTCGAGCGCCTCGAGGCCGACGCGGCAGCGGCCGAGCGGGAGTCTACCGGGCTGCGAGCCGAGGCCGAGGAGGCCGCGCACGCGGCGGCGGCGGAGCTCGCCGCGGTGAAGGCCGATCTCGCCCGCCGCACCGACGAGCGCGCGGCCATCGCCCTCGAGATCGAGCCCGAGGTCCTCGAGCTGTACGAGAGCCTGCGCCGCCAGAAGAAGGGCATCGGCGCGGCTGCCCTCGTCGACGGGGTGTGTCAGGCGTGCCACGAGCACCTGTCGGCGGTGGAGCTCGACAGGATCAAGCGCGCCGAAGGCATCAGGAGGTGTGAGCACTGTCGTCGCATCTTGGTCGTGTGATCGTCGCGTGTGACGGCGCGTCTCGCGGCAATCCCGGTCCGGCCGGGGCGGGCGTCCAGATCACCGACGACGACGGCGTCGTGCTGGCCGAGATCGCGGAGGCGCTCGGAGAGACCACGAACAACATCGCCGAGTACACGGCCGTGATCCGTGGGCTCGAACGTGCACACGAGCTCGGCGCCACCCGGGTCCTGCTCCGATCCGATTCTCAGCTCTTGATCAACCAGCTCACCGGGCTCTACCGAGTGCGGACGCCGCATCTGCAGCCCTTGCATCGTCGGGTGTTGGAGCTCGCCGCGGGGTTCGATTCGATCGCGTACGAGCATGTGCCCCGGGAGCTGAACACCGAGGCCGACCGGCTCGCGAACAGGGGCGTCGACGATGGGCTCGCCGCACGCCGAGACGCCTAGCCGCCGGCCCGAGTGACCGCGCTGAGCGGAACCTCGAGCGGCACGGGATCCTCCGCTCCGCTGAGGTCGATCCTGAGCGAGACGCCTCCCACGTTCTGGAGCGGCTCGAACGAGAGCGCGCCGTCGATGCGCCCCCCCGGCGCCACCTCGAGCAAGGGCGTCGAGACCTCGATCGCCTCGCCCACGACCTTGCCCTCGGCATCCACGAGGGTGACGTCCGCCTCGTCGAGCGTCAGCACCTGGGGCCCGGTCGCCGAGATCCTGACGAAGAAGCTCCAGCTCGGGACGCCGCCGAACGAGTCGACCGTGATGCGCACTCCGGGCCGCCGGTAGTCGAGGTCGAGCGGCACGAACGCCCCGCTCACCGGTACCCCGAACCGTACGAAGTCGAGCACACGCCATCCTCCCGCCTCATCCGCCGCGAACCGAACGGGACCGTCGAGCGGCACGGAGAGCTCGAACGGCTCTCCCTCGGCCGGCTGAGCGACGACGTCGACCTGCGCCGAAAGGTCGATCTCCACCACGGGGGCGTCCCCTCCGACGCCGCTCGCCGACCCGACGGCGCCCACCGTCGTCGTCGCGGAGATCTCACCGGGGAAGGTTCGGTTCGTGACGCCGAGCCAGTAGGCGAATCTGCGCATCAGTGGGGTCGCCGCCAACGCGCGGAGCTCGTTCCCGCCGATCACGGTCGTCCGATACGCCTCGACGAAGCGCAACGTCGCCGCGCGCAGCTGAGCCTGCGAGAGGGCGGGGGCGCTCCGCAGCTCGGCGGCGCCGGCGGGGCTGGCGGGTCCTGCTTCCGGACTCGAGCAGGCGGCGACGCAGAGCACGAGCATGGCCACGAGGACGGCGATCGTCTTACGCATCGGTCGTGGGCAGTCTACGGCGCGGGTATCCTCGGATGTGGAGGAGCCGGCCGGGCGGCCGCGGGCGGTCTCGACCGCTCGAGGAAAGTCCGGACTCCGAAGGGCAGGGTGCTGGCGAGAGCCAGGCGGGGGCAACCTCGCGGACAGGGCAACAGAGAGCAGACCGCCTGGGGCATCGTCGCCTCAGGTAAGGGTGAAACGGTGCGGTAAGAGCGCACCAGCGCGGCGGGCGACCGTCGCGGCTGGCAACCCCCACCCGGAGCAAGGTCGAGCAGGCAGCGATCGAGGACGGCCCGTCCGAGCTGCCGGGTGGGCCGCATCGGGCCGGAGAACGGTCCGGCGACGACACCCGTGTCGTCGAGAGAGATGGTCGCCGGCGGGGGATCCCCGCGCACAGGATCCGGCTTACAGGCCGGCTCCTCCACCCAGGTCTGGGAAGCTGTGCGTCGATGCCGGCTCGCCCGAAGCCGACGCCGGAGCAGGTCGCCGCCGCGGTGGGAACGACGATCCCCGATGTGCTGGCTCTCGATCTCGACGTGCTCTTCTGCGGCATCAACCCCGGCTTGTACTCGGGTGCGGTCGGTCACCACTTCGCGCGCCCCGGCAATCGATTCTGGAAGGCGTTGCATCGTGGGGGATTCACCGACCGCGTCCTCGACCCTGTCGACGACGCCGAGACGGTGCGGTACGGATGCGGGCTGACGAACCTCGTCGCGCGCGCGACCGCCGGAGCGAAGGATCTGCGTGACGACGAGCTTCGGGCCGGCGCCCTCCGGCTCGAGGAGACCGTCGATCGCTGGGCGCCTCGATGCGTCGCCGTCCTCGGCATCGGTGCATTCAGAACGGCGTTCCGGCACCCACGGGCCTCCCTCGGCCGACAAGCTGAGACCCTCGGCCGAGCCATCCTGTGGGTGCTACCGAACCCGAGCGGGCTGAATGCCCATCATCAGCTCGACGATCTCGGCGCACGGTTCGCGGAGCTGCGCCTCGTGGTCCGACGATCGTGAGCGCTAGTTCCCGATGGCCACCAGGCCGTGGTCCCGCGCACGCCTGAACTGCGTGCCGGCGTGATAGCTCGATCGCACGAGCGGGCCCGCTTCCACGTGAGCGAAGCCGAGCGCCTCACCCTCGAGGGCGAGCTGGGAGAACTCGTCGGGATGCACCCAACGGTCGACCGGCAGGTGGTGTGGGGTGGGTTGCAGATACTGACCGATCGTGAGGATGTTGCATCCGGCATCGACGAGATCGCGCATCGCCTCGGGCACCTCGTCGTGTCGTTCCCCCATGCCGAGGATCAGGTTCGACTTGGTCACCTGACCCGGCCTCACGCGTTTCGCGATTCGCAGCACCTCGAGGGAACGGTCGTACCCGAACGCCGGACGGATGCGTCCGTGCAGCCGGCGTACCGTCTCGAGGTTGTGGGCGAAGACGTCGGGCTCGCTCGCGAGCAGGGTCGCGATGTCGCCCTCGCCGCCCTTGAAGTCGCTCGGCAGCACCTCGACGCCGGCGCCGGGCACCGCCTGTCGCACGCGCCGCACGGTCTCGGCCCAGATCGCGGCGCCACCATCGGGGAGGTCGTCGCGAGCGACGCCGGTGAGCACCACGAACCGCAGCCCCATGCGTGCCACCGCCTCGGCGATGCGTCTCGGCTCCTCGGTATCGACCGGTCCGGGTTTCGCGGTCATCACATCGCAGAAGCCACACCGCCGGGTGCACCGGTCCCCGAGGATCAGGAACGTCGCCTCTCGACCCTCCCAACACTCGTGGATGTTGGGGCACATCGCTTCCTCGCACACGGTGTGCAGGTCGAGCCCTCGCATGATGCCTCTGAGCTCGGCGGCACCGGGGCCCGTGCGCAGCTTCACCTTGAGCCAGGGAGGCTTGCGTTCCCCGCGGGCGCTGGCATCTCCTGCTGCTCCGCCGTTCGTGACCGACACGATCGGCAGGTGGAGCGGGCGGCCGTGGGGGTTGTGGTCGCGGGCCATGTCCTCCGAGTCTAGCCCGCGCCGCGGGGTATCCTCGCCGCTGGGAGGACCCGCCGGGAGCGGAGGGACGATGGGCGAAGATCGCGAGCCGAAGCAGGGGGGAGAGGGATCGCCCGAGCCGAGCGATCGCCGGCCGATCCCGGTGATCATCCATCCGCCGTCGTGGCGATGGATCATCACCCTCCTCGCCATCGTCTTCGCCGCATGGCTCGTCGCGACGACGACGACCTCGCTGCTCCGCCAGCTCTCGAGCCTGCTCACGTGGATCCTCGTCGCCCTGTTCGTCTCGTTCGCGCTCGAGCCGGCCGTCGACTGGCTCGCCCGGCGCGGGTGGCGACGCGGGCTCGCGACCGGATTGATCCTGCTCGGGGTCGTCGTCTTCGCGATCGTGATGGTGGCGCTGATGATCCCGTTGGTGGTCGACCAACTGCAGGCATTGATCCAGGCCGCCCCGGACATCCTCACCACGGTCAGCCGCTACACGGAGCGGTGGTTCAATTTCGAGATCTCGCAATCGACGCTTCAGCAGCAGCTGCAGAGCGCGGACTCGAATCTCGCCGGGTTCGCGACGAACGTCGCCGGGAACGTGTTCGGGTTCGCTTCCTCACTGATCGGGGCGATCTTCATGCTGCTCACGACCGGGCTGTTCACGTTCTATTTCACCGCCGACGGCCCGCGGTTCCGTCGATCGGTGCTCTCGGCGCTCCCGCGCGATCGGCAGCAGCACGTGTTGTGGGTCTGGGAGGTCGCGATCGAGAAGACCGGCGCCTACCTGTACTCGAGGCTGCTGCTCGCGGCCATCTCGGGCGTGGTGACGTTCATCGTGCTGACCGCGCTCGGCGTTCCGTTCGCGGTGCCCCTCGCCGTCTGGATGGGGCTGGTCTCGCAGTTCATCCCGACGGTAGGCACGTACATCGCGATGGCGTTGCCGCTGCTGGTCACCGTCGTCGAGAGCCCGATCAAGGCGATGATCCTCCTCGCGTTCTTCGTGGCGTACCAGCAGGTCGAGAACTATCTCCTGAGTCCTCGCATCACGGGCAAGACCATGGAGCTGCACCCCGCCGTCGCCTTCGGGTGCGCCATCGCGGGCGCGAGCATCGCGGGGCTGATCGGAGCGTTCATCGCCCTGCCCGTCGCCGCGATCGTGCAGGCCTCGGTCTCGAGCGCCCTCGACCGCCACGACGTGATCGATGCGGATCTCACGCGCGACGCCGACCCGAGCTCGCCGAAAGACTCCCTCGAGGATCGGGCCCGGCGCAGCCCGGTGAGTCGTCGCCGAGAGGGCGTGATGGTGCCCGTCCGCGACCGCGGCGTCGACGAACCCGATCCGGGCGCCGATCTGCCGGACGACGGGTGAGGATGGAGCCCGCCGTCGAGACCTCAGTGCCTTCCGTTCGAGCTCAGGCTCGGGCCAGGTCGAGCATGCGTCGGTAGATCTGGTCGGGCTCGGGCTCCATGAAGTAATGCTCGAGCGGCGCGGCGAACGGCATCGCCGGCACGTCTGGTCCCCCGATCCGCACGACCGGCGCATCGAGGTCGAACATCGCTTCCTCGGCGATCGTCGACACGATCTCGGCGCCTGCGCCGTAGGTGCGATTGTCCTCGTAGACGACGATCGCCTTCGAGGTGCGGCGCACGGAATCGAGGATCGTTCCCGTGTCGAGCGGCGCCAACGTCCGGACGTCGACCACCTCGACCGAGATGCCCTCGTCTTGCTGCAAGCGAGCGGCCGCGTCGAGGCACGCGTGCAGCGCGTACCCATAGCTCACGCACGTCAGATCGGATCCTTCGCGTTTCACGTCGGCTTTCCCGATCGGGACGAGATGGCGCTCCTCGGGCACGTCGCCGGTGATGGCCCGGTAGGTCTTCTTGTGCTCGAGGAAGAGCACCGGGTCGGGATCGGCGATCGACGCGCGCAGCAGACCGGCCGCATCGGCCGGCGTGGCCGGCATCACGACCTTGATCCCTGGAACATGGGCGAAGAACGCCTCGATCGATTGCGAATGGTAGAGCGCCCCGTGGATGCCGCCTCCACACGGCGCGCGGATCACGAGCGGAACACCGAACGAGCCGTTCGATCGGTAGCGGATGCGCGCCGCCTCGGACACGATCTGGTCGAACGCGGGATGGATGAAGTCCGCGAATTGGATCTCGGCGACCGGGAGCATGCCGTGCAGGGCCATGCCGATCGCCACGCCCACCAGGCCCGATTCCGCGAGGGGCGTGTCGATCACCCGTGCTTCCCCGAACTCGTCCATCCACCCTGCGCTGATCCGGAACACACCTCCGCGGTTGCCCACGTCCTCCCCGAGCAGCACGATGCGATCGTCGTCGGCCATCTCGTCGTGCAAGGCGTCACGGATCGCGGTGACGACGTTCTTCTCGGTCACCGGCTGCCGCCCTCGGGATCGCCGGGCTCGGCGAACACGTGCCGCATCGCGGAGGCCGGCTCGGGATCGGAGGCCTCCCACGCTGCCGAGAGGGCCTCGTCGATCTCGCCCTTCACCGCGGCTCGGAGCTCTTCGGCGCCCACGTCGTCGAGCACGCCGTTGGCGCGCAGGTACTCGCCGAACACATGCACGGGGTCTCGATCGCGCGCCTGTTCGACCTCGTCGCGGGAGCGGTAGGTCTTGTCGTCGTCGTCGCTCGTGTGGCCGAGGAATCGGTACGTCTTGCACTCGATCAGTGTCGGGCCATCGCCGGCTCTCGCGCGCTCGTGCGCTTGTTTCATCGCCGCGTAGCAGGCCAGCACATCGTTGCCGTCGACGACCACCCCGGGGAATCCGTATCCGGGCGCCCGGTCGGCGACGTTCTCGATCGCCATCTGCTTCGACTGGGGCACGCTGATCGCGTACTGATTGTTCTCGCACACGAAGATCACCGGGAGCCGATGGATGCCGGCGAAGTTCAGCCCCTCGTGCCAGTCGCCCTCGCTCGTGGCGCCGTCGCCGAACCAGCTCGCGACCACCGCGTCTTCGCCTCGGTACCTGACGGCATAGGCGATCCCGGCGGCATGAGGGACCTGGGTCGCGATGGGGGAGGAGCCCGTGATGATGCCGAGTTCGCGGTGTCCCCAGTGCGACGGCATCTGCCGCCCACCGCTCGAGGGGTCGTCGGCCTTTGCGAAGATGCCGAGGAAGACCTCGTACGGCGTCATGCCGGCCGTGAGCACCACGGCGCCGTCACGATAGTAGGGCAGCCAGACGTCGACTCCCCTGCGCATGGCCCAGGCGGTCCCGACCTGGCACGCTTCGTGGCCTTCGGCCGGCACGACGAACGGCGCCCTGCCCATGCGATTCTGACGGAGTGCGGCCTCGTCGAGCAGGCGGGCCGTGATCACGGTCCGATACATCGAGAGCAGGTCGTCGTCACTGAGCCCCAGCGCCCCGTGCGGGGTGGACGCTACCTGGGTCGACACCTGTTCGAGCTCCCTCGCACCGTGGTCCGAGCATACACCTGGCATCCGGCCCGGTCCTCGGCCGAAGGACCGTTCCGAGATGAACGAGACAACGGTCCGGGACCGCCTGCGGCGCATCGTAGGTCAGGTGAGAGGCCTGCAGCGCATGACGATGGCGACACGCATTGCATCGACGTCCTCACGCAGCCGACCTCGGTGCGGGCCGGCTTGCGTGCGGTCGGCCTGGGCCTGCTCGACGAACACGTTCGCGGTCGCCTTCGTGAGTCGGCCGACCGAGCGAAGCGAGAGCACGGATCGAGGAGTTGATGACCGCGTTCGGCAGGCTGGCGAGGTGAGCCGGCGGCCCGACGTAGGGGTGGGCGTGTGAGAGGCTGGAGGACATGGTCGACATGAGTAACGCGAGCACTGCCGCCACGCACGTCGACGTCACCGACGCCGATTTCGAGCAGGTCGTGATCGAGGGGTCGAAACAACGGCCCGTCGTCGTGGACATGTGGGCGTCGTGGTGCGCACCGTGCCGAACGCTCGGCCCGATCCTCGAGAAGGTCGCCGCAGAGCGTGAGGGTGCGTTCCTGCTGGCCAAGCTCGACGTCGACGCGAACGCCGTGGGCAACGCCCTGCTGCAGGCTGTCCAGAGCCAAGGCATACCGACCGTGGTTGCCTTCCGTGACGGACAACCGGTCAACATGTTCATCGGGGCCTATCCCGAGCAGGAAGTGAACCGGTTCATCGACACGATCGTGCCCACCGAGGCAGAGGTCGAGGCCGATGAGGCGCTCGCCGAGGAGACCGCGGGGGATCTCGAGTCGGCCGAGGCGGGCTACCGCGAAGCGCTCGAGAAGGAGCCGGGGAACGGTGAAGCGGCGATGGGCCTCGGGGGGGGG
>DASTBT010000042.1:0-26248 GCA_035711865.1 Actinomycetota bacterium
CCCCCGATGCCCGGGGCGGTCGCGCTCCATACCCTCGACTGAACGAGCCGTCCGAGGAGGAGGCAGCGATGCCGGTCGTATCGATGAAGGACATCCTGGATCGCGCGTTCAAGGAGCGCTACGGGGTGGCCGCGTTCAACATCGTGAACGACCTCACCCTCGAGGCGGTGCTGGCCGCCGCGGTCGAGCTGCGGGCACCGGTGATCGTGCAGACCTCGGTCAAGACCGTGAAGTCGATCGGACGTGACGTGCTGTTCGGCATGTGGCGCACGATGACGCAGGGCATCGAGGTGCCGGTCACGCTGCACCTCGACCACTGTCCCGAGCGCGAGGTCATCACGACCTGCCTCGAGGCGGGCTGGAACTCCGTGCTCTTCGACGCCTCGGCCCTGCCGGTCGAGGAGAACCAACGGCAGACCGAGGAGGTCGTGGCCGAGGCCAGGAGGTACGGCGCCCACGTGGAAGGCGAGATCGAGGGCATCAAGGGCGTCGAGGACGATGTCGGCTCCGACGAGGAGTCGCAGCGGCAGTCGCTGGCGGTCGCGCTCGGGTTCATCCGGTCCACGGGCATCGACTGCTTCGCCCCCGCGATCGGCAACGCCCACGGCATGTATGCGGCCGAGCCGACGCTCGACGCCCAGCGGGTCTCCGACATCGTGGAAGCCGAGCCGATCCCGATCGCCTTGCACGGTGGGAGCGGCATGACCGATGCGCAGTTCTCCGACCTGATCGCGCGTGGGTGCGCGAAGGTCAACATCTCCACGGCGCTGAAGCGGACGTTCATGCAGTCCAACCTCGCCTTCCTGCGCGGGGCCGAGGAAGCCGATACGTGGGACCCGCCGTCGCTGTTCCGCCACGTCCGGGCCGACGTGCTCGAGATGGCTTCCGAGCACATCCGGCGCTTCGGGAGCGAGGGCAAAGCCTGGTGACCGCGCTCATCTTCGACTGCGACGGCGTGCTGGCCGACACCGAGCGTGACGGTCACCGCGTGGCGTTCAACCGCACGTTCGAGGAGTTCGGTCTTCCCGTGCAGTGGTCCGAGGAGGCCTACGGCGAGGCATTGAAGATCGCCGGAGGGAAGGAACGTATGGCGAGCCTGCTCACTGACGAGTTCGTCGCGCGGGCGGAACTGCCCACCGACCCCGAAGGACAGCGGGAGGCGGTGGCGAGCTGGCACCGGCGCAAGACCGAGATCTACACCGAGATGGTGCAGCAGGGCAGGCTCCCGCCGCGCCCGGGCGTGGCGCGGATCGCGGCGGAGGTCATCGAGGCGGGCTGGTCGGTCGCCGTGGCTTCGACGTCGTCGGAGGCATCGGTGCGAGCCGTGCTCGAGCACGTGGTCGGAGCAGGCTCCGCATCCCGCTTCGAGGTGCTCGCGGGCGACGTGGTTCCGAAGAAGAAGCCCGCGCCGGACATCTACCTGCTGGCCCTCGAGCGTCTGGGTGCCGACCCCGCGAACACGTTGGTGATCGAGGACTCGCGGAACGGCCTGCTCGCCGCCGCGGGCGCCGGGCTGCCGTGCCTCGTGACGGTGAACGGATACACGGAGGCCGAGGACTTCTCCGAGGCAGTGCTGGTGGTGACGTCGCTGGGCGATCCCGGCGCAGAGCCGACGAAGGTGTTGTCGAACCGGGGCGTTCCGGACCCCGGCGACTACATCACCGTTGACGATCTGAATGCGTGCCTCCGCGTGCGCTGAGTGGACCGAGAGACGAGGAGGTGGGGATGGGGGGATCGAGCTTCGAGGGGGTCGAGCTGGCGGTCAAGACGATCGCTGAGACGGCCGTGGAGAACGAGACGTACTTCGGAGAGCTCGACGCGGTCGTCGGCGACGGCGACTTCGGATTCTCGATGGCCCGTGGCTTCGAGATCGTGATCTCCGATTGGGACGGGTTCGACCGCGCCGACATCGGCACGTTCCTCAAGAAGATCGGGGTCGTGATCACCGGACGGATCGGCGGCACGTCGGGGCCGATCTGGGGCACGGCGTTCCTGCGAGCCGGCACGGCGTCGGCAGGCAAGACCGAGCTCACGTCGAGCGAGGTCGTCGAGATGTTGCGGGCCGCGATCGAGGGCATCAAGACGAGGGGGCAGTCCGACCTGGGCGACAAGACCTTGCTCGACGCACTCGAGCCCGCTGTCGACGCGCTGGAGCAGGAGCTCACGGCGGGCTCGTCCGGTCGCGACGCGTTGGCCGCAGCCGCGAGCATCGCCCGCGAGAAGGCCGAGGCCACGAAGGCGATGATCGCGAAGAAAGGCCGGGCCGCGTACACGGGCGAGCGCAGCATCGGGACGCTCGACGCCGGCGCGGTCGCGGTGGCGGTGATGTTCGAACGGCTGGCCGAGGTTTGGCCCGAGGAGGGAGCATGACGTGAAGAAGTTCGTGAACGACCCCAAGGAGTTCGTGCCGGAGATGCTGCAGGGCATCGCGGCGGCGAATCCGGACACGCTGAAGTACGTGCCTGAGTACAACCTGATCATGCGGGCCGATGCGCCCAGCGACGACAAGGTCTCCATCGTGCAGGGCTCAGGGTCTGGGCACGAGCCGGCCCACGTGATGATCGTCGGCAGGGGCATGCTCGACGCCGCATGTCCCGGTGACGTCTTCGCGGCGCCGCCGATGGATTACGTGCTCGAGACGACGAAGCTGTTGAACTCGGCAAAGGGTGTGCTCCACCTGATCAACAATTACAGCGGCGACCGCATGGCCTTCGACATGGGCCGTGAGATGGCCGAGGCGGAAGGCGTCACGATCGGCACGATCCTGGTCGACGACGACGTGGCGGTGAAGGATTCGACGTACACGGTCGGTCGGCGAGGCGTGGCGGGCAACTTCTTCGTGATCAAGTCGGTCGGGGCCGCGTCGGAGCAGGGCGCCGACCTCGATGACCTCGTGAAGCTCGGGGAGCGCGTGAACTCCGTCACCCGCACGATGGGCATGGCGCTGACATCGTGCACGCCGCCGGCGAAGGGCTCGCCCCTGTTCGAGCTCGGTGACGACGAGATGGAGATGGGCGTCGGCATCCACGGAGAGCCCGGGCGTCGACGCGAGAAGCTCGCGAGCGCCAACGAGATCGTCGACGAGCTGGTCGAGGCGACAGCCTCCGACCTGCCCTTCCAGAAGGGTGACGACGTTGCCCTCATGATCAACGGACTCGGCGGCACGCCGATCAGCGAGCTCTACCTGCTGTACGGGCGCGCCTACGACCAGCTGAAGGGGCGCGGGATCAACGTGCGCAAGAGCTATGTCGGCGAGTACTGCACCTCGCTCGACATGGCGGGGTGCTCGGTGACCCTGGTGAAGCTGGACGACGATCTGGTCTCGCTGCTCGATGCTCCGGCCGAGGTGGCGAACCGCATCTTCTGAAAGGCCGAATGGGTTCCCGGGCCGACGCCCGGGAACCCTGGGGTGCTCAGGATCGGACCTCGCCGCAGAGCTCGGTCACCCCGCGGCCGAGGCATCGATGCACGAGCTCGCGGAGCCGCTTCTGGCGCCAGGTGTTCCAGAAGTCGCCGTGCGCGGTGGTGGGTGAGCCCGAGCTCAGCAGGTAGCCCGCCGCATCCTGCACGTCGAACTGCGCGATGATCGCGAGCCGCGGGAGTGCGACGGGGTGGCTCTTCGGGCAGCCCTTCCCCGTCGGGAAGGCCACGTGCCGCATGTGGTCCTTGGAGTCGGTCCTGCGGCCGTCCCAGCACGCGGGGAAGACGACGGTGAGCCGCAGCCGCTTGCCGCCCGCGACGCCGGAGCAGTCGATCGGAACGGGGGACTCGTTGCGGTCCTCGCCGCAGTGGAAGTGGAAGTCGTTCGAGATCATGCGGAAGTCCTTGGGGAACGCCCGGATCTTCTGGTCGGCGAGGGCGCCGACCGATCGGTAGTACGCGAAGGCTCCGTGCGGCCGGACGTAGTTCCCGTCGGGGGCGACGAGCGCCGGGACCCAGTAGGCGGCCGTGTCGGCACGCAGCCTGCAGGACGAGCCCGCTTCCCGCATCGACCGGTAGGTCGAGTGCGACCTCGTGCTCCGATTCCCGAAGAACACGTGCTGGTGATCGCTTCGCCGGTGATGCCCGGGGGCGACGATCGGGTCCTGTCTGGTGGAGTGGCTGAACGTGCAGAAGACCGAGAATCGCTTCTCGACCGCGCCGGACGACGGGGCCGCCATCACCCCCAACGTGGTTGCGATCAAGGCGATGACGACGGCCAACGAGGCCTTCCGCATCGGAAACCAGCTCCCTTCAGGTCTCTCGACCGCCCCTCCAGCGACCTGTTGGGCGCGCACCCTAGGCACCTCATCGCCGCCGCGTCAGCCGTGGAACGAAAACGTTCACGTGCCGCCGACGCCGAGAGGCGCTGGGAGGGAGGGGACACCACGGCGATCTCCGATCGGGCAGGCGAGGGCAATATCCCGCAAGTGAGCGAAAATGGCCGAACTCGGGCTCGAGAGGGATCGCCGTGGCCCGAAAGGGTATCGATGGACTTCAGCGGTGTTTCAGCGCCGAAGGTGGAAGATGCTCCGAGAGGATGCACTCAGCTCGCGCATCCGCGGCCCGTCGACCAGCTGATCGCGCCGCTTCGAGCCTCCCACCTGCGTGGGCGAGAGACATCGTGGAGGTGAGTTGCGATGACCAACGCCACCGACACGGCGGTCCAGGCGAGCGTGAGCGCCCTCGAATACGCCGAAGCCGCCTGGCGTGCCGACGACCAGGGTGACGGGCTCCCCGATCCGTCGGACCTGTCGGATCCTGCTCTCTTGGCCGTGATGCACTACGCCTCGGCGGATCTGCCTCGGAGCGTGACCACCGCGGTCGATGCGGAGGCCGCCCGCAGGGGTCTGATCGAGAGCGTGACCGACCGGTGGGTGCCCTGGCTCGTGTCGGCTCTTCTCTCGATCGCCGGGGTCGCGATCCTCGTCACGTTGCTCGTGTCGTGACCTCGGTTGGTTGACGGTCGACGATCGCTGCACCGAGCGTCGAACGTCCTCCCTGGGTGCCGCGAGCGCCGGTCCGCCGCGCGCGCAGGCGAGGTCGCGGGGGGATGATTGCTCGAGCCTTACGATGTCGCGGGCGTCGGGGCGGGCCACAACGGCCTGGTCGCGGTGTTCTACCTCGCGCGCGCCGGTCTGCGAACGGTCGTGGTCGAGCGACGCCCGATCGTGGGGGGCGCCTGCACGACCGAGGAGTTCGCCCCCGGGTTCAAGGCCTCCCCCGGCGCGTACGTGCTGTCGATGCTGCGCGGCGCCGTCTGGCGCGACCTGCGGCTGCGTGAGCGAGGACTGATCGTCGACGAAGGCGGGCCGTCGCTCAACGTCTACCCCGACGGGAGCACGTTCGTGCTCGAGGCCGAACCGGCTCGAGCGCTCGACGCGATCCGGGCCCGCTCGGCCGCCGATGCCCGGGCCTTCCCCGCGTACGAGCAGAAGCTCGAGCGCGACGGATGGAGGCGCCGCTCATCGACCGGTGAGCGATCGTGCGAGGATCCTCGCGGAGGGAAAGCCTTTGGAGCAGCGTGATCGGACGGCGCGGCCGTGGCCCGGCCCGGGCTCGGGCACGCGGCGACGTCGCCGACCGACGGGCGCACCTCCTCCGCTGCCGAAGCAGATCGGTTCGACGGGCTGGCTCTGGCTCGCGCTGCTGCTGGCCGTGGTCGTCGGGGGGTGCCTGTGGCTCCGTGCCGACCCCACTCCGCTCGACCGGCTCGACGGGATCGTGACCGAGGCCGTCGTCTCGGTGCGAACGGGGTGGCTCGAGGCGTTCGCGCGCCAGGCGCACACGATCGGCTCCCGGGTCGGGTTCGCGGCGCTCGGGTTGACGCTCGTGCTCACGACCGCGTGGTTCCGCCGCTGGCGCCACCTCGTGATCTGGGTGATCTCGCTCGGGCTCGCAGGAGCCCTGCTGCAGGGGCTGGAGCTCGTCTCTCTGCGACCTCGCCCGTTCGGCGTGTTCCAGCTCGCGAGCTGGGAGGGGTACGCAACTCCGTCGATCCCGATCGGCGCGATCGCGATCCTGTCGATCGGGGTGGTGTACATGATCGTCGTGCCCGGTCGGCCTCGATCGTGGGCGAAGCTGGGCGCGGCGGCCGCGATCGCCCTCACGGGGGTGCTCCGGATCGCGCTCGGCGTGGACCACCTCACCGACGTGGTGTTCGGTGCGATCGTCGGGGTCTCGATCCCGCTCGTGGCGTTCCGTGCGTTCGCCCCGAACGACACCTTCCCCGTGTCCTACGGACCGCAGGGGAAGTCCGCGCACCTCGACGTCACGGGTCGGCGGGGCGAGGCGATCCGCAGCGCGATGCGGGATCAGCTCGGGTTCGTGGTGCACGACATCCAGCCGGTCGGGTTGGAGGGCTCGGGCGGCTCGACCCCGCTCAAGCTCACCGTGACCGACGAGATGGACATCGAGCGGACGATCTTCGCGAAGCTCTACGCGAAGAGCCACGTTCGAGCCGACCGCTGGTACAAGCTCGGTCGCACGATGCTCTACGGCCGGCTCGAGGACGAGACGCCGTTCACGACGGTGCGCCGATTCGTCGAGTACGAGGACTACACGCTACGCATGCTCGGCGGTTACGGATTCCCCACGCCGGCGCCGCTCGGCGTGGTCGAGATCACCCCCGAGCGCGAGTACCTGATCGCGATGGACTTCTTCGACGAGGCCGTCGAGATCGGCGACGCCCAGATCGACCTGGGCGTGATCGATCAGGGCCTCGCCTTGATCCGTCGCATGTGGGATCTCGGGCTCGCCCACCGGGACGTCAAGCCGGCCAACATGATGGTCCGGGGGAAAGAGCTGAAGCTGATCGACGTGTTCTTCGTGCAGGTGCGTCCCTCCCCGTGGCGTCAGGCCGTCGATCTCGGGAACATGATGCTCGTGCTGGCGTTGCGATCCGACGCGCGGACGGTCTATGAGCGGGCGCTGAGATCGTTCACGCCCGACGAGCTCGCCGAGGCGTTCGCGGCGATGCGCGGCGTCGCGAGCCCGACCCAGCTCCGGCAGCACCTGAAGAGGGACGGGCGGGATCTGCTCGAGGAGTTCCGTGCGATGGCACCCGCCAGACGACCGATCGCCGTCCAGCGATGGAGCATCCGCCGGGTCCTGTTGATCCTCGCGGCTCTCGGCGTGCTGTCGCTCGGGATCCTGACCGGGGTCGCGCTGTTCTTCCCGAGCCGCGGGACGGTGACGACGCCCGAGTGCGGATCGGGACGGGCGATGCAGCTGATGGCGCAGGCGGTCCCGAGCGCCACGCGGCTCCCGTGCGTCTCGACCCTGCCGTACGGCTGGGGCGTCGGCAGCGCCGAGACCGTCCAAGGCCTCGCGGTCTTCGGCCTGGGCGTGGCCGGCGAAGATGAACCCGTGACCGTCACCTTGACCGAGACGTGCCCCGCTCCGGTCGAGGGCGCCGAGCGCATCCTCGTCGATGGCGGCTGCGTGACCTATCGTGCCACGGTCGCCGAGGCGGCCGTGCCGTCGTTCGATGTGAACGGTGGGCTCGCGTTCACGCAGCGGGCCGACCTCGTCGCCGCGGTCGCGGCCGAGGACGAGCGGGTGCTCTGCGGCGCGCTCGCCCCGCCGTGCCCTTAGTTCCGACGACGAGCGCGGCTCGTCCCGAACCGACCGTCAGCCGCGGACCACGTCCGCAGCATCGCCGATCGCCCGCAGGAGCCATCCCACCGCGTCGCTACACTCTCGGTCGACCTGCGATCGGGGCCCTGCGGGATGACCGAGGACCGCTCACACCTGCACCTGGAGACCGCCCGGATGACGCTCCGGCCGCTCTCCCTCGAGGACCTCGATGCGGTCGCGGCCCTGCTCGGCGACGCGGAAGCCCTGGCGCTGTGGGGCGAACCGCTCGACCGTGAGGGTGCACGCTCATGGATCGAGCGCAACCTCGCGCGGTACGCGGAGCACGGGTTCGGACGGTGCGCGATGGTCTTGCGAGCAACCGGCGAGCTCGTCGGGGACTGCGGCCTGATCCCCACGGAGGTCGAAGGTACGCCCGAAGTGGAGCTGGGCTGGATCGTCTCGAGGTCGCACTGGGGACAAGGCCTCGCGACGGAGGCGGCGGTGGCCTGGCGCGACCTCGCGTGCGACCGACTCGGTCTGCGCCGGATCGTGTCCATGGTGAGCGAGAGGAACCTCGCATCTCGCCGCGTAGCGGAGAAGCTGGGGATGGCGATCGAACGCCGGGCGATGTGGGGTGGGCACGCGATGCTGATGTACGTCTGGGGCGGCCACGACGAGCGTCGCGTCATCCGAGGCGGCGGACGGCCATAGATGCACGCGGGAGGTCCTTCGCGACGCCGGTCGGGGTCGGAAGCGCTGATGCGGCCGGCGCCATGCGACGCGTCTATCAGCTCACCGAGTCGCCCGCTTCCGGGCTCCGCGCGGGATGGTCGTGCCGACGGCCGGCCATCCACCGGGTATGTGTGAGCGAGAGCAGGGGAAGCACCTCACCGTCGACCTCGACGGTACCGTCTGCGACCATCCCTACCCTCCTCGCGACCGCGAGCGACGCTTCGTTGCGCGTGTCCACGAGACAGATGAGCCGGCCGACGTCGAGGCGCCCGAAGGCGTGATCGACGATCGCGAGAGCGGCCTCGGTGGCGAGTCCACGGCCCCACCGTTGCCTCGCGAGGAGGTACGCGAGCTCGACCTCGTGGCGGTGCCCTGGGGCCGGTCGCTCATCCGGGCCGTCGAGCGCAAGCGCTCCCGGTGAACGAGCCTTCACGACCTTCCAGGGAAGCAACCCGCACCGGCCGATCAGCTGGCCGGTCTCCCGTTCGATCGTCGCCCATAGCCCGTAGCCGAACCGCGCGTAGTACACGTCGATGATCCACTCCAGCTCCTCGCGCGTCTCCTCGCGGGTGAGGGTGCCTTCGGGAAAGTACCGTCGGACCTCGGGGTCGGCGTAGAGCTCCGCGAGCGCGTCGAAGTCGCCGATCGTGAGGCGACGTAGAACGAGCCGCTCGGTTCGCAGCACGATCGCGCCGTCGGGGATCTGCGACGTCGTCATCGGTGTCAGCCCAGGGCCACGAGCGTCGTTCGCATCGAGGCGATCGACGTGCGCGTGATGGGGTCGAGCACGAGGATCACCTCGTCGGCGCCTGCCTCGCTCATCGCGCGGATCGCGTCGGCCACGTCGGCGGGCGAGCCGGTGACCGGCGGCGCGTCCGGGTCTGACGGACGCTCGCCCGCCGATGGGTCGAGGGCCACGAGCATGCATGCGCTCCGTTCGATCTCGGCGGGGTCCCGTCCGACGGACAACGCTATCTCGTCGATCTCGTGCGAGCGAGCGGCGAATCCATCCGGCGTGTTCCCGTACCAGTCGAACCAGGTGTTCCAGACGTCGACGTGGGGGAGAGCCGCGGTCAACACGCGCCGTCCGGTGCTGCCGATCATCAGCCGGGGCCGCCGGGCGGGGGGCGGCAACAGCACGGCGTCGACGACGTGCACGTGTTCGCCGTGGAACGTCACCCGCTCCCCCGCCACGAGCCGCCGGATCACGTCGAACGACTCTTCGAATCGCGAGGCGCGCCGGTCGAAGGGGAAGCCGAACGCCCCGAACTCGGCCTCGTTCCACCCGGCCCCCAGCGCCAGTACCAGACGTCCGCCGGAGATCTCGTCGACGGTGGCTGCCTGCTTCGCGAGCATCGCCGCTGCGTGGAACCCGGTGCACGCCACGAGCGGCCCCAGCTCCACCCGCTCGGTGGCCTGGGCGATCGCGGCAAGGGTGGTCCACGCCTCCCACGGCCCGCGCTCCGGGCGACCGTCGCCCCGGTAGAGCAGGTGGTCTCCGACCCACACCGAGTCGAAGCCGGCGCGCTCGGCTTCCACGGCCATCGCGACGTACTCGCGCCAGCGGACCTCGCGTTCGACCTCGGGAAGCTGCACGCCGACGCGTACGGCGGCCGTCATGACGGCTCGGTGGTGAACACGACCTTGCCTCGCACCTGCCGATCGCGCAGCGCCTCCATCGCACGAGGGAGTTCGCTCCACGACACCTGCAGGCCGATAGGCGCCTCGATGCGCCCCTCGTCGATCGAACGTGCGAGGAACCCGAGGTCGTTCCCGAACGTGTCCACGTTCGTGCGGTAGAGCCGGAACGGCTGCAGCCGCGCCCCGGCATACTGGAAGTCGAAGAGCCCGATGCGAGCGCGCTCGCCCGACGCCATCCCGAAGAGCACCGCGGTCGCGCCGGGGCCCAGGGCACGGATCGCTCGTTCCAGGACGGGGCCTCCGACGGCGTCGAGCACGAGGTCGAACGGGTCGGTGTGCTCCCGATCCTCGAGCACGACCTCGGCAGCACCGAATCGATCCAGCCCCTGCCCCCGGGATGCATCTCCCACGACCGCCGTCACGCTCGCACCGCCGGCGTGGGCGAGCTGTGTGGCGAATCGACCGACGCCCCCCGCCGCGCCGGTGACCAGCACCCGGCTTCCGAGCAGCGGACCACCTGCCCGAAGCGCACGCAGGGCGGTCAGGCCGGCGACCCCCAGCGTCGCCCCGGCTTCGAACGTGACGCTGTCCGGGAGGCTGCAGCACCTGTTCACCGGGGCAACGGCGAGCTCCCCCCAGCCGGCCTGATCGATCGCGGCTGCGACCCGCGTTCCGGTGCTCGGCCCGGTACCGTCGGCGGCGCTGCGGGCGACGAAGCCCGAGATATCTTGCCCCGGACGCCAATCGGGGCGAGACTCGATCAGCTGCAGCTCTCCGCGATTGAGCGATCCCGCCCGCACCTCGATGACGATCTCGTCGTCGCGCGGGACCGGGTCGAGCACGTCGCGGATCACGAGGAGGTCGTCACCCTCGCCTGTGGTCACGAGGGCCTTCACGAGCCGGCGTGTCCTTCGGGCCTTCCGGAGGGGATCCTCGGTGTGATGATCAGCAGCACCACGGCCGCGACCAGGGCGAGTCCGAAGGCGCCCGCGAGCCCCGTGCGCAACGGCGCGCCGAGCGCGTCGGACAAGGCGATCGCCGCGCCCCCGAGCCCGGCGCCGGTCGCGACGCCGAGCATGTCCATCAGCAGCACCGACGAGAGCTCCTCGCCCTCCTCGCCCGAGCCCGACAACCGCATCGCCGCGAGCGGGATCGTGGCGAACGCGATGCCCATGCCGGCGCCGACCACCCCCCATCCGACGTAGGCGAACATCAACGGCACCTGCTCCCAGAGCGTGCTCGTCACCGCGACCTGGCCCACGAGCAGCAGCAGCGCGCCGACGCCGACGAGCCAGCTGAGCCGGCGCTCGCCCGCCCGGCTGGACTGCCACAACGCGCCGAGTGCCCACGTCACCGTGGCGACGGTGATCGCGAGTCCCGCGGCGGCCAGCGAGAGTCCCCGTTCCCTGGTGAGCATCAGGGTCAGGAAGGCATCCATCGCCAGGAACGAGACGGACAGCAGGAACGCGGACGCGCCGATCGCACCGTGGCCGGGTGTCGCTCGGAACGTGCCGGGCGGGGCGATGTGTCGCAGCGCCGGGATGCCGATCGCGAGCCCGGCCGCCACCGCCACGGGAACCCACCATGCGAACGCGGTGAGCGCGACGAACACGAAACCCGCTCCGACCATCAGCTGCAAGGGCCAGCGCAGCGACACGCCGGGCCCGGTCGTCTCGGGGCGCGGAACGAGGTCGAGCACGGGCGTGATCAATGCCCAGGTTGCGAGGAGCACCGGGATGGGCGCCACGAACGACCATCGCCAGCCCACGGTGCTCGCGATGGCTGCGCCGACCGGCGGCCCGATCAGGCCGGGCAGGATCCACATCGTGGCGAGCAACGCGAGCACCCTCGGGCGCAGATGGTCCGGGTAGGTCTTCGCCACCGTGCCGAGCGACAGCGCGTACAGACCACCGCCGCCCGCGCCTTGCAGGAACTGCCCGACGAGCACGACCGGCATCGCGGGCGCCGTGGCGGACACGAGCAGCCCGGCGGCGAACACGGCGAGGACCGGCACCATCACGGCTCGCGTGCCGAACCGGTCGATCGCGCGGCCGACGATCGGGATCGACGCGATCGTGGCGAGGCTCAACGCCGTGAACGCGAGACCGTAGAGCTGCACCATGCCGAGATCCCCACGGATGTCCGGCATGATCGTGGCCACGACCAAGCTCTGGACCGCGACCAGGGCCTCGAGCACCAGCAGCCCCGCGGTGAGCCGTCCGCGGCGCCCCCGGAAGACCTCACGCCACGGCGCCGGAGGGGCCGACGTCGTCGGCACGCCCTCGCTCGCGATGTCGTCGGTGGCCATCGCCAGAGTGTAGGCAGCCACGAGCCCCCCTCACGGGGGGGCGACCGCCCCTGCGCGCCTCGATGCCGGGCACCTACGGTGTCGACGAGGAGGTGGCGATGGTTCCGTCGATCGGGGACTCAACGTCTGGCCGGGCGCCCGTGCTCGGTCTTCCTCGCATGCACATGGAGGCGGGCGACCGGCGTGACTTCCTGCCCGGGCTGATCGCGGCCGCCGACCGCGCGGGGGCTCGTGAGATCGTGCTCGAGCACGGCTACGGGAGCGGGATGTCCGTCGATCCCGGCGACTACCTGGCTGCCTCGCCGAAGGTGCGTTTCGCGGTCCTCGAGGAGGTCCTGGCCAGCGATGTCGTCACGGTGATCCGATGCCCCGATGAACCGGCGCTGCGCTCGATGCGGCCGGGGGCAACGCTGGTCACGATGCTGCACTACGCGACGCGGCCCGAGCGGACGCGCTCGATCGCAGACCTGGGGCTGCGGGCGATCTCGCTCGACGGGGTCGTCGACGACCTCGGGCGCCGACTGGTCGAATACCTCGAAGCCGTGGGCTGGAACGGGGTCCGGCTCGCGTTCATCGAGATCGCGCGGCTCCACCCTCGCTTCGCTCACCCGAGCCGGCGCCCCCTGCGTGTGACCTGTCTGGGTGCGGGTGCTGTGGCGGCGCACGCGGTCCGCGCAGCCACCCGCTACGGCGACCCTGAGCTGCGCGCCGAGCTCGCGGCCAACGAGGTGCCGGGCGTCGAGGTCACCGTCGCCGACTTCGACCTGACCGGTCACGAGGACTACCTGCTCCGCAGGCTCGAGGTCAGCGATCTGTTGATCGACGCCACGCAGCGGGCGGACACGACGGCACCGGTCGTTCCCAACCCGTTGCTCGCGGCCCTTCCTCCCGATGCCGTGATCCTGGATCTGTCGGTCGATCCGTACGACTTCAGCGTGGACCCTCCGCGAACGAAGGGGATCGAAGGGGTGCCGCACGGCGACCTCGACCGGTACATCTTCCCGATCGATCATCCGGCATGGGATGAGCTCGATCGCTGCGTCGACACGCGGCAGCGCCGGCTCGCGCTCTCGTGCTACGCGTGGCCGGGGATCGACCCGCTGGACTGCATGCGTGTCTACGGCCGGCAGGTCGAGTCGGTGCTGAGCGTGGTGCTTCGCCGGCCCACGGAGAAGCTCGACGTCGAGAGCGACGACGTGATCGAGCGGGCGGTCGCGCGTGCCGAGATCGGGAGGTGGCTGTCGTGACCGTCGCGAGCCTCGGCCTTCCCCGCATGCACAAGGAAGCCGGTGAACGGCGCGACTTCCTGCCCGACCTCGTCGCCGGTATCGCCGACCTGGGCGGCTCGGTCGTCGTGGAGCACGGCATCGGCCGTCGCATCGGATACACGGACGACGACTACCTGCGAGCCGGCCCGAGCGTCGTCGTCGGATCGAACGAGGAAGCGTTCGACCAGGATGTCGTGCTGGTGCTCCGTGCCCCCGAGGAACGCCTGTGCCTCATGCGCCCGGGCGCCAGCTTGGTCTCGATGCTGCACTTCCCGACCCGGCCCCAGCGGGTCGCTCGACTCTGCGAGCTGGGCCTCGATGCGGTCTCGCTCGACACGCTCACCGACGACATCGGTCATCGGCTCGTGGTCGACGGCCGAGACGTGGCGTGGAACGGGCTGGAGGCCGCGTTCGACGTGCTCGAGCGGGAGTGGAGGTACTTCCTCGATCCCACCCGCCCCCCGGTACGCGTCACGGTGCTGGGAGCCGGCGCGATCGGCAAGGACGCCGTCGAGGCGGCCACGAAATACGGGAACCTCGAGCGGGCCGAGCGGCTGGCCGGCTTCCCGGGGGTCGAGGTCACGACGATCGGCAGGAACCTCACCGCTCGGGACGGCTACATGAAGGGAAGGTTCGCCGCCACCGACGTGCTCGTCGACGCGACCCAGCGCCACGACCCCAGCGTTCCTGTGGTTCCGAACGCGTGGCTCGCATACCTGCCGGAACACGCCGTGATCTGCGACCTCGTCGTCGACCCGTACCTGCTGCACGAGTTCCCGCCCACCGTGCGGGGGATCGAGGGCATCCCGCAGGGGAACCTCGACCGATGGACCTTCGCGCCCGACGACCCGGCCTGGAAGACCGTGCCCGAGGAGGTCGACCGGTCCCATCGACGCTGGGTGGTGTCGTGCTACTCGTGGCCGGGCGTGCACCCGCATGCCTGCATGGAGCTCTATGGTCGCCAGCTCGCTCCGCTGCTCCGCGAGCTCGTGCGCGTCGGGGGGGCGGGGCAGCTGACGGGGCGCGGCGAGTTCCACGAGCGCGCCCTCTGGCGGGCCAGCCTGCGGGCCTGGGTGGGTCAGCACGCCGCGCTGGTCTGATCGCCGCTCAGACGTCGATCTCGGTGCCCTCCGCGGCGACGATGCACCGCTGCGGTTCGACCTGCCATCCGGCCAGCACGGCGGCGCGCATCGCCTCGAGCTCGGCGTCCGCGTGCCCTGGGTGGTGATGGAAGAGCACGAGCCGGTCCACCTCTGCCCGCCGGGCGTACGAGGCGACATGGGCCGCGCTGGGATGTCCCCATCCGACGTGATCCGGGTACTCGTCCTCGGTGTACTGACAGTCGTGGATCAACAGGTCGGCGTGGTGTGCGAGGGCGTAGCCCGAGATCCAGCTCGTGCTGGCTGCATCGAGGTCGGTGCCCAGGGCCGGCTCATGATCTGTGACGTACGCGAGCGACTTGCCGTCCGATTCGAGCCGGTATCCGACGGTGGCGCCGGGGTGCAGGATCGGGTCGGCCGTGATCGTGATCGAGCCGATCGTCCACGGGTCACGTGGGGCGTCGTGGAAGGTCACCCGCGCCGGCACCTCGGACAGGTGCACGGGGAAGAGCGGGGGCGAGAAGTAGGTGGCGATCCGTTCGTCGAGCGACGCGACGGGGGACGGAGGGCCCCAGATGTGCAGCTCGACGTCGGGCGACCAGATCGGCGCGAACATGCCGAGCCCCTCGAGATGGTCGACGTGCAGATGGGTCAGGAACAGATCGATCCTCTGGACCTGCCGCTCCATCAGCGACTCGCCGAGCGGGCGAGCCCCGGTGCCGGCATCGAGCACGATCGTCTCGTCCGCATCGCCTCGGACCTCGATGCACGACGTGTTGCCGCCGTATCGGATCGTCTCGGGGCCGGGCGCCGCGATCGAGCCGCGGGACCCCCAGATCCGGACCTTCACCCGTCCTCCGGAACGGGCTCGGGGGTCTGCCAGAAGATCGCGATCGCGCCGAGGCACTCGTCGGCGTGCGCGAACAGGGGGAAGGCGGTGACCTCGATGCGTCGTTGGACCCCGTCGATGCCCCGGATCCTCACGATCCCGTGATCGGGGCGTCGCTCGAGGATGGCCACGCCGAGCGGGATCTCGCTGAGTTCCATCGGCCGGCCGTCATCGTGCGAGGGCTCGAACACCGTGCTCCAATCGCCGGCTTCCATGCTCTGGCCCTCGAGGAATCGTCGCGCGAGCACCCGCTCGGCCCCCTCGTTGAAGTAGATCACCTTCCCGGTCACATCCACCAGGAACACCGGGGTGGACAGCCTCGAGGCGAAGTCTCGGGCGATGATCAAGACGAGGTGGTGTTGGTTCGTCTGGGCCATGGGCGCCAGCCTAGCTCCCGGCGGCGGGGCGGGCGAGCCGATGGAACGCCGGCTGGATCACCTGCTCGACGAGTCTGCGCCGCTCCTGCTGAGGAAGGAACGCCGCCTCGGCCGCGGTGCGCGTCGTCTGCTCGACCCGGACGAGGTCCCAGTCGTTGGCCCGGGCGATGAGGATGGTCTCCCGGGACTGGGTCGTCGCGGACATCAACCGGTTGTCCGTGTTGATCGTGACCCGGAAGCCGAGATCGGCGAGGACGCCGATGGGGTGCTCCTCGATCGATCCAACGGCACCTGAGTGCACGTTCGACGTCGGACACATCTCGAGCGGCACGCCCCGATCACGGATCTCGCGAGCGAGCGGACCCAGCCTCGGCCCTCCGCCGTCCTCGGTGAGGTCGTCGGCCAGCCTGACGCCGTGGCCGATGCGCTTGCTCCCGCAATCGAGGGCGCCGCGAATCGAGTCGAGGCCGTCACCCTCGCCGGCGTGGATCGTCGTTCCGAGTCGCCCGTCGGCGAGCACCCGATCGAACGCGGCACGATGGGCGGTGGCCGGGAAACCCGCCTCCGCGCCCGCGAGGTCGAAGCCCACGACCCCGCGATCGGCCCATCGCACCGCCAGGTCGGCGATCTCGAGGCTGCGGTGGCGCGTTCGCATCGCTGTCACGATGGGGCCAATGCCGATGGAAGCGCGGTCGGACCCCGCCCGGAAGCCGTCGAGCACCGCCTCGATCACACCGTCGAGCGGGAGGCCCCCCTCCGTGTGCAGCTCGGGTGCGAAGCGGACCTCGGCATGCACCACCCCGTCGGCGGCGAGGTCCTCTGCGGATTCCTGCGCCACGCGTGCGAGGGCGTCGGCGGTCTGCATGACTCCCACCGTGTGCGCGAACGTCTCGAGGTAGAGGGCAAGGTCGCCACGGCTAGCTCCGCGCTGCATCCACGCCGCGAGCGTCGAGGGATCGTCCGACGGCAGGCCGCGGTAGCCGGTCGCGTCGGCGAGCTCCACGATCGTCTCCGGCCGCAGGCCTCCGTCGAGGTGATCGTGGAGCAGCACCGACGGGAGGGATGCGACCTGCTCGGAGGTGAGGGACGGCGGCAGCGTGGAAGGGTCAGACATCGGACGGTCCGGTCAGGTCGGCCTCGTCGGCGTCCAGCGCCCCGAGCAGGGTGCGGGCGTCGACGTGCATGTTCACGCCTCGCGCGCCGGCGCCGATCGCGACCAGGCCGAGCCCGCGGATCGAAGCGTCGGCGACGACCGGCCACGCCGTGGACGATCCGAACGGCGTGATCGCTCCCCGTTCGTACCCCGTGGCCTCCTTCGCCTCGTCGGCGTCGGGCAGCGAGAGCCGTCGAGCGCCGAGGTGCGCGCGGAGCTTCTTCCAGTCGATCTGACGCCCCCCGGGGACGATCACGAACACGTAATCGTCGGCCCCTCGCCGGATCACGATCGTGCGCAGCAGACGCCAGACGTCGATGCCCTGCAGCGCCGCGCTCTCCTCGGCGCTCGAGGGCACGTCGGTCACGACGATCCGCGCATCGAGTCCGACGTCGGCGATCGCCCGAGTCGCCGGGGTATCGACCATGGAGATCAGTATCTCGGAGCGCTGGAGGGGGGCGCGGCGTCGAGCTCCGCCAGATCGTCATGCCCGAGGCGCAGGGTCGCGGCCGAGACGTTCTCCTCGAGGTAGCGGATCCGCTTCGTGCCCGGGATCGGCAACACGTGGTGGCCCTGGGCGAGCGTCCAGGCGAGCGCGACCTGGGCGGGCGTCACGTCGTGGCGTTCGGCGACCCGACGCACCACCGACACGACCGCTTGGTTCGCATCGATCGCCTCGGGTGTGAATCGCGGATTGGTCGCGCGGAAGTCCCTCGCGTCGAATCCCGCGCCGGTGATCGTGCCGGTGAGGAAGCCGCGACCGAGCGGCGAGAAGGGCACGAAGGCGGCGCCGTTGCTCGCGCACCAGGGAACGACCTCGGCCAGGGCGTCGCGGGTCCACAGGCTGAGCTCCGACTGCACCGCCGCGACCGGATGGATCTCGGCGGCGAGCTCCAGCTCTGGGACGTCGACCTCCGAGAGTCCGATCGCCTTGACGTCGCCGGCCTCGACGAGCGAGGCCATCGCTCCCCACGATTCCTCGAGGGGCACGCGCTCATCGACGCGATGCAGGTAGTAGAGGTCGATAACATCGGTGCGCAGCCGCCGGAGCGAGGCCTTCGCCCCGGCGACGATGTGGCGGGGCGAGCCGTCTCGCGTGAGCGGGTACCCCCCGTTCGGTCCCACCGACAACCCGACCTTCGTCGCGATCCTCGCCCGATCGCGCCGGCCGCCTCGGAGCGCTCTGCCCAGGATCTCCTCGTTCGTGAACGGTCCGTAGACGTCGGCCGTGTCGAACATCGTCACCCCGAGCTCGAGCGCCCGGCCGATCACACGCTCCGGGTCGTCCCCGCTCGGTGCATCGACGTAGCCGAAGCTCATCGGCATGCAGCCGAGCCCGATGCGCGCGCCGGCGTGGACGAGATCCATCGCTGCATCGTCCCATGACGTGGGTGCCGCTAGGCTTCCCGCACGACCGAGACGAGGGAGCGCGTGATGGATGTGTCGAACGCAGGCGAGGGCACGTTCGAACGGGGCGACGAGGCGCGGTTCATCGGCGAGGTGTGGCTCCGGACGACGCTCACCGATGCGACGGGCACGAACGTCGGGGTGGTCCACTTCTCGCCGGGGGCGCGCACCCACTGGCACCGCCACCCCGGAGGCCAGTTCCTCTATGGGGTGAGCGGCAGAGGGCGGGTCCGAACGCGCGACCAGGCGGGCCACGTGCTCGAACCGGGCGACGTGATCCACGTCGGACCGGACGAATGGCACTTCCACGGCGGCACGGGCGAGACGCCGGTCGTTCACGTGGCGGTCAACGGCGGCGGAGCGCCCGACTGGGGCGAGCCCGTGAGCGACGAGGAGTACGCCGCGGGGTTCTGACCCGGTTTCTCAGAGCTGGGTCGCGCCTCGCACGGCGAGGAACAGCCCCATCGCGGCGATCGCTGCCGCCGACGCGGCCGGTAGGAACCGGGCGCCCGACGCCAGGCGACGTTCGGCGACGTCGCGCGCCTTCAACGAGAGGACGCCCACGCCGATCAGCGCGCCGGCCAACCCGAGGCTGAATGCCGCGATCAGCGTCAGGCCGAGCGCGGTGCGACCGAGCGAGACCGACGCGAGCAACACGACGAGCGCGCTCGGTGACGGCAGGATGCCGCCCGAGAACGCCAGCGCGATCAGCCCCCGATGGGAGAGTGGCGCATCGGCGGGCCCGGGAGCGGGGTCCTCCTGCCGGCTCCCGTGATCGTGTCGATGTCCATGGGGGTGCGGATGTGCCGGTCCGTTCCCGGAGGCGATCGCCCGCATACGGCTGACGAACAGCGACGTTCCGAGCACGAGCGCGATCGCTCCCGAAGCCAGCCCCAGCACCGGATAGATCCGCTCCGGAGCGAAGAGCCGCTCGGCCGAGAGCACGAGGAGCCCGAGCGTCAACACCGATGCCGTGTGCATCAGCGCTACGGCGGCACCGATCCCGATCGCGTGGTGCGCGTTCCCTCCCGCGCCGACGAGGTATCCGGCGATCAGGGTTTTGCCGTGGCCGGGCCCCAGCGCGTGCAACGCGCCGACGCCGAGGGCGATCGCGATCATCGCCGCGACGAGCGCGGGCGTGATCTCCTCGCGCCGGATCAACGAGGCGAGCGGCCCTCCGTCTCGGTCCGCGATGGAGCTCGAGGCATGGATGTCGACTCCCGGCCCTGGGAGCGAAGGCAGCGCCGGCCCTCCTGGGGTCACCGCGACCGTGGCATGTCGCACGTCGAGTGGAACGTCGTTCCTCGGATAGTCGGTGAGCCGGTCGCTCACCGAGACCTCCGGCACGTCCGTCGAGGGGAGCGTCATTCGGTCGCCGATCGCTGTGATCTCGCGCCAGCCGAGTGCCTCGGGGAAGTTCAGATCGGTGTAGTCGAGCGCGACCTCACGGCCGATCGTGTCGATCGCTCCCCGGAGCCGGCATTCGAGGCGGAGCGTCGTGAGTCCGCCGCTCCCCGCCGGGAACTCGAGGGCGTGCACCCCGGACGGGTCCATGGGCACCGCCGCCCCGTCCACGCGGACCCGCAGCCCGTCGGCGAGCACGGCGCACGTCGCGTCGCGGTAGGCGAGCGACTCCCCCGCGTCCACACGGTCGTCGAGGTTGCGGTCGATCTCTCGCCGTTCGCGGAATGCGGGGATCTCGGCCATGTCGACGACGTAGTCGACGACGATCGCGTGCGGCTGCACGACGATGCCGCCGTACACGTTCAGGGTGAAGTTGCCGAGCGGATGCGCGATCGCAGGTGTCGCGGGCCAGAGGCCGACGATGGGCGCGACCGCCCCGACCACCCCCAGGCGACGCACCCAGCGCCTCACGCCGGACCTCCCAGCTCGGCGAGCGTCTCGGCGGCGACGGGCGCGAGGAGCAGGTCGAAGGCTGGGTGCAGGGCGAGCGCGCGCGTGAGCTCGGTCCTCGCCCGCTCATCGTCGCCGCGGCCGGCGGAGATCATGCCCGCGTGGAACCACAGCCTCGAGTCCGGTGTGCCCATCGCGAGCGCTCTGTCGCTCGCGTCGCGTGCCTCGCCGAGTCTCCCCAGGCGGAACAGGACCCATGCGAGCACGTCGTAGCCGTAGACGTCGCGCCGGGTCTCCAGGCCCTGCCGCGCGACCTCGAGCGCCCCGTCGAGGTCGCCACCGTGATCCGCCCGGAACAGGGCGAGCTGCCGGTCGTACAGGCGCCTGTTCACGGACTGCAGGGTCGCGATCGCCTCGACCGTCGCATATCGGTCGGCAGCCGCTCGGTCGTCACCCGTGACCGCATAGAGATCGCCGAGGGCGGCGAGCGAGGCCGGTTCGGGCACGAGCGCGACCGCTCGCTCGTACAGGCGGATCGCGTCGTCGAACCGGCCCTGTGCTGCCCGGGCCGCGGCGAGCCCCGAGATCGCGACGTGGTAGTCGGGAGCGGCTTCGACGGCCCGCCGGTAGCTCCGGGCGGCCTCTGCGTAGTGCCCCGCCTCGAGCGAGAGTCTCCCGCGATGCGCGGCGTACCACGACCGCGATGCGCCGAACGCCCCTTCTCGAGTCGCGGCGCGCTCCGCGTCGGCCGCGAGCCTCGCGGCCTGAGCGGCGTCGCCTCGAAGGAACGCCAGGCGCGACAGCCGGATCAGGGTCGACGAGTCGTTTGGACGCGCGGCGGCGAGGGCCCCGTAGTCGGCGGCCGCCTCCTCGTACCGGCCGAGCTCGAGCTCGGCGTCACCGCGAACCGCGAGCGCGCCGAGGTTCCGATCCGCCGCGTAGATGCGGTCGGCGAGCTCGAACGCGCCGAGGAAGTCGTGGGTCGTGAATCGCACGCCGGCGAGCAACGCCTGCGGCTCGGGATCTTGCGGCGCGAGCGAGACGGCCCGCTCCAGCGCTCGCCCGGCTCGTGCGTAGGAATCGACGTCGCCGGTGAGGCGGGCGCGCTCGAGCTCCAGCTGACCGAGGAAGGCGAACCCGGCCGCGCTCGGCGACGTGTCCGTCTGGCTGCCGAACGAACGGATCAGGCGGTCGAGCTCGGCGAGCTGCGGGCGTCCCGCTGCCTGCGACAGCACCGACGCGCCGCTCCCCGGCAGGGACCCCGCCGCGATCGTCGGCTCCTGGGTGACCGGGCGCGGAGACGGTGCCTCGCGCGCCAGGTAGGTGAACCCGGCGAACGCGATCGAAACCGCGAGCAGGCCACCCGCGAGTTGCTTCGTGCGTCCCATCTTCCGTCTCCTCGTCTGCCGATGGTCCGGCCGGTGGAGGGGGCTCGCTGGGTGCGAGCCGCCGCGGATCGGCCGGCGGCTCCGGAGGCGTGGTTGCCCCCGGAGCCATCCGGTCGAGATGACGACTAGGCGTGCGGCTTCCCGAGGTAGGGGAACCTCGCGCGGTAATCGTCGTGAGCGTCGACGCAGTCGCTGCCGATCGCTCCGTCGCCGTCACGTCCGGCGAAGGCGAACCCGCCGGTCACGATGTTCAGCTCGGCGTCGATCACGTCATCGGAGAGCGCGCGGCCGTTCAACGGGCCGGCGGCGTCCGTGCGCGTGTCGTAGGTCACGACGTCGGGCAGCAGTACCTTGGCGAGCGTCCGCGTCTGGCCGTTGGTGTACGCGCCCTCGGCATCGAGCGCAGAGAACGTCTTCAGCACGCCTCGGACGTTGTCGGAAAAGCGCCGGTAGTCGGAGGCCGGGTGCCCCTGGTTGAACCGGTTCTTGTCGTCCCCGCTGTTGAACACGGTGTTGATCGCGGGACGGCCCATGCGGTCGATGCGGTCGCCGTCGTCGGTCGTGGTCACGGCCCAGACACCGATGTCGCGGCCCAGGGCCGAGTCGGGAACCTGCAGCACGATCGCGTTCGCGTTGAGCGCCTCGAAGAAGTCGACCTCGTCGCCGTCGCAGAACGTGCGGGAGCCGATGCCCAAGACCGACCCCTGGAACGCGGCTAGGTCGAAGAAGAACGGGTCGGAACGCAGGCCTGCGAAGACCTTGCCGGCGCCGCGCACGTCGTTGATCGCGCCGGTCGGTCCGTGCGCCACGCGACGCTGGTGGTCGCCTGAGCGCCACACGACCTTGTACGCCTGCCGGCCGTTCATCTTCGGCTCGTCGAAGACCGTCGTGTACTGCGCGTCGGCCTTGGCGTCGCCGTTGCGATCGACCTTGATCGTGTACTTCACGTCGGTCGCGTACTCGAGCGGTGCGATCGCGCCCGCCGCCGGGTGGGTCGTCATGGCGAGGACCGTCCGCTTCTCGTTGCGGCCTTGGAACACGTAGACGTCGTTGATATCGGCGTCGGGCCGCATCGACGGGGCGGTGTGGTTCGGCGCGTCGAGGTGGTCCGCGCCGAACCCGATCATGGGCGCCGCTCCGAGGGCGAGCACGAGCGCCGAGGCGGCGATCGCGCTGCCGAGCAGCTTGGTGCGCTTGGGATGCATCGCTCTTCCCTTCCTCCTGGGTCGTAGATCGCTGACCGCGACGGTCGTGGCGTCGCGACGGGACCGCCGCCCGTTGGGATCGCTCACCTCCTCCCGCGGTCGGTGGCGGACGGACATCCCCTCTTCGGGACCCATCGGGGACCGGATCACCGCTGTTAGCGTCGGGGCGTGTCGAGCCCGATCTCCACCGCCGACGATCGGCGTTCCCGGCGGACGCTCGGGATGGTGCTGTTGGGGTTCACGACGGTGGCCTGGGGACTCGTGCCGCTGGTGCTGAAGCAGGTCGAGATGCCGACGCTGGCCTTCGCGAGCTACCGCCTCTGGACCGGCGTGGCCCTCTACGGGGCGATCTTCGCGGCGATGCGACGGCGCCCCGCGAAGGGGGTGGTGCGGGCGACCGCCGTCGGGGGAGTGCTCTTCGCCGGCGACATCGTGCTCACGTTCACGGCGTTCCGCCTCACCAGCGTCGCGAACGCCACGATCATCGGGGCGCTCGCACCTGTGTTCATCACGCTCGGGGCGGTCCGGTGGTTCGGCGAGTCGCTGAGCCGCCGCGACGCGGTCGTGATCGGGTCATCGTTCCTCGGGGTGGCTCTGGTCGCGGTCGGGTCGCAGGGGTCGCCGACCTGGAGCCCGTTCGGCGACGCCGCGGCGGCGCTCAGCGTCGTGACCTGGGCGGCCTACTGGCTCTTCTCGAAGCGAGCTCGGGCGGTCCTCGACGCCGTCGACTACATGGCGGGCGTGATGCTGGTCTCCGCGGTCGTCGTCACGGCGCTGACGGTGCTGACGGGCACCTCGCTCCGGCCGCCCGACGCCTCGGATCTCACTTGGGTCGTGCTGGTCGCGCTCGTGCCGGGGTTGATGGGCCACCTGGCGGTCGCATGGTCGCATCGCTTCGTCGAGGCGTGGCTCGGCTCGCTGATGCTCCAGTCCGTGCCGGTGATCGGGTCGATCGCGGCGTGGGCGCTCCTCGATGAGCGGATCTCTCCACTCACCGCCCTGGGCGGAGCGGTCGTCCTGGGGGCGACGGGGTTCATCGTGATGCGAGCCACCGGGCGGGTTCCGGCCGATCCGGAGCCGGAGACGCTTCCGCCTGCCGGCTGATCGTCAGCTCTCGCCCGAGGCAGAGCACGTCACGAGCACGCGGGCGGCTGCGTCGTCGCGCTCCACCAGCGCTGCAGCAGGGGCGCGATCAGGGCCGCCATCGCGTCGGCGTGAGCCGGATCGGGATGGACGCCGTCGAAGAGGTACTCCTCGGGAACGGAGCCGTCCCAGTCGGCGATCGCGACGTTGGGACGGCGGCCCGCCAGCGACTCGATCGCCGCGTTGATCTCGTCGGCGGGAACCAGGTCGGGAGGTCCTTCCACGTTCTGCCAGAGCACGAGGGGCACCTCCCGGAACGAGGCGAGGATGCGCTCGGCGTTGGTCTCGAAGGCCGCGACGCTCTGATCGTTGGTGCCGAGCTCGACCACGACGGCGCGGTCGGGCATCGTGCGCGCCTCGGCGACCGCCGCGCCGTCCGACGAGGTCCGCCCGTTGAGCGCGTCGATCTCGAGGGACCAGCCGGGGAGCGCGGTCGGAAACGCGGATGCCCCGCCGTCGAGCAGTGAGTTCCCGAGCATGAACGCCGCGGGCGTTTCGCCGACGGCCGGCGGCGTCGGCAATGCGAGCCACCGCTCGATCGTCGATCCCTTCACGGTGTAGAGGCGACGGGGCTCATCGGGCACCGTCACCAGCTGGGCCTCATTGCCCACTCCGACGACCTCCGCGCCCTCGGGAAGCCTGGGGACGGGCACGGTGAAGGCCCCGCCGAGGAACCGCCGTTCCTCCCCGCTCCCGATGTCGAACAGCACGATCGGTGCGGCGCCGTCGCATCGATACTCGACGACGCTGGTTCGGGGGATGCACTCGCCGTCGGGTCCCTGGAACACGGTGATTCGGGCGGCTCCTCGGGTACAGACGGGCGATCCCGACGGAACCGGCTCATCGCAGGCGGCCACGATCACCGTCAGGGCGACGGCCGGGATGACGACGCCGAGGCGCGTCGAGCGGATCGGTGCTGTGGAAGGCATGCGGTCGCGGCGAGCGTAGGTGTCCGGTTCGGTGGCCGCAACGAGCGCGGGCCTACCTGTTTTTGGTTACGGATGCTCAGGAGTGCGACCCCGCCGGCCGATGAGATGAGGACAGGTTCTGGCGATCAGAGGGTGGCGAGGTTCTCCGAGCGTGAGTGGTGGCCGCGCGTTGCAAGCGATCCGCAGGGGACGACGGACGTTCGTCATCCTCCTGCTCGTGTGCGTGGCGCTCATGGTGGTCGCCTCGGTCCTGGGGGCGAGAGCGCTGGCGCAGGCGGAGTCGCAGGCGCAGCTCGCCGCGAAGGGGCTGGCCAACGCCGGGATCGCCTCCGTGCTCGAACCCGGCGACGTCTCGAGCCCGCTCTCGGGACCGAAGGGCCGCGACCTGCTCGCCCGGCTCCAGCGGGGTGTGCTCGCCGACGGCACGGCCTTCCGGGTGCGCATCTGGTCGCCCTCGGGCGACCTGCTGTTCACGAGCGACGCCGGCGACGCCTCCGATGCCGTCAGCTCCGATCTCGACGCCGTCTATCGGGCGACCGACGGGACCGGTCAGCTCGGCTCTGTCCGATCGGGCGACGAGGAGGTGTTCGCGACGTTCGTGCCATTGCGGTTGGGACAGCAGGGTTCCGTCGGAGCCGTGGAGATCGACCAGGGCTACGAGCCGATCGCCAAGCGAGCCGAGTCGCCCTGGTCGCCGCTGCGCACCATCGGTTCCATCGGAGCGATCGTCGCGCTCGCCCTCGTCGCCGTGGCCTCGCTGCCGGGCGCCGGCCGCCGAACGGGCGGCTTCTTGACCCCGGCTCGGGAGATTGCGCTCGCGAAGCAACGTGCCCAGGCAGGCGAGGCTATGAGCGAGGCTCAGGAACGGGCGAAGGCCGCGGAAGAGGGGGTGAAGGAGATCGAGCGGCGACTGCGCGACGCCGAGATCCGGGAGCGAGAGGCCGAGCTCAGGGCGACCACGGCGGAGACCGGCCTCGTGGCCGCACAGGACGAGATCCGGATGCTCAGGGGTCGAGCCGAACGGGTCGACTCGGCTGTCTCAGCCGATGCGGACTCCCTCCGACGGCTCGAGGAGGCAGAGCGGGAGGTCGACGAGCTTCGAGGTCGTCTCCGAGCCGCCGACGCGCTCGTCGCGGCGGCGCCGTCGATACTCGACGCCGAGACCACCGAGCGCCTCGAGTCCATGGAACGGGCGTTGTCCGACCGGGGCGCCGCCCTGGAAGCGGCCAAGCGTGAGGCCGAGGAGGCGCAGGCCCGCGCGGCTGGTGAGCTCGCGTCGGTCCGTGCCGAGCTCGCC
>DASTBT010000043.1:0-10410 GCA_035711865.1 Actinomycetota bacterium
CGGCTCGTCGGCTACGACTCGCCGGAAGCCGCGTCGTCTGCCTCGTCGGCGGCGTCTTCCTTCTTCGCCGACGACTTCTTCCGGCCGCCGAGACTGACATCCTCGATCTCGAGCAGGGTCACGAGCTGACGGTGACCTGCCCGCGTCGCATAGCCGCTCTTCGGCCGGTACTTGAAGATGCGGACCTTGTCGCCCTTCTTCTCGCCGAGAGGCTTCGCGGTGACCGTCGCCTTCGCGGCTTCGCCTCCGACGTGGGTGGCCCCGTCATCGTCGACGACGAGCAACGGCCGGAACGTGACCGTCTCGCCCTCGTGCACGATCTTCTCGACCTCGATCACATCGCCGGCCTGCACCTTGTGCTGCTTGCCACCGGACTTGATCACCGCATACATGATGCCTCCGCCGACGCCGGGCGTACATCCACCCCTGCGCTCACGATCCGTAGTTGACGATGATTCCCCGTCCCTCACAGGTGGGGCAGGTCTCGGAGAACGATTCGACCAGGCCAGAGGATACGCGCTTCCTCGTCACCTGCATCAGTCCCAGGGGACCGATCTCGAAGACCTGGCTGCGCGTCTTGTCCAGCGCCATAGCCTCCTTCATGGTCTCCTCGACCTTCCCCTTGTTGTTCTCGAGCAGCATGTCGATGAAGTCCACGACGATGATGCCGCCGATGTCGCGCAGTCGGAGCTGCCGTGCGACCTCCTTCGCGGCCTCGAGGTTCGTGTTCACCACGGTCTCCTCGAGGTTGGTCTTCCCGACGCTCTTCCCCGTGTTCACGTCGACGATCGTCATGGCCTCGGTCCGCTCGATGACCAGGTAGCCGCCCGATGGCAACCACACCTTGCGGTCGAGAGCCTTGTGGATCTGCTCCTCGATGCGGTGCTCCTCGAAGGCGGGGAGCTTCCCCTCGTGCAGCGTGATCTTCGGCTCGAGGTCGGGAGCGATGTCGCGGACGTACTCGAGCACCCGCTCGTGGACACGCGGCGAGTCGGTGACCAGCCCCTTGAACTCCTCGTCGGTGAACAGGTCGCGGAACACCCGCAGCGTCAGCTCGGGCTCCTCGTAGAGCACGGCGGGGGCCTTCACCTTCTTGGTCTGCTTCTCGATGCCGTCCCACAGCTCGATCAGGCGCTGCAGGTCGTGCACGATGGCCGCTTCGGACGCGCCTTCGGCGGCCGTTCTCACGATCACGCCGTGGCCCGGGGGCTGCACGTTCTTCAGGATCGACTTCAGGCGCCTTCGCTCGGCATCGGGCAGGCGGCGGCTGATACCGGACAGGTCCTGGTCCGGTGCCAGCACGAGGTAGCGACCGGGCAGAGAGATCTGCGCTGTCAGCCTGGCTCCCTTCCCTCCCATCGGGTCCTTCGTGACCTGCACGGTCACGGCCTGGCCCGCCCTCAGCACGTTCTCGATGCGCGGCGCGGGACCTTCGAGATCCTCCGGGCGGTAGTTCACCTCGCCCGCGTACAGCACGCCGTTGCGCCCTCGGCCGATGTCGATGAACGCGGCTTCCATGCCGGGAAGCACGTTCTGCACCCTGCCCCGGTAGACGTTGCCGACCATCGACGTCGCACCCTGGCGGGTGACGTAGTGCTGGACCAGCACGTCTTCCTCGAGCACCGCTATCTGATCCCGCTCGCCGTGTTCGGTGATCACCATCAGCTTGTCGGTGATGCGCGGCGGCACGATCACGGGCTCGCGGCGCCGACGCCCCGCGCGCCCCGTGCGGGTCCGACCTCCGCGGATGCCACGTGTGGGGCCACCGGCGGCCACCTGCTCCTCGACGGACATCTGCGACGAGGAATCCGCACGCGAGCGCTGTTTCGTTCCCGTCGAGCGACCGTTCCCCGAGGGCTTCGGTGCACCCGCGCCGCCGCGGGAGCGGGAACGCCTCGACGATCCCTTCTTGGTCGTGGGTGTGTCGGGGGTCGCGTCGTCGCGCTGGGATCCGGGGGTCTGAGGCTCGGGCGACTCGTCGAGTCCGCCGTCGGCGAGCTGCTCCGCCCGAGCGGCCGCGTCGGCGCCGCCTCCTCGCCCACGGCCGCGTCCGCCGCGGCGGCGGCGCTTCCTCGTCGCCGAGGGAGCCGACGACGACGGTTGCGCATCCGACCCCGAGGCCTTCTTCGGCGTGTCGTGTGATGAGGACGTGCTCCCCGTCTTCGGGCTCCGGGACGCGCTGGTGGCAGCCGGCTCGATCTGCGCGGCGTCACCGCGCTCCGTGGTCCCCGAAGCGGTTCCGGCGCGCCCGCCTCGACCGCGTCCGCCGCGGCGACTGCGGCGCGCGTCGCCCGACGACGAGGGTCGCTCGTCCGGCTCGTCGCGCGATGACCCCGACGTCGCCTCCGGCTCGGCCGGGGCTTCCTGCTTCGGGACCGCCCGCTGGTTCGTTCGGGTAGCGGCCTTCGAGCGGCTCTTCGCCGCCGTCTTGGGAAGCGGCGCTCCCCGCTTGAACGCGGCGATGCGCTCGTCGACCTCGGGGTCTGCGGGCACGCGGCCCGTCGCGACCTCGGTCTCGTGATCCACGGTTACTCCTCTCGATCGCTCAGAGGAGGCACGGCGAGGCCGGCGGGGACGCCCACGCCGGGGCGCGACGTGCGCGCCGGTTCCGGCGATGAGATGTCGGCGCCCATGCGAGGGTCGTTCCCGTGCGCACGGCTCGGCGCGTGATCGCGCACCCGTTACGTCCTTGTCCGGCGCAGGCGGTCCGCGCTCCTGGCCCTGGGGCCGGGCGGCGGTCGCGCGCCTCCTCGACTAGTGGAACCCGCCGAAACCGGGATGAGTCTCGACGGGAAGGTCTGCTCCACAGCATAGCAGCGCCATCGGCCGACCCCGGGAGGCCCGAGACGGCACCCGCGGCCTAGTTCCTCCGGACCAGACGGCACGGTACGTGTCCCCCGGGCGAACCCGGCGTTGGCTGGATACCGCAGGGGGGCTGCCACGCCGACACTTCTTGCATGAGCAACACCTTCCCCGCCAACCTGGCGACCCTTCCCGCCACGATGCCCCGCGTTCGGGTGTTGCTCGTCGATGACAACGAGGGCTTCCGCGAGTCCCTAGCGATGCTCCTGGACACCGAGGAGATGACCGTCGTCGGCCAGGCACCCAACGGACTCGAAGCGCTCGCGATGGTCGAGGGACTCGAACCCGACGTCGTGCTGATGGACGTGCGCATGCCGGAGATGGACGGCATCGAAACGACCCGCGAGCTCAAGGCACGGTTCCCGTCCCTCGGTGTGGTGGCCGTGACCGGATCGGAGGACCAACGCGCGGTGCGCGACATGCTCGTCGCGGGAGCGTCGGGATACGTGTTGAAGGACAGTGACGGCGACGAGATCCTGCACGCGGTGCGCCAGGCGTACACCGGCGGCGGCGTGCTCTCGCCGGAGGTCACCCCCGCCGTGATCGACGAGCTGACCGAGGCCCTGGAGCGGGAACGCCGGCGCATCCGGCAGCTCGAGATCGCCCAGGAAGCGTTGCTCGAGCGAGCCGCGCGCCGGCACGAGCTGATCTCACGGCTCGGGCACGAGCTCCGCACCCCCGTCACCGTGATCCTGGGGATGGCGCAGACGCTGGCCAAAGGCACGGCGCTGCCGGAGGAACGAGGGGCGATCCTCGACAGCTTGGTCCAGCGGGCGAACGGTCTCGCGCGTCTCGTGCATCGGTTCGAGGCGGCCGTCGAGGCCGGACTCACCGAATGGGCCGACGTGGTGCAGGTGGCGCGCGAGGTCGCCGGCGGCCGCGACCGGGTGCGGATCGAGGCCCCGGAAGGCCCCGCCATGGCGAGCCTGAACCGCACGGCCGCCCATCGGATCATCGAGGAGCTCGTCGAGAACGCGCTCGAGTTCTCCCCGCCCGCTGAGCCGGTCGTGGTCTCGGTGGTCATTGGACCGACCGGCCCGTTGGTCCGGGTCACCGACCGCGGCGCGGGAATCGACCCGGAGGCGCGGAACCGGATCTTCGAGCCCTTGGAACAGGCGGAGAGCCTGAACACCCGGGTGCATCAGGGTGTCGGGCTCGGCCTCACGCTCGCACGCATGTCGGCCAACGCGATGGAGGGCGACGTGGTGCTGGAGTCGACCGGTCCCGAGGGCTCGACGTTCCTGTGGACGGTGACGCGTCCGCTCACTTGAAACGGCGCATGTGCACGTTCAGCAGGATCCCGATCGCCAGGAAGTTCACCAACATCGCCGTGCCCCCGTAGCTGAGGAACGGCAACGGGATGCCGGTGATCGGCATGATGCCGATCACCATGCCGACGTTCACGAAGATCTGGATCGCGAACATCGAGGCCACCCCGGTCGCGAGGTAGGTTCCGAACGCGTCCTTCGAGAGCGACGCGATGCGGATCGCGCGCCAGAGCAAGAGCGCGAACAGCGCCAGCACCAGCGCCGAGCCGAGGAAGCCGAACTCCTCGCCGATCACCGTGAAGATGAAGTCGGTGTGCTGCTCGGGCACGTAGTCCAGGTTGGTCTGGGATCCCTGCAGGTACCCGCGCCCGAACATGCCGCCCGAGCCGACCGCGATCACCGACTGCTCGAGGTTGTAGCGGGCGTCGTCGCTGACCGATCCGGAGTCGAACACCGTGAGGAGCCGCTCGACCTGATACTCCTTGATCACGTTCATCTGGAAGGCGAGCGCGATCAGCACGGTGGCTCCGACCGCGAGCGCGACCAGGTGCCTGGTCCGGGTACCTGCCACCACCAGGATGCCCACGGTGATCGCGGTGAGCGCGATCGTGGTTCCGATCTCGACGTTGATGAACACGAGGAGCATCGTGACGCCGGCCACGCCGATCACCCGCACCAGGTCGGGGAGCGTCGGCACCGGGGAGCGCAGCTCCGAGAGCATCGCGGCGAGGATCACGATCAGCCCGACCTTCGCGAATTCCGACGGGCTGATCTGGAGGAGGCTCACGCCCGGGATGTCGATGAAGTTGCTCGTGCCGCTGTCGCTCGAGGCCACCCCGGGGATGCGCAGCAGCACGAGGCCGAGCAACGTGGCCCCGTAGATGAACCCCGCGTACACCTTCAGGAATCGATAGTCGAACGTGACCATCACGAGCAAGATCACGAGGCCGAGCACGGCGGTGACGGCCTGCTTGTCGACGCGCGAGAACGGGTCGAGGCCGTCGGCACGCAAGGTCTGACTCGTCGCGGAGTAAATCGCGAACATGCCGATCACGACGAGCGCCGCCGTGACGGCGAGTAGGGTCGGGTCGAGGTGTCGGATCGGACGGCGCTCGTCCGCCCAGACGCGGCCCGCGACGACGTCCATCAGTCCTGCCCCGACGGCGTGATGATCTGCCCGCCCGGCTCGATGCCGTACATCTTCTCGATCATGCGTCGCACGAGCGGCGCGGCGACGTCCGAGCCGAACCCCGCCTGCTCGACCATCGCGACCACCACGTACTCCGGGTCGTTCGCCGGCACCATGGCGGCGAACCACGACGTGTCCTGGAAGGGCTCGCCACGGTAGGCCGTGCCCGTCTTGCCGGCGACTGGCACCTCCGAGTGCGGGAACCCGAAGAACGCGCTGCGTGCGGTTCCGCTCAGCGGCACCTGGGCGAGGGCGTTCCGCACGTAGTCCAGCTCGGTCTTGGAGTAGGGCACGGTGCGATCGCACTGCCCGTTGATCTTCTTCACGGTCTCGCCGTCGCTCGCCATCACGCGGTCGACGACGTGCGGCCGGCACATGTGTCCCTCGTTCGCGATCGCGGCGTAGGCCGTCGCCAGTTGCAAGGGCGTGACCGACATGTAGCCGGACCCGATCATCGTCAGGATGTATCCGCCGGGGTTCCAACCGTCGGGGAACAGGTGCTCTTGCTCGGGGTCGTTGCCCCACTCGGCGTCGGGCAGGAACCCGACGGCCTCGTTCGGGAGGTCGATGCCGGTCGGCTTCTCGAACCCCCAGGCGCGCAGATCCTTCTGCAGCGGCTCGTTGTTCGCCCCGAGCTGGTCGTTCTGATAGCGGTACCAGAAGTCCGAGCCCCAGGCGTAGAAGCTCGAGTCGCACGAGATCCTGAGATGTTGGGCGAGGTTCCCCGGGTAGAGGTCCTGATCGGACCAGTTCGAGAACGACGCGCCCGACGTGTCGCCCGGATGGACGTACTCCGACGGGCAGGCGTACGACGTTCCGAGGTCGGCGTAGCCTTCCTTCACCGCCGCGAGTGCCGTGAAGGGCTTGAACGTCGAGCCGGGCAGATAGACCTCCTGATACGCACGATCCAGCAACGGCGCCACCTTGTTGGCGCCGGGGCACTCGGGGTCGTACCCGAGGTAGCACTCCTGATCCTTCGTGAGGCCGGTGACGTACCACCTCGGGTCGAAGTCGGGCCACGACGCCATCGCCTTGACTCCACCGGTCTGCACATCGAGCACGACCACGACGCCGGCATCGGCCTTGAAGCCGGACTGGGTGTCCTCGTCCCAGATCTGGCGCGTGCGGAAGATGCTGTCCTGCAGGTACTCCTCGGCGGCACGCTGCCACTCGCTGTTGAGGGCGAGCACGAGGTCACGGCCCGCCTCGGGCTGCCTGCCGCCCAGGTCGCGGATGCGTTCGTCATCGGAGTTGACGACGTAGCGCTGCAGACCCGGATCGCCTCGCAGATACCGTTCGTACTGCACCTCGAGACCCGCCTGCCCGGCCAGGTCGTTCGGCCCGTAGTCGCGGAACCGGGCCGTCTCCAGCTGCCCTGCCTGCACCTGCCCGACCCACCCCAGCATGTGCGAGGCGCTCCGCCCCATCGGGTACTCCCGCACGCTGGTGTTCCGGACCTGCACCCCGGGGAAGTGCTCCTGCCGTTCGCGGATCGCGAAGGCGACCTCCTCGGTCACGAACTCCGCCACCGGCTTCGCCTGGGTGTCGAAGTACCTCGTGCTCTCGAGATCCTCGCGGAGCTGCTTCACGGGTACGTCCAGCATCGTTGCGAGCTCGCCGAGGACCTGCTCGCCCATGCCGCTCTCCTCGAGCTCCTGCTTGTCGATGCGCACCTCGAGGCTGCTGCGGTTCTTCACGAGCGGCACGCCCTTGGGCTTCCCGTACTGGTCCTCGGTCCAGATCTCGCCGCGCAGCGCGTCGATCGGGATCGACCGCACCCCGTTGTTCTCGGCTTCCTGCGCGTAGACCTGGGTCGCGAGCACCTGCAGGAACCACAGCCGCGTCGACAGGGCAGCGAACATCACGAGCACGAGGATCGCGAACACCTTCAGGCGGGCCGAGCTCTTCTCCATCTAGAACCGCACCACCCGTTGCGGCCGCGATCCCTCGATCATCCTGCGCAGCAGCGGATAGAAGATCGGCGTGAGGATCGCTCCGTAGAGCGCC
This sequence comes from Actinomycetota bacterium, assembly GCA_035711865.1. Taxonomy (GTDB): domain Bacteria; phylum Actinomycetota; class UBA4738; order UBA4738; family HRBIN12; genus JAOUEA01. The sequence goes on from DASTBT010000043.1 coordinate 7,327, forward strand.
GTCAGCAGGGTCACGCGCACGGCGAACGTGAACGTTTCCTCGAGCTGGCCGAGCAGGAACGCCACGACCTGGTAGAAGGCGATGCCCGCCGCGGTGCCCACCGCCACGAGGATCGTCGGCAGCAGCGGCGAGGGGGAGGAGATGTACTGACGCGCGAGCCCCGCCGCATATCCCACGAGCGTGAGCGTCAGGGCCGTGATGCCCTTGGGCTGGTTCAACAGGAAGTCTTGTGCGAGGCCGGCCGCGAACCCGGTGATCGCGCCCTCGTTCGGCCCCTCCAGGATCGCGACGACGATCGTGATCAGGTACATCAGCTCGGGCCGCACGCCGAGCAGCTTCAGGTCCCAGAACAGCGTGGACTGTAATAGCAGCCCGGTCACGATGATGACGAACGTCACGAGCACGCGGCGGATCATCGGGTCACGCCTCCGTCCTGGCCTGCAGCACCAGCACGAATTGCAGTGTCTCGAAGTCGACCGCGGGACGCACCTCGACGAACTCCTGCGTGGCGTTGTCGCCCGGCACGAGGCGCGAGACCTGACCGATCAGCATGCCGGGAGGGTAGAGGCCTGCCTCGCCGTCCAGCTCGTAGCCTTGGGTGAGCACCGCTTCGTCGCCTTCGATCAGGGTGCCTTCCTCGACGAGGCTCATCCGCAGGTCGGCGTCGCCCGCGCCCTCGACGAGGCCCGCCTCCCTCGTGCCCTGGATCGTCGCCGCGACGGCGAACGAGCGATCGATGATGAGCCGTACGTCGGCGGATGCCGGCGTGACGGCGACAACGCGACCCACCAGCATCGGCGCCTCGGGAGAACCCGTCGCGACCGGTTGGTCGACCGCCACGCCGTCGCTCGAGCCCTTGTCGATCGTGATCGTGTGCTCGAAGTTCGAGACGCCGTTCGCGATCACCGTCGAGGCGACCACGGGCGGCTCGAGGGCCTGGCTCAGCCTCAGGAGCCCGAGCAGGCTGTCGTACTGCTCCTGGTCGAAGGCGTCGGCCTGGATCTCCGACTTGAGCGAGTCGATCTCGTTCCGCAGGCTCTCGTTCTCGTCGGCGAGCGAGGGCAGGTTCGCCAGGCCGGTGAAGAAGTCGCCGACGGGCTCGGTCACCGTGGTCACGGCCTCCTGCATCGGAGCCATGAACGTCTTCGCGGCGGAGCCGATACCGGCGAGGGGGCCGGAGTCCCGCTGGCGGTAGTCGAGCGTGATCACGGCCAGCGAGACCGAGACCAAGGCGACCACCAGGAGCCGCGTCGAGCGGGGGCGCTGCCGCGTGACCACGGCGGCTACCGGCGGGACGGGCTCACCAAGACCCGCTGCAGCACCTCGAACTCCTCGAGGCACTTGCCGGATCCCAGCACCACCGCCTGCAACGGCGTGTCGGCGATGCGCACCGGCATGCCGGTCTCGTGGCGCAGGCGCTTGTCGAGCCCCCGCAGCAACGCGCCTCCGCCGGTGAGCACGATGCCGCGGTCCATGATGTCCGCGGACAGCTCGGGGGGGGTCCGGTCGAGCGTGGTCTTGATGGCATCGATGATGGCGTTGACCGGTTCCTCGATCGCGCGGCGGATCTCCTCCGCGGTGATCGTGATCGTCTTCGGCAGGCCGCTGACGAGGTCACGCCCCTTGATCTCGGCGACGAGCTCCTCGGGCATCGGGAACACGCTCGCGATCGCGAGCTTGATCGCCTCGGCGGTGCGCTCACCCAGCAGCAGCGAGTACTCCTTCTTCACGTGCTGGATGATCGCCTCGTCGAGCTCGTCGCCGCCGATGCGGATCGACGTGCTCGTGACGATGCCGCCGAGCGAGATCACCGCGACCTCGGTCGTGCCGCCGCCGATGTCGACCACCATGTTCCCGGTGGGCTCGTGGATCGGGAGCCCGGCGCCGATCGCGGCGGCCATGGGCTCCTCGATGATGTACGCGCGGCGGGAGCCCGCCGCGATCGTTGCCTCCTCGACCGCGCGCTGCTCGACGCCGGTGATACCCGACGGGACGCAGACGACCACGCGCGGCTTGGCCAGCAGGCGACGCTTGTGCACACGCTGGATGAAGTACCTGAGCATCTTCTCGGTCACGTCGAAGTCGGCGATCACGCCGTCCTTGAGCGGACGAACGGCCTGGATGTGGCTCGGGGTACGCCCGATCATGCGCTTGGCCTCGGCGCCCACCGCGAGGATGGCGCCGGTAAGGGTGTTGATCGCGACGACGGACGGCTCGTTCAACACGACGCCGCGGCCACGCACGTACACCAGCGTGTTCGCGGTGCCGAGGTCGACGGCCATATCGCGACCAAGGAACCCTAAGACCCCTTCCGCCCCTTGGTTCCGGGACGTAGAGGAAGAGGAACGTTGAACCCTTTCGGCCATGGGATCAGACGGTCATTCAACAGGAGCCCTACCGGGCTGGCAACTTCGCGCTCCCGAAACCACGGTGGCGTCACATCTCACCGTCCGCAGATAGGCTGCGAGCCATGTCGATCGCGGTCGTGTTCCCCGGTCAGGGGTCGCAGTTGCTCGGGATGGCCGACCCCTGGGCAGGGCATCCCGCGGGCAGGGCCGTGCTCGACGAGGCCGGCGAGGCGATGGGCCGCGACGTCGTCGGGGGGGCACGGGACCGGTCGGCGTTGGCCACGACCGAGTTCGTGCAGCCCGCCCTGCTCGCGTGCGGCATCGCGGCGTTCCGGGTGCTCGAAGCCGAGGGGCTCACCGGCGTCGTGGGCGCGGCGGGGCACTCGCTCGGAGAGTTCTCGGCCCTGGTCGCCGCCGGGGTGCTCCCACTCGCGGAGGCCCTGCGTGTGGTGGTCGTGCGCGGGGAGGCCATGCAGCGCGCCGGGGAGGCCAGCCCCGGCACGATGACGGCGCTGCTCGGCATGGGCCCCGACGACGCCGAGGCGCTCTGCGACGAAGCCCGTGGCGACGACGTGTTGCTGGTCGCCAACCGCAACTCGCCCGCGCAATCGGTGATCAGTGGCTCGGTGGCCGCGATCGAGCGAGCCGAGGCGCTGGCCGCCGATCGCCGGATCCGCGCCGTGCGCCTCGACGTCGCGGGGGCGTTCCACACCCCGCTGATGGAACCCGCCGTTCG
>DASTBT010000044.1:0-5077 GCA_035711865.1 Actinomycetota bacterium
CTCACGACGGTCTCGGGCGCGATCGGCTGGGCCGTCTTCCGGGTGGCGGCCCGTCGATACGGTGTCCGTCGAACCGCGGGCACGATCTCGGTCGCCGCGGTCGCGACCCTCGTCGTCGGTGCCCTGGCGATGTGGCCCGCCGCCCGCGGCGGCATGGAGGCGATCACGGGTGACGTGATCCCATACGGGACCGCTCCGGAGCCCCAGCGGACGACCGAGCCGGGGATGCCGGCGCCCGAGCGGGCGGTCGAGCCGGTGCCGAACGAGGAGGGATCGGCCGACGAGCGCACGAAGCGGGCCGACGACGATCGAGCGCTCGACCAGAACCCGAACGAGGAGCCGAGCGGCGAGCCGGCCGGCGAGCCATCGGGTGGCTCGGGTGCCGGGCCCGCAGACCCCGGACCGGATCCGGCGCCACCGCCCCCCCAGAGCCCGTCGCCCGACCCCCCGACGACCTCACCGCCGACCCCATCCCCATCCCCGACCACGCCCCCCTCACCCTCACCGTCACCCGATGAGGGCGACGACGACGATGAGGGCGATCGGTTGGGCGACCTCGTGAGCTTCCTCGAGTCGGTCTTGCAGAACCCTTGATCCGGCTCCCCCCGATGTCATCGATGTGACCCATCGACGCACTCGGCCCGTCGCTATCCTCCCCGAGTGCCCGCCGCCGACGCCGTGCTCGAACGGTCCGACCGGTCCACCCTGGTCGCGTTCGGCGTCACGGTGCTCCTGGGCGCCGGGAACCCGATCGCGATCCGCCTCGTGTCGTGCGACACCTGCGAGCTCGGGCCCTTCCAGGCGGCGGCGATCCGCTTCCTGTTCGCGGGGGCGATCCTCGGCGTCGTGGCCTTCGCGATCGGTGCGCCCTTCCCCCGGGGCCGCGGGCTCAAAGGGTCGGTGCTCTTCGGCGTGCTCCAGTTCGGCATCGGGTTCGCGTGCATCTACTACGGCTACGCGCGCACGCCCGCGGGGGTCGGTCAGGTGCTGCAGGCGTGCATCCCCCTGCTGACGTTCGTGTTCGCGATCGCCCACCGGCAGGAGCGGTTCCGATGGGAAGGGCTCTTCGGCTCCCTGCTCGCGATCGTGGGCATCGCGATCGTGTTCGGCAGCGGGATCGAGGCGGGCGTGCCGCTGGGGTCGATGCTTTCGATCCTGGTCGGGGCCGCCGTCTGGTCGGAGAGCCTGGTCGTCGCGCGGGCCTTTCCGCAGGCGCATCCGACCGCGATGGGGGCGGTCGCGATGGCGACCGGCACCGTTGTGCTGCTCGCGCTGAGCGTCGCGACCGGGGAGACGTGGGCCGTGCCCGTGGAACGGGCGACGTGGCTCGCGCAGGCCTATCTGATCGTCCCCGGCGGCGTGGTGGTGCTCTGGAGCATCCTGCTGGTGCTGCGGCGATGGCCCGCGAGCGCTGCCTCGTACCAGCTCGTCATGATCACGATCGTGACGGTCGTGCTCGCGGCGTGGTTGCTCGACGAGCGCCTCACGTGGACGTTCGCCCTCGGCGCGATGCTCGTGCTCGCCGGGGTGTACGTGGGCGCGCTGCGCGGGCGGGCGCTCGCCTAGGCCTCGGAGTCGTTCTCGCGACCGACGCCTCACCGACGTCTGGATCGGGGCTCTCCTGGACCGGATCGACATCGATATCGGTGTCGCCGCTTCGCTTCTGGGGCTCCGTGCGTGATGCCGGGTAGCTCAGACGTTCCGGTCGGCCCTGCGGATCGCCCGACGGTCGAGCCACCGCCCGAGGAGGCCCCGCCGTCGGAGCCGGCCGGCCAGGCGCTCACGCTCGCCATCCCTGACGCGGTCGGCGTGTTGTTCCCGCATCGTGGCACGCATCGCCTCGTTGACCTGACGCGGATCGCGGATCATGCACCGAGCATATGCCCTCTGGGTCCGGAGGGGTGCCGCGAGGTTGCAGGCCACGTGCGTCGGCGGAACACTTCGGTCGTGGAACGCCCTGACGTCGAGTTCACGAGGACGGAGGACGGCGCCTACCTCGCGTACCAGGTCTTCGGCGACGGGCCGGTCACCCTGTTCTGGTCGGGCGTGCCGGATCGCTGGCACCTCTACCGGGTCCTGAGCTAGGTCCCGACCATGAGCGCATCCGCGAACGACGACGATCGGCTCCCGCTCTACACGGAGCTCGCACCGTGGTTCCACCTGCTGACGGCGCCCGAGGACTACGAGCTCGACGCACGTCACGCGCTCGACGTGCTCACCGAGGCGATCGGCGAGCGTCCGAGAACGATCCTCGAGCTCGGATCGGGCGGTGGAAACACCGCGTCGCACATGAAGGCGCACGCGACACTCACGCTCACCGACCTCAGCGAGGAGATGCTCGAGCTGAGCCGCACGATCAATCCGGAGGTCGAGCACCTGCGGGGCGACATGCGCACGCTGCGTCTCGACGGCCGCACGTTCGACGCGGTCTTCGTGCACGACGCGATCAGCTATCAGCTCACCGAGCGCGACCTGCGCGCCACGTTCGAGACGGCCTTCGCGCACCTGCGGCCCGGCGGCGCCGCGATCTTCGAGCCCGACATCACGCGCGAGGCCTACGCCGACGCCACCCACCAGGGCGGTCACGACGGCGCCGACGGACGGCGGCTCCGCTACCTGCAGTGGCGCACCGACCCCGACCCGAACGACAGCTGGTACGTCGACGAGTTCGCGATCCTGCTGCACGAGGCCGACGGTACGAGCCGCATCGCCCACGACGTGCACCGGCTCGGCATGTTCCCGCGCTCGACGTGGTTCGAGCTGCTCGCCGACGCCGGCTTCGTCGACGTGCGCGCCGTGCCGAGCCCCTACGACGAGGAGGAAGGGGTCGGCGCCGAGAGCTTCGTGGGCCGGCGCCCCACCTGATCGCGCCGGCGGGCCATGGCCTCCCGCCCAGACCTCCCGTCGGCCGGTTCAGAGCTCGATCTCGGGGGCGATCTCCTGCAGCCCTTCGATCGAGACCGCGAGGAACTCGTCCAGCGGCAGGCCGAGGGTCGCCTCCGCGCCCGTGACCTCGTCGCGGTTCACCCCGGGCGCGAACGATCGTTCCTTGAGCTTCTTCTTCACGCTCGAGACCTTCATGCCGGCCGCCCGCTGCGGGCGGACGAGCGCAGACGCGACGAGCAGGCCTGCGACCGCGTCGGCGTGCACGACCGCCCTCGACATCCGGTCGGTGCGGAAGTCGTCGTAGGCGTGGGCGAGCACGCCGTTCACGACGCGCTCGTCGACACCGGCCTCGCGGAGCCAGCCGGCGGCCATGCGTGCGTGCTGGGCTCCGTCGTCGCCGGTGTGATCCTGATCGAGGTCGTGGAACAGGCCGGTGAGGCCCCACAGGTCCTGGTCCTCGTCGAACCGGCGGGCGAGCGAGCGCATCACGCCCTCGACCGAGACCAGGTGACGGTAGGTGGTCTCCTTCAGGCACCGCTGGCGCGCGAACGCGTGCGCCGCCTCGCGGTCCATCAGCGCCTCGGCCATGCCGAGATGATAGGCGGCTACCAATCGGGGCGGAGCGGCATCCCCGAGCGGCCGCTCCTCGGGCGGACCGCGAGCACCTGGTGGATCTGCGTTCGCCCCGCCTCGAAATTCAGTGCCGCACCCGCCATGTAGAGCCGCCAGATCCGGGCACGGGCGAGGCCGGCCTCGGCCACCGCCTCGTGCCACGAGCGCTCGAGGTTCGCCACCCACGCGCGCAGCGTGAGCGCGTAGTGCTCGCGCAGGCCCTCGACGTGACGGGCCTCGAAACCCGAGCGCTGGATCGCCGAGACCACCGATCCGACCTCGTGCAGCTCGCCGTCGGGGAACACGTATCGGTCGATGAAGCTCCGCCGGGCGAAGCGGGCGCGCCGGCCCGGCGGTCGGCTGATCCCGTGGTTCAGGAGCCGACCCTCGGGCCGCAGCAGCGTGTGCAGGCGGTCGAAGTACGTGCGGAGCTGCGCCAGCCCGACGTGCTCGAACATGCCGATCGAGGAGATCGCGTCGTACGGGCCGTCACGCACGTCGCGGTAGTCCTGGAGTCGGATCTCCACGCGGTCCGAGAGACCGGCCTCCGCGACCGCCTTCTCGGCCCACTCGACCTGTCGCCGCGAGATCGTCACGCCCACCGCGTGGACGCCGTGGTGGGTCGCCGCGTGCATCGCCATCCCACCCCACCCGCACCCGACGTCGAGCAGGCGCATCCCCTCGCGAAGCCCCAACTTGCGGCAGATCAGCTCGTACTTCGCCTCCTGCGCCTCTTCCAGCGTCGCGTCGACGCTCGGCCAGACCGCGCAGGAGTAGGTCATCGAGGAGCCGAGCACGAGCCGGTAGAACGCGTTCGAGACGTCGTAGTGGTGCGAGATCGCGGCGGCGTCGCGACCCTTGGAGTGCCGGCTGCCGCGGAGCCGAACCTCCTCCGGCGGCGGCGGGAGCGGCCGCAGGTGCGAGGCGCCGACGGCGCGAAGGACGGCGATCCACTGGCCGGGCGTCAGCCGGACCTGTTCGACGCGTTCGCGGAGTCCCGCGAGGGCGAAGAGGATCTCGCCGCGAACGTCGAGCTCACCGGCGACGTAGGCGCGAGCGAACCCCAACTCTCCGGGCGAGGTCGCGACCCGATGGAGCACCCGTGGCGAGCCGATCACGACGGTCGCGGGTGCCTGCCTCGGCCCGATCGCGCTGCCGTCGAAGCATTCGATCCGCACGGGCACGTCGGCACCGAAGATCTCCTCGAAGACGTCGGCGAGTTCCACGACATATCGATGCTAGTCCGGGGGGCGGCTGAGCGGGTCCGCGTCTCGGCGTGTGAGGCGGCCCTCGTGTCCCGCACCCTCAGGGCCCCCCGGCCCTGGTGATCGGCGCCGAGCCGAGCTTCCCTGGCATCGTGGGAGGGCGGACGACCTCCGGCGTCGCCCGCCCCCCGCCGGGGAGGTGACGTGAGATGCAGACGAAGACACAGGAGCCGATCGTTCGCTCGTTCGAGCCGTCGGCCAGGTTCGCCCGTTGGATGCGCGTCGGCAACGTGTTCATGCGGCCGCTGCTTCGCTCGCGCGTCGGCCGGAAGATCGACGACCTGGCGCTCCTGACGTTCACGGGGCGGAAGTCG
>DASTBT010000045.1:0-16357 GCA_035711865.1 Actinomycetota bacterium
GAGCTCGGACTCGAAGTCGAAGCCCTGCTCGAGCTCGACCAGGTGGTTCACGAGCCGCACCGCGAGACGGCCCGCCATCAGGCCGACCTGTTCCTCCCAATAGCCGAACGTCACGTTGTACTGACCGGGCGTGCCGGTTCCGCGGGTCTTCCCTCGGTACACCTGGGCGCCCGACTCCCGCTGCAGCTCGATCGCGATGTGTTCGGCGACATGACCGGCCCACGTGCCCTCCACGAGCCGCTCGCGGAACCCGCCCGCGTGCCCCCGCGAGCAGGAATGTTCCCCGACACCGGGCAGCAGCTCGAGCAGGGCATCGTTGAATCCCGGCAGGGTGTTCGAGGGCCATCGCTCGAGCGAGCCGAGGTCCACGACGAGACGGATCGCTGGTTCGTAGGAGAAGTAGTTGGGCCCCCGCAGGACCTGGGTGTGCAGGATCCGCAGGTCGGGACCGGCCTTCGGCTCGGTGGTCTTCGCGGTCTTCGCGGGCTTGCGGGTGGTGGTCACTCAGAGGCCTCGCGGGCGCTCGTGTTGGATCCCTCCTCGTGGATCAGCGCCCGGGCCCGCAGATCGAACCAGTAGCCAGCGGGGATCGAGTGCAGGTGGGCACCCGAGACCATCATCGGGCGGCGTCCGCGCAGCCGGTAGGCGTCGGTCTCCATGTTCGACCCGTCCACGACGGTGACGGCGCCGCGCCCGATCACCTCCATCGTGTGGTTCGGGTGCACGATCGCGCACGTGTCCTCGTCGAGGCCGAGCCCGATCAGCGACGGCGACTGCGCGATCGCGCTGAGCAGCCTGCCGAGCCGGGTTCGTTGCTCGAAGTGCTGGTCGACGATCGTGCCGTCGACGAGCGCGAGACCCGCCGCGGTCTGCACGTGGCCGTGGCGCGGCGTCGCGCCAGGCTGGCCGAACGCCATCATGTGCGAGGCGAGCGCGCTGGCCCCGGCCGATGTACCCGCGACGACGGCGCCTCGATCCTGCGCCAGATGCAGGGCCCGATGCAGCCGGGTCCCCGCGACGATCGACGTCAGCCGCAGCTGGTTGCCCCCCGTGAGGAACACCCCCGTGGCCTCGCTGAGGAGCGAGTTCGACTCGGGCCGATCGGCCTCGGCGCGTTCCTGGGGCCGCAGACCCGTGACGCCGGCGGCGCCGAGCTCGAGGAACAGGCTCTCGTAGAGCTGCAACGCCTGCTCGCTGATCTCCGAGGCCGTCGCGACGACGGCGATGCGAGCCTTCGCGCCGCCCGCTTGCTTGACGAACCGCTTCAGGATCTGGCGCCCGCGCAGCTTGTCCTCGGCGCCGCCGATCAGCATGATCGGGGCGGCGGCGCCTGAGGCGGGCGCCAGGTTCGCGCGTCTGCGGCCGACTGACATCGCGGCCAAGTCTAGACCTGCTTGGGCTCCGACCGGCCGCGTTCGACGCGGATCCGGCTCCGGACGGCGGTGCTCAGACCGAGCGCCTGTTCCTGGAGCCTCAGCCCGGCTTGAACCCCGGCAGCCCGTCGTCGACCGTCGAGACGAGCACGGGGGGCTCTCCGATGAGCGATGCGAGGGTCGCGGCGACCTGGTTGAACGCATCGCGATCCCACGCACCGACGGCCTCCTGCACCCGGCCCTCGTTCACGAGGTACAGGGTGGGCACGGAATCCAGGTCGTAGGCGGCGGAGATCACGTACGGGGGCACGTCCTCGATCGATGCGATGCCCATGTCGTATCGCTCGGTGAACCGATCGAGCTCGAGCTCGGGGTCCTGGCCGACGCCGATCACGCGCCCAGGGAAGGCGCGCTCGAATCGCCGCATCACGGGCGCCGCGAGCTGACACGTGGGGCATGTGACCTTGTAGAAGAACAGACCGCGCGGCCCGTCAGCGGTCCCGGCCTCGGTCACCTCGGGCGCGACGTCGCCGACCCGCAACGGACTCATGCCGCCAGCCTACGACGAGCGCCGATCGTGAACCGGTTCACACCGCCCTCGTGGCCCCGGTCACCGACCGGCGACGATCGCGTGCCTACGGTCGTCACGAGAGCTGCGATCGACGCAGCTACCGACCGGAAGGAGGAGTCATGGATGCGTCCAGGACTCGAGAGGTGACCCACGCACAGTCGCCCTGGTCGTGGGTGTTGATCGGCACCGTCGGGATGATCCTCGTCGCGGCGATCATCATCGCCCTGCAGGGGAACAGCGACGACATCGCCCTGCGGGCGCCTGCGGAGGCACAGTCGCAGGTGGAGCGGACCACGAAGGACGACGTGCTGCACGGCCGCGGACTGGTCGACGTGAAGGCCGGCGCTGCGGAGTTCACCGGATCGGCGACCGAGGTTCGTGAGGGCGGCGCGTACGCCGGAGCGATCCCGCTGGGAACCCCCGACAGCTTCGACGCCGTTCGTGAGTACCCCACGTCCGTGCCGGCGTTCACGGGCAACGGCCCGAGCGCCTTCACCGACGTGCGCGAGGGTGGCGGCTACGCCGGCGGCGACATGACGGCGCAGGACCCCACGCCCGGGTCGGCTCCCGGCCGGTAGGCCGGAAGCGACCACGCAGCTCCCCCGGCGGCGGTGGATCGATATCTAACCACCGCCGCTTCCTCGTGTCTCGCGCAGCCTCGACGGGTGTGAGCGGGTTCACATCGTCGCCGTGGGGCCGTTCACCGACCGGCGAGGCCCCCGTGCCTACGGTCGACACGAGAGCTGCGAACGGCGCAGCCACCGACCGGAAGGAGGAGTCATGGATGCGTCCAGGACTCACGACGTGACCCAGGAGCAGTCGCTGTGGATGTGGCTGGTGATCGGCATCATCGTCTTGGGCTTCGCCGTGGCGATCGCGGTCACGCTCGGATCGAACGCCGGCGACGACACCGTGCGGGCCCCGGGGCAGGTGCAGGTGCAGGCGCCGGTGGAGGCGCCCACCGCCGACTACGCACGGCACGGCCAGGGACAGGTCGCCGGCCGCATCGTCACGGGCGGCGCCTTCCTCGGCGCAGCGACGGACATCCGCGAGGGCGGCACGTACGCCGGAGAGATCCCGCTTGGAACCCCGGACAGCTTCAGCGACGTGCGCGAGAGCGGCGCCTACATCGGAGCAGGAACGGCGACCCCTCATCACGGCCGCTGCCCCGTGAAGGAAGGCTGCTGACCTCCCGCACGAACGACGGCGGATCGGGGAGGAAGCCCGATCCGCCGTCGTTCCATGTCCGGGCCCCTGTCGTGCCCGTCTCAACCCTCGGCGAAGCGGCGGAGGGCGTCCGTGTCGAGCAGCACGTAGCGGCGCCCCTCACGATGGACGATGCCGCGTCGCTCGAACGCGGTCAGGGTCTTGGAAACGCTCTCGCGGGTCACCCCGCACATGCTCGCGAGGTCGGCCTGGGTGATCGCCGGCACGACCGGACGACCATCGGGTTCCTGGACGGCAGCGAGCTCCAGGAGACGTTTGGCGAGCCGCCCCTTCAGATCGAGCCAGACGAGGTCCTCGGCCAGGGATTCCTTCGACACCACCTGCCTCGCCATCGCACCGAGCAGGTCCATGGCGATCGAGGGTTGCGCCTCGACGAGGGCCGTGAACGCCTCTCGGCCGAGGGTCCAGATGCGGGAGTCCTCCAGGCACAGCACCGAGGCCGTCCGCGGCGTGCCCGCCAGGACCCCGAGCTCACCGAAGAGCCGCACGGGTTCCAGCACCGTCTGCAGCTGGGACTTGGCCTCGGGTGAGACCGTCGAGACCTCGAGCCGCCCCTCGAGCAACATGAACACCTCGGTGGACGGGTCACCCTGCATCGTCACGTACGAGCGCGACCGGTAGGTGCGGATCAGCCCGCTCTCCACCATCTCTCGAAGCGAGGCCTCGGACAGGTCGGCGAACAACCCGTGCTGCCGCATCGCCCGCATCGCACGCTCGTCGTCCCCCCCTGCCACGTGCTCATCGTGCCTGCTTCCGGCCGCGACGTCGAGGCTCGACGTGGGTGGATCCCCCGGGCGCATCGGCCGCCGGGTCACTACGATGGCCCATGACGCCGAACGAGGAGCCAGACGCGATGACCACGGTGAAGGCGGCGCTGCTGCAGACCGACTGGGCCGGTTCCCAGGAAGCGATGATCGACAAGCACGAGGAGGCAGCCCGCGAGGCGGCCTCACAGGGAGCCCAAGTGATGTGCTTCCAGGAGCTGTTCTACGGGCCGTACTTCTGCCAGGTGCAGGACGCCCAGTACTACAGCTACACCGAGTCGATCCCCGACGGTCCGACGACCCAGCGGTTCCGGAGCGTCGCGAAGGAGCTCGGCATGGTGATGGTCCTGCCGATGTACGAGATCGTGCAGCCCGGCCTGTACCACAACACGGCCGCGGTGATCGACGCCGACGGCACCTACCTCGGCAAGTACCGCAAGCAGCACATCCCCCAGGTACAAGGCTTCTGGGAGAAGTTCTATTTCGCCCCGGGGACGGGCGGGTACCCTGTGTTCGAGACCTCGGTCGGCAGGGTGGGCGTGTACATCTGTTACGACCGACACTTCCCCGAGGGGTGGCGCGTGCTGGGCCTGAACGGCGCCGAGATCGTCTTCAACCCCAGCGCGACGCACCGCGGGCTGAGCGAGTACCTCTGGCGCCTGGAACAGCCGGCCGCGGCGGTGGCCAACATGTACTACGTCGGGGCGATCAACCGCGTGGGCATCGAGCCGCTCGGCGACAACGACTTCTACGGTCAGAGCTACTTCGTCGACCCCGAGGGGCAGTTCGTCGGCGACGTCGGCGACCCCGAGAAGCCGGAGCTGATCGTGCGCGAACTCGATCTCGGGAAGATCCGCGAGGTGCGGGATCGATGGGCGTTCTACCGCGATCGCCGACCCGACGCGTACGACGAGCTCGTGGCCCGCTGAGGAGGCCGCGATGGCGCAGACGCTGATCCTGAACGGGAGGCTCGTCTCCCCGACCGGGGTGGAGGCCGCCGACGTGGTGGTCGACGGGGAGACGATCACGGCGATCGGCGCGCCGGGGTTCTTCGCCGATGCCGCCACGACCGCCGAGCGCGTGATCGACGCCGCGGGCAAGTACGTGATCCCGGGCGGTATCGACGTGCACACCCACATGGAGCTGCCGTTCGGCGGCACGTTCGCGTCGGACACCTTCGAGACGGGCACGATCGCCGCGGCGTGGGGCGGCACCACCACGATCGTCGACATGGCGGTGCAGCGAACCGGCGAGAGCGTGCAGGAGGGTCTCGCCGACTGGCACCGCAAGGCGGAGGGGCAGTGCGCGATCGACTACGGCTTCCATCAGATCATCGGGGGGGTCGACGAGGAGTCGCTAAAGGCGATCCGGTACCTCACCGAGCACGAGGGCGTCACGAGCTTCAAGCTGTTCATGGCCTACCCGGGCGTCTTCTACAGCGACGACGGGCAGATCCTGCGGGCGATGCAGACGGCGTCGGAGTGCGGCGCGATGATCATGATGCACGCCGAGAACGGCATCGCGATCGACGTGTTGGTCGCGCAGGCGCTCGCGCGAGGCGAGACCGACCCCCGCTACCATGCCGACACGCGACCCTCCGACCTGGAGGCCGAGGCCACCCATCGGGCGATCGTGCTCGCGAAGGTGGCGGGGAACGTGCCGCTCTACGTCGTGCACATGTCGGCCGGCGACGCGCTGGAGGAGATCGCCGCCGCCCGTCACGCGGGAGGCAACGTGTTCGCGGAGACCTGCCCGCAGTACCTGTGGCTCACGCTCGAGGAGACGCTGCAGCGGCCCGGGTTCGAGGGGGCGAAGTGGGTCTGCTCGACACCGCTGCGCTCGCCGAACGACGAGCACCGCCATCAGGAGAGCCTCTGGCGCGGACTGCGCATGAACGAGCTGGCGGTCGTCTCGACCGACCATTGCCCGTTCTGCTTCAAGGACCAGAAGGAGCTCGGCCTCGGCGACTTCTCGAAGATCCCCAACGGCATCGGGGGCGTGGAGCACCGCATGGAGCTGCTCTACCAGGGGGTCGTGACCGGCGAGCTCGCGCTCGAGCGGTGGGTGGAGACGTGCTGCACGACGCCCGCGCGAATGTTCGGCATGTACCCGCGCAAGGGCATCCTCGCGCCCGGCGCCGATGCCGACATCGTGATCTGGGACCCCGACGCCACCACCACGATCGGGGTCAACGACAAGCACCACATGAACATGGACTACTCGGCATACGAGGGGTTCGTGGTCGACGGGAAGGTCGACACGGTGCTCTCGCGTGGGACGGTCGTGATCGAGGGCGACGAGTACGTGGGCACGAAAGGCCACGGCCGCTTCGTCGCGCGTGAGCTCTCCCAGTACCTCGTCTAGGAAAGGCGATCGATGGACATCGGCGTCGTGCTGCAGACCACCCCGCCGAGCGCGAGGGTCGTCGACCTCGCCAAGCGGGCCGAGACCTACGGGTTCACCCACGTCTGGACCTTCGACAGCCACATCCTGTGGCAGGAGCCGTTCCCGATCTACACCGAGATCCTGGCGAACACGCGCAACGTCACCGTCGGCCCGATGGTGACGAACCCGCTGACGCGCGACTGGACGGTCACCGCGAGCCTGTTCGCGACCCTCAACGAGATGTTCGGCAACCGCACGGTGATCGGCATCGGACGCGGTGACTCCGCCGTCCGCGTGATCAACGGGAAGCCGTCGACGCTCGCCGCCCTCGGCGAGGCCGTGCACACGATCCGGGAGCTCGCGAACGGGCGCGAGGTGGAGTATCGAGGTTCGACGATCCGCTTCCCGTGGGCGTCGAAGAGCCGCGTGGACGTGTGGATCGCGGGGTACGGACCGAAGGTCCTGCACCTCGCCGGCGAGGTCGGCGACGGGTTCATCCTCCAGCTCGCCGATCCCGACATCACGGCCTGGACGATCGAGGCGGTGCGCCGGGCGGCCGAGGAGAAAGATCGCGACCCCGACTCGATCTCGATCTGCGTGGCGGCACCCGCCTACGTGGGTGACGATCGGGCGCACGCTCGCGAGCAGTGCCGCTGGTTCGGCGGCATGGTGGGCAACCACGTCGCCGACATCGTGGCTCGCTACGGAGGGTCCTCGGCGGTCCCGGCGGCGCTGACCGACTACATCGCGGGACGCGAGGGCTACGACTACAACGAGCACGGCCAGGCGGGGAACCCGCACGCGGCGTTCGTGCCCGACGACATCGTCGATCGCTTCTGCCTACTCGGATCGGTCGAGGATCACGTTCGACGGTTGCAGGAGCTCCAGGGGCTGGGGGTGGACCAGTTCGCCGTCTACCTGCAACACGACGCGAAGGACGAGACGCTGCAGGCCTACGGCGAGAAGATCATCCCGGCGATCACCGAGCACGTGCTCGCCACGTCGTAGGGAACGCCGTCGATCGAGGAGGAGGTGTCATGGAGACGGTCACGATCGACGGACGGTCCTACCCCAAGCGGAACCCGCTCGTCGTGCTCGGCCTGAGCTTCATCACGTTCGGGATCTACTTCCTGTACTGGTACTACAAGATCAACGACGAGCTCCGCACCTACGAACACGACGAGTCGATCAGCCCGGTCCGATCGCTGATGGCGATGCTCTTCGGGTGGATCGTGATCGTTCCGCCGTTCATCGCGATGTACAACACCGCCAAGCACGTGCAGGACGCGGAGCAACGGCTCTCGATCCAGCCCCAGCTCGAGCCCGCGCTCACGATCGTGATCCTGATCTTCGTCGCGATCGGGAACGGCATCTACGTGCAGGAGCACCTCAACCGCATCTGGGACCGTGCCGCCGGCGGGCGAGCGTCGGAGACGGGCGGGCAGCTCCCCCCTCCCCCGTAGCGACCACGGCTCGATCCGTTGTGACGAGCGCGTCGCAGATGCGAACCTGAGGGTGCGTTTTCCACCCGGAGGAGGCCGTGATGTCCATGACCTTGGAGAGCACCAGCCTCTCCCACGACCAGCCCATCGACCTCGTTCACGTGATCGCGACCCCGACCGCCGACGGGAAGGCCGAGATGGCCGGGGCCGATCGCAGCCCGCACCTGCGATGGTCGGGCGAGCCAGACGGCACCCGCTCGTTCGCGATCTCGATCGTCGACCCCGACGTGCCGGCCGACCGCACACGCATGGGTGTCGAGGGCCTCTCGCTCGGTGACGACGAGCCTCGCATCGACTTCGCGCACTGGCTCGTCGTCGACCTGCCTCCCGACGTGCACGAGCTCCCCGAGGGCGCCGGCGGGGAAGGATTCGTCGCGCACGGACGTCCCCCCGGGCCCACGTCGGTGGGCGGCGTGCAGGGCCAGAACGGCTATCGGGTGTTGTTCGAGGGCAACGCCGATCTCGAAGGCACCTATCACGGCTGGAACGGCCCCTTCCCCCCGTGGAACGACGAGCAGGTGCACCGATACTTCACGACCGTGTACGCGCTCGACGTCGATCGGCTCGGGCTGGAGCACGGCTTCGACCTCGACACGTTCCGCTCCGCGATCGAGGGGCACGTCCTCGGATCGGCGGAGATCGTGCCGACCTACACCGTGAACCCGGCACTCCGATGACCTCCCGAGACGTCGACGGGGGTCCGACCCCCGTGCTCAGTTGTGGAGGCCTGCGCAAGACGTTCGGCGAACGGGTCGCCGTCGACGACGTCGGATTCACGATCGCGTCGGGCGAGACCTACGGGCTCCTGGGTCCGAACGGCGCGGGGAAGACCACCACGATCTCGATGGTCTGCGGCCTGCTCACCCGCGACGAAGGCACGGTGACGCTGCAGGGCCGCGAGCTCGACACGGGCACGGTCGACGTCAAGGCCGAGATCGGATACGTACCGCAAGAGGTCGCGATCTATCCGGACCTGACCGCGCGGGAGAACATGCGGTTCTTCGGGAAGCTCTACGACCTCGGCGGCCGTGAGCTCGACGAGCGGATCGTCCACGTCCTCGAGACGATCGGCCTCGCCGATCGCGCCGACGAGCGCACCGACGCGTTCTCGGGCGGCATGAAGCGTCGGCTGAACATCGGCCTGGGTCTGCTGAACGAACCGACGCTGCTCGTGCTCGACGAGCCGACCGTCGGCGTGGACCCGCAGAGCCGCAACGCGATCCTCGATTCGGTGGAGGTCCTGGCTCGCGCAGGGATGGCGGTGCTCTACACCACCCACTACATGGAGGAGGCGGAGCGGCTCTGCGATCGCGTCGGCATCCTCGACGAAGGGGTGTTGAGGGCCGAGGGCACCCACCGAGAGCTGATCTCGCTCGTAGGGGAGCACGACAAGCTGCACATCGAGGCGCGAGGCGATCTCTCGGCCGCGGCGAGAGCGGCGGCGGCGGTTCCCGGCATCGACGAGGCGGTTCCTCGAGACAGCGGCATCGACGTGTTGGCACGCGACGTTCGCTCCTCGCTCGCCGACATCGTGCGAGCCGTCGACGGGACCGGCACCGGCATCGCCTCGATGGAGGTGGACGAGCCCAACCTCGAGGCCGTGTTCCTGCATCTGACCGGCAAGGCGCTCCGCGACGAGGAGTGAGCCCGTGCGTGACGCCTGGACGATCGCGACGAAGGATCTGCGGCGACGGCTTCGCGACCGTTCCGCGATCCTCGTCGCGCTCGTACTGCCGTTGGGCCTCGCCTACATCTTCAGCCTGACGCTGGGCGACGTGGAGACCCGGGGCTTCGAGGCTACGTACGCCGTCGTGAACATGGACACCGGTGGGCACCTGCCGGAGGGATTCACGGCCCTGCTCGAGGGACTCGACTTCGTCACGCTGCGGGAGGTGTCGTCCGCGGATGAGGCCGACTCGCTCGCGAGCGACGGCGAGATCGACGCGGCCGTGGTCTTCCCCGATGGGTTCACCGAGGGAGTGGAGGCGGGCAGGGGCGGCGAGATCACGGTCATCGGCGCTCCGGAGGCCGAGATCTCGGCGCTGGTGGCCGACTCGATCGCGACCTCGTTCGCCTCGGACCTGGACGCGATCGGGCTTTCGGTGGCCACCGCCGCCGGCCCCGGATCCACGATCGATGACCAGCTCGTGGCCCGTGCGCAGGCCGTGGAACCGGGGGCAGAGATCCGTTCCGCGGGCGCCGACGATCGGGCCGTCTCGCAGTCGACGTTCTTCGCGATCGGCATGGCGGTGTTCTTCCTGTTCTTCGCGGTGGAGTTCGGCGTTCGCGGGGTGCTCGAGGAGCGAGAGGGAGGAACGCTCTCCCGGCTGATGGTGGCCCCGATCTCGCCGGGCTCCATCATCGGCGGGAAGGCGCTCGCGAGCCTCGTCGTCGGCCTCCTCAGCACCACGCTCCTCGTGATCGCCACGACCTGGCTCCTCGATGCCACGTGGGGCGACCCGCTTGGCGTGGTGGTGCTCGTGCTCGGCGGCGTGCTCGCCGCGGTGGGCGTGACCGCGCTCGTGGCGACGCTCGCCACGACCACGGCCCAGGCCGGCGCGTACGTCTCGATCGTGGCGGTCGTGGGTGGGTTGCTGGGCGGCACGTTCTTCCCGATCTCCCAGGCGGGGTTCCTCGGCACGATCCGGTTCCTGTCCCCGCAGGGCTGGCTCATGGAGGGATTCCAGGAGCTCGCGTACGGCGGCGGGGTGTCCGACATCGTCTGGCCGTTGGCCGGGGTCCTCGTGATCGCGGCGGTCACGGGCGCGATCGCATGGACGCGCTCGAAGCGACTGGTGGCGCGATGAACGTCCGCAAGGCGTTCGCGATCGCCGGCGTGAACCTGCGGCGGCTCACACGCGACAA
Source organism: Actinomycetota bacterium (assembly GCA_035711865.1). Taxonomy (GTDB): domain Bacteria; phylum Actinomycetota; class UBA4738; order UBA4738; family HRBIN12; genus JAOUEA01. The sequence goes on from DASTBT010000045.1 coordinate 10,688, forward strand.
GACCGGCATGTTCTTCGTGTTCGTCTTCCCGTTCCTGATCATCCTCGCGATCGGTGCCGCGTTCGGCGCAGGCTTCGAACCCCAGATCGGCGTCGTGACGGCGGGGTCGGGGCCTCTCGGCCAGGACCTGCGGACGAGGCTCGCGGAGACCGACGGCATCCGCGTGCGCTCCTATCCCGACGACGAGGCGCTGCGGACCGCGGTCGAGCGCGGGCTCACCGAAGGAGGCGTGATCGTCCCGACCGGCTACGACGAGCGTGTACGGGCGGGCGAGACGGTGCCCGTCACCGCGATCGCACGCCCCAGCGGCTCGAGCCAGGAGCTGCAGGCGACGCTCGAGGCGATCGTCGCCGAACAGAACGTGGTGGTCCGCGCGGCTCGGTTCGCGGTCGCCGAAGGCGCCGCCGGCACGTTCGCCGCCGGGCTCGGGAGGGCGGAAGCGGCCGCCGATGCCACGCCGGCGATCGAGGTGTCGCGACGCACGGCGGGCACGGCCGTGCTGGGGACGTTCGAGTCCGGTGCCGCACAGGAGCTGGTCCTCTTCATGTTCCTCACGTCGCTGTCGGCGTCGTCCATGCTGATCGAGACGCGCCGATACGGGGTGAGCACTCGGATGCTCGCCTCGCCCACGCCGGTGCGGACGATCCTCGTCGGGGAGGCACTCGGCCGCTACGCGATCGCGCTCGTGCAGGGCCTGCTGATCGTGATCGGCACCGTGCTGCTCTTCCAGGTGGACTGGGGCAACCTGCTCACAACGGGGCTCGTGGTGCTGCTGTTCGGCCTGGCGGCGACGGGTGCCGCGATGGTCATGGGCTCGGTGCTTCGCAACGCGGAGCAGGCGGGAGCGGTCGGCGTGTTCATCGGATTGGTGCTCGCAGCCCTCGGCGGCTGCATGGTGCCGCTGGAGATCTTCCCGCCGCTGAGGTACCGCATCGCGCACCTGCTCCCCCACGCGTGGGCGATCGAGGCGCTCAACGACTCGATCGCGACCGGCGCGGGACCGGCTCAAGTGGCCTCGGACCTCTGGGTGCTCGCCGGCTTCGCCGCGGGACTGCTCGCGATCGCGACGGTGCTGCTTCGTCGCACGTTGACCGTGCGCGGCTGAAGGCACGTTGACGGTGGCGGGCTGAGGGAGCACGCGAACCGCACAACCGTAGGAACATCGAGGCATGGCCCTCGAGCACACGGCGGAACCCGTCGTCGGATGGCGCGTCTGGAACGTGTGGGACGCGGCGGACGGCCCCGTGCTGCTCCCGGCCGGATCGGGTTCGGACGCGTGGCCCAGGCGCCGCCCGCTCGAGGCACGATGCTCGGTGCCGCGCGTGCTGACGGGCAGTCGCGCCCGCCACGAGGCGCCCGGCATCGACTGCCGATGCGGGGTGTACGCGAGCGCCTCGCTCGATGTCGTCACCCGCGAGTGGCCCGCGTGGCCGTCGCCCCCCGTCGTCGGGCGTGCCTCGCTGTGGGGCCGCACGATCGCGCACGAACGAGGGTGGCGCGCTCGGTTCGCCTACCCCGTGCGGCTCCGGCTGGTGTGCATCGTGTGCGCCTGGATCGAGCCCGGTCCGGGTGAACCCACCGCCGTGCACACGTTCGCGGACCGTCTCTACACGCTGTGCGACGAACACGCCGGCGGCATCGAGGTTCCCGGCGGCCGCAGGACGAAGCCGACCGACATCGAACCGGGGGTTCTGCAGGCTCGGCTGCTCGAGGCCTACGCCATCGATCTGCTGCCGGCCGAGCCGCTCGAACCCCTGTACCGGCGTCCGGCCGCCGCCAAGATGCCCGGCTACTTCCCATCGGTCCGCCTCGTGCCTCCGGACGGCGGTGGCCGACGTCCGTAGCATGGACGCCCACATGGTCGCCGCGATCCCGTTCCACACGTTGCCCCAGATCTCGATCGGACCCCTGACGATCCGCACGTTCGGGCTGTTCGTCGCCGTCGGCATCCTCGTGGGGGTCTGGCTCTTCCTGCGCTACGCGCGGGAACGCGACCTCGACGTTGACCAGCTCTCACGGCTCGCCTGGTGGGTGATCGCGCTGGGCATCATCGGATCGCGGGTGCTCTTCGTGATCACGCACTGGAGCGAGTTCTCCGACGACCCGCTCTCGATGTTCGCCGTGTGGCAAGGCGGCTTGCAGTTCTCGGGCGCGTTCTTGATCTCGATCGTCGTGATCGTCTGGTTCACGCGACGTCATCCGGAGATGCCGGGCCTCGTCGTGAGCGACGGCATCGTCTACGGCCTCGCGGCCGGATTGGCGATCGGGCGGCTCGGGTGCATGGCCGTCGGCGAGCACCTCGGCGGCGAAACCAGCTTCCCCCTCGCGTGGAAGTATCTGGGAGGCGAGACCCGCGAGCCGATCGTCGGCGGCGTCGGCGCGACGGTGCACAGCACGGCGATGTACGAGCTGTTCCTGATGATGCCGCTCGTCGGGCTGCTCTGGTGGATGCAGCGCCGCAAGGTCGAGCCCGGATGGCTCACGGTGACGTTCCTGCTGTGGTACGGCACGCAGCGGTTCCTGACCGACTTCCTGCGCGAGTACGACCGCACGGTCGCGGGGCTGACGGGGGCGCAGTACCTGTGCATCGGCATGGTCGCGGGGGGTCTGCTCCTCGCGGCACGCCTGCGGACCCGGTCCGCCGGGCGCGAGGGCTCCGAGGTCACGGAGGCACGTGCCGCCGACGGCGAGATGCTCGAGGCGGCCGATGACGAAGCCTGATCTCAGGCGAGCAACCGATCGGAGAACGGGAACGGGGCCAGCACCCGGCATCCCTCGTCGGTGACGAGGACCTGGTCGCCGAGCTTCACACCGTCGCGGTCCCCGACCTCGCCCGCGTAGAGCTCGACCACGAGCGCGGTACCGTCCTCGAGCATCGTATCGGGATTGGGTTGCACGTCTGCCGGGTGACAGAGGCTCGGGTTCTCTTCCTCGAGCCCGATGCCGTGGACGTAGCACTCGTAGCGCTGGGCCACGAAGCGATCGGGGAGCCGGGGCGCCTCGGCCGCGAGCTCCCCGCAGGTGACCCCCGGCCGCACGAGCGTCGTCATCGCCTCGAGCCACTCGTGCGCCTCCCGGTAGATCGACCGCTGCCGGTCGCTCGGCACGGCGTCACCGACCGGGAACGTCCGGGAGACGCAGAAGAAGCAGCCCTCGATCCCGACCGTGTCGGTGTCGACGAAGACCAGCTCGCCTGCCTCGAGCCGGCGATCGGTCGCCTCGGCTCGCCAGGGATTCGTGTTCGGGCCCGAGCAGACGGTCGTCGTCGCGAGGTACTCGCCGCCGCCGCGCACCATCACGTCGGAGAGCACCGCCAACAGCTCTCGCTCGGAGACGCCCGGCTCGATCGCGGTCTCGAACGCTGCCAGCATGTCGATCACGAGCTCGGCATTCCGGTCGAACAGCGCGATCTCCTCTGGCGTCTTCACCCGGCGTGCCTGCTGCGTGACCGGCGCGGAGTCGACCGGCCGCACGCCGCGGTCGAGCAGGGCCAGGAACGCGGGCGTGCCGAGCCGGTCGACCGCGAGGCGGCCACCGTCGGCGCCGAGCTCGGCGATCGCCGCCAGCGTCTCGCCTGCCCAGATCGCGGCCTGTGCCGCCGGGTCGTCGTAGAACTCCCAGGCATGCATCGGCCGCACGTCGGGGGTGCGCACCGCCGAGCGGTGCACGGAGTTCGCGTGCTCGAACAGGATCGGCGTGCCCTCGCGCGGCACGACCGCACATCGGACGAACGTGCTCATCGCGTACACGGGCATCGCGGTCGCGCCGGTCGCGTAGCGCACGTTGGGCTCGTTTGCGAGCAGCAGCGTGTCGACGTCGTGATCGTCCATGGCCCGCTGCAGCCGTGCCAGCCGCCCGAGCCGCAGGCACTCCAGGTCGACCTGGTGGATCATGGGAACGCGATCGGGCGGCCGACCACACGCTCGATGGCTCGGTCGTAGCACAGGGCGCCGAGCGCCACATCGTCCATCGCGATGCCCATGTTGAGGAACATCCGCCGGCCCGCTGCCGGCACGGCGCGGGTTCCTGCCACGACCTCGGCCAGCTCTCCGTCGGGTGCGCGGAAGCCGTCCCAGTGCTCGGACGCCACCGACGCGTACTGCCCCCGATCGTCGACGACGTAGAGCGACGCGTCGTTCGCCGCGTGCGGCCCCAGCGCGTCGTCGTAGTCGACCGGCAGCAGCACGGCGTCGGCGTCGGTGTTCTCCGCCGTGAGCCTGGGCTCGAGCGTCACCGTGACGGCGGTGACGACGAGGTCCGCATCCTCGAGAGCGTCCTCGGCACTGGACGCCGCGACCCCCTCCCGATCGCCGGCGAGCGCGAGCAGCGCTTCGGTCGCCCGGGGCACGGCGTCGAAGGCCCGGACCTGTTCGATGCCGGGACACAGCTCGAGAAGCAGCTCCAAGTGGCGGCGGCCCTGGACACCCGCCCCCACGATCGTGATGCGCTCGGGCTCGTCGGCAAGCTGACGCATCACCACCCCGGAGACGCCGGCGGTGCGCATCTCGGTGATCCATCCCCCGTCGATCAGCGCGAGTGGACGGCCCGTGTCGGCGTCGGTCAGCACGAACACGCCGTAGATGTACGGAAGTCCCTTCGTGGGGTTCTGCTCGTATCCCGCGACCCACTTGATCCCGGCGCGATCGCTGCCGCCGAGGTAGGCGGGCATCGCGTTGATGAACGCATCGTCGCGCGGGCGCACGGCCGGCTTCGGCGGGTTCTGCACGAGCTCGGCCGCCTTCTGGCGGAACGCGTCTTCCAGCACATCGACGATCTCCGCCCACGTGAGATCGAGCGACTCGAGATCCTCACGCCCGAGCACCAGCATCTCCCCGGCTGCCATGGCCCGGCAGTCTACGGACGCGCCGCGGCCCGGCGCTTGACCCCGAGTCCGAGCGAGACCACCGGGATGCGGGCGAGCGCCCACGCGAGCGCGACCGAGATCGCGAGCGAGACGACGAAGACGGCGAGCAGCTTGGCCCCGATCCCGGCGTTCCACCGCACCACGACGAACGCGACGGCCACGATCACCGGCTGATGGACCACGAAGAAGGGCATGGCCGCCTCGGACACGATCCTGGGGAGCGGCCGAGCGAAGGCGCGCACCCGCATGCCGAGCGAGGTCGCCGCCTGCGCCCACGCCCACGCCTGGACCGCGATCGTGCCGAAGAAGGCCAGGTACTCCCACGAGTACGGGGTCGAACGCTCCCACCGGTCGATGAACGCCCCCACGTCTATGACCATCAGCACCAGGAAGCCGGCGACCCCCACCGCGAGCGCCGGCACGAGATCACGGCGCACCGAGGCCATCAGGCGCACGTCGGACATCAGCACGAACCCGGCCACGAAGAACCCGGCGAGATAGACGAACTCGCCCCAATCGTGCTCGCCTGGGAACGCCGCGTAGACCGGCGCGGTCGCGATCAGGATCGGCACGGCGGCGAGCAGCGTGAACCCCCGGCGATGCGCTCGGTCGCCGAGCCGATCGATGACTCGCCGGCCTCGTGTCCCGCGGAGCCACAGGAAGATCGGGATGCCGAGCAACGAGTACCAGAGCAGGAAGACCACGAACCACAGGTGGAACATGTATCCGACGAGCAGCGGGTCCGAGCCGACGCCGATGCCGAGGACCTGCTCTCCGACCTCGTCGAAGAACCTCGGCACGAAGGC
>DASTBT010000046.1:0-2313 GCA_035711865.1 Actinomycetota bacterium
CTGGATGAGCTCGATCTCCATGTTCGTGTTGTCGCCCGGCATGACCATCTCCTGCCCCTCGGGCAGCTTGATCGAGCCGGTCACGTCGGTCGTCCGGAAGTAGAACTGCGGCCGGTAGCCGTTGAAGAACGGCGTGTGGCGACCGCCCTCGTCCTTCGAGAGCACGTACACCTCGGCCTTGAACTGGGTGTGCGGCGTGATCGAGCCGGGCTTTGCGAGAACCTGGCCGCGCTCGACCTCCTCGCGCTTGATGCCGCGAAGCAGCGCGCCGGCGTTGTCTCCCGCCTGCGCGAAGTCGAGGATCTTCTGGAACATCTCGAGGCCCGTGACCGTCGTCTTCTCGACCTTCTCGTGGATGCCGACGATCTCGACCTCGTTGCCGACCTCGATCTTGCCCTGCTCGATGCGGCCGGTCACGACGGTGCCGCGGCCGGTGATCGTGAAGACGTCCTCGATCGGCATCAGGAACGGCTTGTCGACGTCGCGCGTCGGCTCCGGGATGTAGGAGTCGACTGCCTCCATCAGCTCGAGGATCTTCGCCGTCCACTCGGGGTCGCCCTCGAGCGCCTTCAGCGCCGAGACCTGGATGATCGGGATGTCGTCGCCGGGGAACTCGTACTTGGAGAGGAGCTCGCGCACCTCCATCTCGACGAGCTCAAGCAGCTCGGGGTCGTCGACCATGTCGGCCTTGTTGAGAGCCACCACCATGGCGGGAACCTCGACCTGGCGCGCCAAGAGGATGTGCTCGCGGGTCTGGGGCATCGGGCCGTCGGCGGCCGAGACGACGAGGATCGCGCCGTCCATCTGGGCGGCGCCCGTGATCATGTTCTTGATGTAGTCGGCGTGGCCCGGGCAGTCGACGTGCGCGTAGTGGCGGTTCGCCGTCTCGTACTCGACGTGCGCGGTGTTGATCGTGATGCCGCGCTGGCGCTCCTCCGGTGCCGCGTCGATTGACGCAAAGTCGCGCACGGCGGTGCCCGTTCCCTGCTCGGAGAGCACCTTCGTGATCGCGGCGGTGAGGGTGGTCTTGCCGTGGTCGATGTGACCGATCGTGCCGACGTTGACGTGCGGCTTGGTGCGCTCGAACTTCTGCTTGGACATTGCGGTTCCGGTCTCCTTCCGAGCCGTTACTCGCCCCTCTGGGCGTCGACGATGTCCGCCGCGATGGACTGGGGAACGTCCTCGTAGCGGTCGAACTGCATGGTGAACGTGGCGCGCCCCTGGGTCATCGACCGCAGGTCGGTCGCGTAGCCGAACATCTCGGAGAGCGGGACGCTCGCCTTGATGGACTGCGAGTTGCCGACCGGCTCGAGGTGCTCGACGCGGCCGCGGCGCGAGTTGAGGTTCCCCATCACGTCGCCAAGGTACTCCTCGGGCGTGACCACCTCGACGGCCATCATCGGCTCGAGCAGCTTCGGCTTCGCGCGCTTCATGGCCTCCTTGAACGCCATCGAGCCGGCGATCTTGAAGGCGCGCTCGCTCGAGTCGACCTCGTGGTACGAGCCCTCGACGAGCTCGACGCGCACGTCGACGACCGGGTACCCCGCGAGCACCCCGGCGCCCAGCGCCTCCTGAATGCCGTCGTCGACAGGCTTGATGTACTCCTTCGGGATCTTCCCGCCGACGATCTTGTCCTCGAACTCGTAGCCGGCGCCCGGCTCCTGCGGGAAGAGGTTGATGATCACGTCGCCGTACTGTCCCGAGCCCCCGGTCTGGCGCACGAATCGGCCCTGGACCTTCTGCACGGGCTGCGACGCCGTCTCGCGGTAGGCGACCTGCGGACGGCCGACGTTCGCGTCGACCTTGAACTCGCGCAGGAGGCGGTCGACGAGGATCTCGAGGTGCAGCTCGCCCATGCCGGCGATCAGCGTCTGCCCGGTCTCCTCGTCCGAGGAGACACGGAACGTCGGGTCCTCCTCGGCGAGGCGTTGGAGACCCGTGCCGAGCTTGTCCTGGTCGCCCTTCGTCTTCGGCTCGATGGCGACGGAGATGACCGGGTCCGGGAAGGTCATCGCCTCGAGGACGATCGGCGCGCCTGCGACGGCCAGCGTGTCGCCGGTCGTCGACTGCTTGAGCCCGACGGCGGCGGCGATCTCGCCGGCCGCGATCTCCTCGCGCTCCTCGCGGTGGTTGGCGTGCATCTGGAGGATGCGACCGATTCGCTCGGTCCTACCGTTCGTCGTGTTGAGGACGCGGTCGCCGGCCCTGACCTTGCCCGAGTACACGCGGAAGTACGTCAGCTTGCCGACGTACGGGTCGGACATCACCTTGAAGACGAGCGCCGAGAACGGCGCATCCTCTGAGGCCGCGCGG
>DASTBT010000047.1:0-5991 GCA_035711865.1 Actinomycetota bacterium
ATACCGTGTGCTCTCGGCTTCACCCGAGCTGTTCTTCCGCATCGACGGCCGCCGCATCACGACCAGGCCCATGAAGGGCACCGCACGACGTGGCCGATGGTCCGCGGAGGACGAGGCCGTCGCGGCACGCCTGCGCGGATCGGTGAAGGACCGAGCCGAGAACGCGATGATCGTGGACCTGCTGCGCAACGACATGGGCCGGATCGCGCGCACCGGGTCGGTCCGCTGGGGCGACGTCTTCGACCTCGAGCGCTACGAGACGGTCTGGCAGCTGACATCGACGGTGTCCGCCGAGATCGACGGCGGCGTGCGCCTCGTCGACGTCTTCCGCTCGCTGTTCCCGAGCGGTTCGGTGACCGGGGCTCCCAAGGTGCGCACGATGGAGATCATCGCCGAGCTCGAGGACTCCCCGAGAGGCGTCTACTGCGGGTCGGTGGGCTTCCTCGCGCCGCCCGGGTCGGACGCGCCCGCGGCCCGGTTCAACGTGCCGATCCGCACCGTCGTGCTCGATGCGGAGACCCGCACGGCCGAGTACGGGGTCGGCGGCGGCATCACCTGGGACTCGAGCGCCGCCGGCGAGTACGAGGAGACGGTCGCCAAGGCCGGCGTGCTCACGGCGCGGCGCCCGCGCTTCGAGCTCTACGAGACTCTCCGACACGATCCGGGGGACGGGATCCTCCATCTGGATCGGCACCTGGCCAGGCTGCGGAGCTCGAGCGCCTACTTCGGGTTCGCCGCCCTCGACGAACAGGAGGTGGTGCGAGCGCTCGAACAGGCGGCGAACCGCTTCCCCGACCGGCCGGCTCGTCTGCGCGTCGCGGTGGACCGGCTCGGGAAGGTCGACGCCGGCGCGACCGCCCTCGTGGCCCCGGCCGAGCCGGTGCACGTCGCGGTCGACCTCGGCCACCCCGTGGACCACACCGACCCGATGTTGTTCCACAAGCACAGCCTGCGGGGCCCCTACGAGGATGCCCGTGCTCGGCACCCCGATGCCGACGAGGTCGTGCTCACGAACGACCGTCGTGAGATCACCGAGGCCACGATCGCGAACGTGGTCGTCTCGGTGGACGGACGCTGGGTCACCCCCCCGCTCGATGCCGGGCTGCTCCCGGGCATCGGCCGAGAGATCGCGCTTGCGGAAGGGTGGCTCGCCGAAGGCACGATCACGATCGACGATCTGTGGCGGGCCGACGTCGTGGAGCTGATCAGCGACGTTCGCGGCAGACGGCCGGTCGTCCTGCTGGATCGGCCCCGCGCACCGACCGCTTAACTGTCCGGGTCGGCGGGGGCCGGCTCTCCCGGGAAGCGGTAAGGGTGCATCACCCGTTCGTCGAGCGGGCAGGCGCAGAGCGGGCATCGAGGCGGCTCCTCGTAGACGAGCACCGTTCGCTCGCAGTAGGGGCACGCGCCTTCGCGCATCGCAGGGGGCTCGGCGATCTCGTTCGTCATGGGCGTGGGTGCGCTCCGGGGGGAGCGGTCTCCCAGGAACCATCGGCGGGCCCTCCGGCTACCTTGAATCAGGCAGCGTGGGACCGGCCCCCGCGGCAAAGGGAGAGGCCCTCCCGAAGGGAGGGCCTCTGAGGGGCTCTGGATCGTGGGATCGGGTCAGGCCGCGGCCTTGCGACTCTTCCGCTTGCCTCGGGGCACGTAGCTATGCACGGGCTCGTGCTGCCAGCAGTACTGCCACTTGTTGTAGCGCGAGAGCTTCGTGCCGCACGTGGGCTCGGCACAGACGCGATCACCTGCGTATTGCCTGTTTGGCCGCGGGAGCGTCCGGACGGCCGCGCCCCGGTACCTCTCCTCTGCCACGTCGTTCACATCCTTTCGGGCGAGGCCGATGACGGGTCGATGTCGGCCTCGCTTGCACGTTGTTCGAACGGTGAAGGTGAACGGTTCATTCCGCCGTGTGCGCTCCGTGTGACGCCCTCGTGAGGCGAACCGCAGGTTCTGCCTGCGGCGCAGTCAGTCCGGGCCGAAGTTTGGTTCGCGCTTCTCCAGGAACGCCTGCATGCCCTCGCGTTGATCGGGGGAACCGAACAGCTCGACGAACAGGCTGCGTTCCCGCGCGATGGCCGGAGCTCCGGGGTCATCCAGGGCGGCCTTGATCGCGGCTTTCGCGGCCGCCAGCGCTCGCCGGGGCCCTTTCGCGAACGCGCGCGCGGCCTCGACGGCGGTCGGGAACGCCTCGGCGGCCGGCAGGACCCGGTCGGCGATGCCGAGAGCAAGAGCCTCGTCGGCGGCGACCGAGCGACCGGTGTACAGCAGGTCCCGGGTCGGACCCACGCCGATCGACCGCGTGAGTCGGTGGGTCCCGCCGGCGCCGGGGATCACGCCGATCCGGATCTCCGGCTGGCCGACGATCGCATCGTCGCCCAGGTACCGCAGGTCGGCCCCGAGCGCGAGCTCGAGCCCACCCCCCAGCGCGTACCCGTTCACGGCCGCGATCGAGATCTTTGGGATCTCCTCGAGCAGGTCGCTCGCCCCTCCCAGGGCATCGACGGTCGGACGCACCTCGTCGGGCCCCCAGTTCGCCATCTGCTTGATGTCGGCACCGGCGGCGAAGATGCGTTCGCCTCCCCACAGCACGAGCGCGCCGACCTCGTCGCGGCTCGCCGCCTCCTGGATCGCCGATCCCAGCTCCGTGGCGAGCTGTAGGTCGATCACGTTCGCGGGGGGACGGTCGAGTCGCACGATGCCGACGCCGTCGTCGACCTCGAGGGTCACGTAGTCGCCCATCACGATCGCGATGCTACCCGGGCCCGGGGGCCCCCGACGCCGCCGTCATCAGCGTCTCACGCACCGTTCGTTCCAGCGGCGTGAGCGACACACCGAAGGCGCCGGCCGCAGGGGCCGCGTCGGCCCGCGCCGGTCCCGTGACGGCATCGACGACGTGTGCGGAGACCTCACGCCCCAGGAGCCGCGAGAGCCGGATGCGTGCCGTGCCGCCGTCGAGATGTTCGGGCACGGCGGCCTGGCCGGCGAGCATGGCCACGAGCTCGTCGGAGGTCACTGGGTCGGGACCCTCCAGCGCCCAGGTGCCCGCGAGAGCGACGTCGAGGTCGTCGGCGACGGCGAGCACGGCGGCGAGGTCGCCCACCGCCACCGGGGCGAGCGATCGGTCGCCCGACCCCCAGACCACCGGTGGATCCTGCAACGCACCGGCGACCGTCGCGACGAACCACAGCGAGCCCGTGCCCACCACTGGGGCACTACGGATCACGGCGTGCTGCAGCCCCGAGGTGGTCACCGCTTCCTCGGCGAGCCCTTTCGCACGCAGGAAGGGCACCGGAGACTCCGCCGAGGCTCCGGGGACCGACACGAACACGAAACGGTGCACGCCGGCCTCCCGGGCAGCGGCGAGGGCTCGCACGGTGGACCCGTGGTTCGCGTCGAGGAGGGCATGGTCGTGGGGCTGGTCCGGGCCACCCACCAGGTGCACGAGCGTGAACACGCCGGCCAACACCTCGGCGAGCGCATCCGCGTCGTCGAGGCGTTCGAGCGTGACCTTCGCTCCGAGGGCACGCAACGGCTCGGCCTCCTCCGGATCTCGAACGGCGGCCCGCACCTCGTCCTTCTGAGCGAGCAGCGGCACCAGGGCGTGCCCCACCGGGCCGGACGCACCCGTGACCATCACCGCCATGGCCAGATGCTACCGAGGGTGCGCATCTGCACTTGCAATGGCCTGCATGCACCTGCAAGGTGCTGCTACCATCGAGCCATGGAGAGGAGGGGACCGGACCTCAACGACGTGATGGACGAGCTGCGCGCCAGGGGCCTCCGCATGACGCCGCAGCGGCGCGTGATCGTCTCGGAGGTGATGCGCACCCGGGGGCACATCTCCCCCAGCGTGATCGCCCGCAAGGTGCAGGGCGACATGCCGGGGGTGAACGCGTCGACGGTCTACCGCACGCTCACACTGCTCGAGGAGGTCGGCGTGCTCTCGCACTCCCACCTCGAGACCGGCGCGGAATACCACCGTTCCGAGGACGCCGAACACGTTCACCTCACGTGCGGCAGGTGTGGCAAGGACGACCCGCTCTCGCTCGAAGAGGCTCGCAAGCTTCAGGAGCTGATCCGCCGGCATCACGGTTTCGAGGCCGATCTGACCCACTTCGCGATCACGGGCCGCTGCGAGGCCTGCGCGGCCGAGGCGAGCTAGCGCTCCGTCGATCGACCGCCGCCCTGCCGCTCGGCGTCGGCGAGGGCGGGGAAGAACCCGAACGGCAGCTCCAGCCGGTTCGCCGCCATCAGCGGCTCGTCGGCCAGGATCTCAACCGTGCGCCCGTCGGCCACCATCCTGCCTTCGTTCATCACGAGCGACCTGGGGCAGAGCTCCAACGCGTAGGGCAGGTCGTGCGTGACCATCAACATCGTGATGTCGAGCGAGCGCAGGATGTCGGCGAGCTCCCGACGGCTCGCCGGGTCGAGGTTCGACGACGGCTCGTCGAGCACGAGGATCTGGGGTCTCATCGCCAGCACCGTGGCCACTGACACCCGCCGCCGCTGGCCGAAGCTCAGGTGGTGGGGCGCCCGGTCGGCGAACGCTTCCATGCCGACCGCCGTCAGCGCCTGGACCACGCGTTCCTCAAGCTCGTCGCCCCTCAGGCCCAGGTTCGCCGGGCCGAACGCCACGTCGTCGCGCACCGTCGGCATGAACAGCTGATCGTCGGGGTCCTGGAACACGATGCCCACCCGGCGTCGCACTTCGCGCAGGTGCTCCTCGACGACCGGCAGACCGCCGACCCGGACCCATCCCGCCTGTGCCTGGTGCACGCCGTTCAGGTGCAGCACCAGCGTGGACTTGCCGGCGCCGTTGGGTCCCAACAGGGCCACCCGCTCCCCGCGGCCGATCGCGAGATCGACGCCGAACAGCGCCTGGGTACCACCCGGATAGGCGAAGGCGAGATCCTTGACCTCGAGGGCCGGACCGCGGGCGATCTCGTCGACCGGCTCGGTCATGGCCGCTGCATCCACGCGAACACGCACACGGGCAGCGCCACGGACACCGGCGCCAGCGCGGTGAGCCATTGGCGCGGGGTGGCTCGAACCTCCCCCATCTCGGGCATCGTGCCCGCGTAGCCACGTGACAGCATCGCGAGGTAGACGCGCTCGCCGCGCTCGTACGCCCTGATGAACAGCGCGCCCGCCGTCTGCCCGATGGCCCTGGCCTGCCAGATCCAGCGACCCTCGTACCCACGCGAGAGCCGCGCGATCCGCATGCGTCGCACGTCGTCGGCGATCACGTCCATGTACCGCACCATGAAGGATGCGATCGAGGTGAACGCGCGGGGAACGTGCAGGCGGTCGAACCCGGTGAGGAACTCCGCCATCGTCGTCGTCGACGCCAGCAGCGTGCTCGCCATCACGCCGATCGTCGCCTTCGCCAGGATGTTCCAGGCGCCCCATAGCCCCTCGACCGACAGGGAGACGCCGAGCACGTCGACACGCTCGCCCTGACCCACGATCGGCAGGAAGAAGGCGAAGGCCACGAAGGGCACCTCGATCGCGAGGCGGCGCAGCAGGAACCCGATCGGGATCGCCGCCGCCCCGGCGGCGGCCAGCACCATGCCCGCGTAGACGCCGAATGCCCAGAACGCTTCCCGAGGCGTCGCGACCACGACCAGCACGAAGAGGACCTGCGCCACGAGCTTCGTCTCGGGCGCGAGGCGATGGACGGCGCTGTGGCCGTGGTAGTAGAGCGCGTGAGCGTGGTTTCCGCTCACGGACGCATGGCCGGGTCAGCCGGCGGCGGGGGAACGAGCGTCACGCTCGGCTCGAGACCCGTCGCGGCGCGAGTGGAAGATGCCGAAGAGCACCAGGGCGACGCCGAACGTGATCGCGACCCCGATGATGCCCGACAGACCCGTGCTCAACCTCTCGTCGTCGACCCCTCGAACCCCGTAGTCGGCGAGCGGGCCGTCGGCCAGGTCGTGGTCCTCGGCGGCGTCGATGAACCCCTCGTCGGTCGCGACCCGCTCGAGCCCGTCGGGG
>DASTBT010000048.1:0-28247 GCA_035711865.1 Actinomycetota bacterium
ATGTCCGGGCGACGGCGATCTCGAGCGCCGGCATGGTGGTGCTGTTCCTGATCCTGCTCGTCGGGTTCGTCGGATTCGCCAACGGTCGCACCCTGCCGGACAGGATCGTTGCCGGCGTGGTTCACGCGAGCATCCAACTCGAGGGGTTGATCTGGGTGTCGTGGTTCGTCGCGAAGATCGCTCCAGAGCGAGACACCGTCGTCTTCCAGCTGGAGAACGCGGTCCTCGACGTTCAGGTCCATCTGTTCGCGCTGGTCTACGCGGTCATGGTCGTGCTCTTGGGCGGACTCGTGGGCTCATACATCTACTCGGTCTACCTGTTCGTGATGCAGACCCTCTTCAAGCGGCATCCCACACACTCGTTCTCCGCGTTCCGCTGGGAGCATCATCGGAACTTCATGCGTCTCCACATCGACGAGCTCGGTGTCCTCACGATCTACTCGATCGGCGTTCGGCGCGTGCCGCGGAAGTGGCGATACGTCCCCGCCTCCGAACGAGAACCGTGGCAGCGCTGGTTCGAACCCGTGGATCGTCCGCTCGAGCCGTTCCTGGCGGAGCCCCCGTTGCGACTCGGAATCGACGACGGGATACGGACCACCGAGACATCGGATCCCGGCGGCGAGCCGGGCGTGAGTCTCGGAGACCGACCGGGCTAAGATGCGTCCGGTGGGCGAGCGGAAGATGCCGTCCGATGCGTGGATCGACAGCGACGAGGCCGGGTTCGATCGTGCCGTCGGGTTCTTCGATGCGACCTTCGCCCTCGCGCTGACGCTGCTCGTCACGACGATCCAGGTCGAAGATCGGGAGGAGGCGTTCAGCAGCGTCGGCGCGTTGTGGGATTCCCTCGGCGACCAGTTGATCAGCTTCGGCATCGCGTTCGCGGTGATCTCGAACTACTGGCTCGTGCACCACCGGCTGTTTCGGCGATTCTCGAGGCTCGACTACCGGACGATCGTGGCCAACCTGTTTCTGATGGCGGCGATCGTGTTGCTGCCGTTCTGCACCGAGTCGGTCGGCGACCTCGAGGCCGACCTGCCGCTACCCGTCGTCGTGATGGCCCTCGACATCGTCGCGGTCTCGGGGCTCAGTACCGTCGTCTTCTGGCTGGCCGTGCGCCGCGGGTTGTTCGCCGAGAAGCCCGATCGTGTCGGCGTGATCACCCATTCCGTGGCCGGCCTTCTGCCTGCGATCGTGTTCGCCGCCTCGATCCCGATCGCCTACCTCGTCTCGCCGCAGGCCGCGGCCCTCAGCTGGCTCTCGCTCCTCGTGCTGGCCCCGCTCGCCCCGCGGCTCGTGACACGCACAGCGTGATCTTCCGGCGAGCGGAACCGAACCTGTCACGCACCTCGACCGATGTCCCGCCGCCTCACCGCATCACCGGCGGGTCGATCTCGGCGCGCGATGAAGCGCCCCACGAGACCCACAGGGAGTCCGGGGCGCGGAACTCCCACCCCGAGAGCGTGACGGGTCGATCGGCATCGAGACGGAGCCCTGGAAGCCGGTCGAGCGCCAGGTCGAGCGTGACCCGGGCGAGATGCCTGCCGAACCACGCGCCGAGGCAGAAGTGCGTGCCGGCGGAGAACGCGAGGTGGGCTCCTTCCTTGCGATGGATATCGAACCGATCGGGCTCGGTCCAGCGGTGCGGGTCGCGATTCGCTGACGAGAGCACCGCCCCGATCAGCGAGCCGGCCTCGAGCCCGGTTCCCGCCAGCTCGACGTCGCGCGTCGCCTGGCGGGTCGCCGTGCCGACCGGACCCGCCCACCGCAGCGTCTCCTCGACGGCGGCCTTCACGAGCGAGCGGTCCTCACGAACCTCATCGAGCTGGGCAGGGTTCGACAGCAGCGCCCACAACGTGAGCGCGATCACGTCGCGCGGCTCCTGCAGGCCCCCCGAGAGCATCAGGGTCGTGTTGGCGACGATCTGCTCGCGCGACATGCGCCGCCCGTCCTCCTCGTGGTGCAGCATCCACGAGAGCACGGAGCCGTCCGGCTCGTCGGCCAGCCGGTCGAGCACGTCGCCGATCGCCGCGTGGAGCGCGGCGGCGGCTTCGTCTGCAGGCGCCTGCTTCTCGGGGTCCGCCTCGAAGTTCGCGAGCCCGGGCATCAGACCCTCGTTCCAGTGGAGGATGTCCTGCCACGGCACCGCATCGAGCCCCAGCATGAAGCAGAGGGACTGGACGCTCATCGGGTCGGCGTACTCACGGAACAGGTCGGCGTGCCCACGGTCGGCCAAACCGTCGAGCAGCTCCCCCGCGAGCCGGGGGATCATACCCTGCGTGCGTTCCTCGACGTCGCGAGGACGGAACGGCGGCTCGGTGATCGCCCTGATCCAGCGCTGTTCCGGCCCTTCCATGCCGAGCATGTTCACGCCCATCGTGCGGTTCAGCGTCGACGGTTCGGTCGCGGCGGTGAAGGTCTCTGGGTCGGTGGCGACGTGTTTGACGTCGTCGTGACGAGTCACGAGCCAGAGCCCCACCGCCGGCACGAAAGTCACCGGCTCCTCGTCGCGCAGGCGTTCGTAGATGGGATATGGATCGCGTTCGAGGTCCTCGAGCGCGATCGACTCGCCGACCGTCACCGACCGTCGCCTCCTTCGCGCGCCTCCACCGTGAGGGCGTATCTTGCGCGCACACGACCGGGCCGCGCAAACCTCGGCGTGACCCGGTACGGTTCAGTTCCGACCGCCTCAGGGGGGTTCATGGACACGAACGGCAAGCGCCTGCGCCTGCTCTACCCCGACGTCCACGGGTTGGAGCGCGGCAAGTACCTGTTCGGCGAGATCGCGGAGGCGGGGCACGCGGCCTTCTGCGTCGGGGTGTACCCGCTCACGCACGATCGGGAGATCCTGCCGGTTCCGAAGACCCAGTTCGACGTGGGCCTGCACGACATCGACGTGACCCTCGACCGCGATTCGCTCCGCCACTCGTGGGAGCCCGAGACAGTGATCGGAATCGGCGACGCGACCCACCTCGGCGCCCCGGTGCCGGTCGATCCTCGTCATGTGCTCCGCGAGGCGGTCGGAGCCTGGCGCGCGATGGGCCTCGAGCCGCAGATCTCGTTCGAGCTCGAGTTCTACCTGATGGAACCGGACGGGGGCGGCGGGTGGCGCCCCGTCTCATTGCCCTCCCATCGCGTCTACGGCACCGGCACGTCGATCGACCCCACCGGTTGCGTCGACGCGATGGTCGGGACGGCGCTCGAGTGCGGGTTCCCGGTCGAGAGCTGGGGAAGCGAGTACGACGAGTCCGCCTACGAAGTGAACATCAGGTACAACGATGCGATCCCCGCAGCCGACGACGCGTTCGTGTTCCGGCTGCTGATCCGCGAGATCGCCGAGCGCCATGGCAAGCTCGCGACATTCATCGGCCGTCCCATGAACGACCGGGGTGGGAGCGGCATGCACGTGAACCTGAGCTTCCGGCGCAACGATGGCTCCAACGCGTTCCACGACCCCAACGACCCGGAGGGGTTGTCGGATCTCGGGCGCAGATGCATCGCCGGCATGCTGGCCCACCACACCGGGATCGCCGCGTTCATGGCGCCCCACGTGAACGCGTACAAGCGACTGCAACCCGACATGCTCAACGGGTACTGGGCGAACTGGGGACACGACGACCGCAGCGTCACGGTGCGCGTTCCTCCCGCCCGCGGCGAGGGCACACGGCTCGAGCAACGCACCGCCGACGCGGCAGCCAACCCATACCTGGTGGGCGCGGCGGTGCTGCACGCGGCTCGCTTCGGCGTCGAGGACGATCTCGAGCTGAAGCCCCCGCAACCGGTCGGCGAGGACCCCGACACCGACGTGCGCGTGCCTCGGAACCTGGCGGTGGCGCTGGACGAGCTCAACGCGGACGAGCGGATCGTGCAAGCGATGGGACCCGAGATCGTCGAGGCGTTCACGATCCTCAAGCGCGGCGAGTGGGAACGTTACCTGGCCGCGGTCGACGACCCCTCGACCGTCGACGTGAGCGACTGGGAGCTGCGCTACTACTTGCCGTACCACTGAGCCTGACGCGGGGGATGCGCTTCAGCCGTCCACGTGCGTGATGGGCGTCGCGGCCCGGAGGGCAGCAGGGCCGGCTGACGCCTCGTTCCACAGGAACAGGACGTCGCCGAGCACTCCGAACTCCAACGAGGGACGAGGCCCTCCATCCACCTTGATCGTGTCGCCCTCCGTGCCGTCGCTCTCCCACAAGGTGCAGCCACGAAGGAAGGCGATGCCTCCGATCGTGGCGACCGGCGCGATGCCGCAGGGCGTGTCCGGGGAGAATGTCGCGCACGATCCTGGTCCCCCGCCTCGTGCCGTCCGTTCGCCACAACTCGCGGCCGTGCGTCTCGGTCACGGCCGCGAACACCACGACATCCCCGATGGCGGCGAACCCCTCGTACCCCTGGCCGTGCACACGCCTGACCACGAGAGCGGCGGAGAACACGCTCGGACGCGGGCCCGTATCGTCCCCGATCGCGAGACCGGCTCCGAAGGACCCAGCGGCCAGCACGGCCACCGCCGCAGTCCTCAGCGATCGACCTCGAGAAAGAGACATGGCCGAGACTGCTTTCGTTCCGCGTCGTGCGCAAGACGTATCGAGGGAACATCGCCGTTCCTCCGCAGCGGCGCGACGGTTCCGCAACATGTCCCGTCGCAGCGCAGGAGCGAGACATCGGAACGCGCTGTCGTCGTGCGGGCGATTCGCCACACTGGGCCGCATCGGGGGGAGGTCGATGAGGCTCGAGGGGAAGGTGGCCCTGATCACCGGAGGCGGCACCGGGATCGGTGCCGCCTCCGCCCGGCTGTTCGCGGCAGAGGGCGCGACCGTCGTCGTCACCGGGCGTCGCGAGGCACCGCTGCGCGAGGTCGCCGTTGCGACGGGAGGGCTGGCGATCGCCGGCGACATGGCCGACCCCGAGCACCCCGCCGCGGTGGTCGAGGAGACGACGCGGACATTCGGTGGCGTCGACGTCGTGATCGCGAACGCGGGCGCCGGCTACCCCGGCAACGCCGCCGTCGTCGACGACGAGGGCTGGCAGCGGACGTTCGACGTGAACGTCACGGGTCCGCTGCGTCTCGTCCGTTCCTCGCTCGGTTCGATGACCGAGCGAGGCGGCGGCTCGATCGTGCTCGTCTCGAGCGTCAACGGGCTTCGCGCCACGGTCGACTCCGCCTCCTACGGCACCTCGAAGACCGCGCTGATCGGGTTGATGCGCTCGATCGCGGTCGACTTCGGGCCACGGGGCATCAGGGCGAATGCGGTCTGCCCCGGATGGGTCCTCACGCCGATGGGCGACCGCGAGATGGACGGACTCGCGTCGACCCTGGGCGTCGACCGGGAACAGGGGTACCGGCTCGCCACCCAGCACGTGCCGTTGCGGCGCCCGGCCACGCCCGAGGAGATCGCCAACTGCTGCCTGTTCCTCGCGAGCGACGAATCCTCGATCGTCACCGGCGCGGTGCTCGTCGCCGACGGGGGGCAGACCGCCGTCGACCTCGGCGGCATCCTGTTCGCCCCGAGGGAAGCCTGATCCACACCGTGGCGCACGTCCTCGCCCGCGGCCCGGTACCATCGTTCGGGAACGAAGTATCGTCCTCGCCCCGCCCGGAGCGGGGCGGCCGACCGCCATGGGAGGACGCGGCCGCATGGGTGACACGCTGGGCGAGATCGACCTCGTGAACCCCGACAACTACGTCGAGCGGGTTCCCTTCGAGTGGTTCGACCACCTGCGCGAGGACCATCCGGTCGTCTGGCACCCGGAGCCCGAACCCAACGAGGGCTTCTGGGCGGTCACCCGATACGACGACCTGACGGCCGTGCACATGGACTGGGAGACGTACTCGTCGGAGCTCGGCGCCGTCGGGCTCGAGGAGCTCGACCCCGAGCAGCTCGCGATCAGGCGTTCGATGCTCGAGACGGACCCGCCGCGCCACACGGAGCTACGGAAGATCTGCTCCAAGCGCTTCAGCGCCCGCGGTGTGGGCAAGTACGAGGATTGGATCCGCGACGTCGCTCGTGGCGTGCTCGACCAGGCGCTCGCCAAGGGCGAGCTCGACTTCGTGAGCGAGATCTCGAGGGAGCTCCCGATCCGGTTCCTCTGCTCGATCTTCACGGTGCCGCAAGACGACGCTCCCGAGCTGATCGCGTGGGGCGACCAGATGATCGCGAACCAGGACCCCGACCTGTCGGCGGCGGTCGTCGACAAGGTCGACACCGAGGAGTACCGGCTCTTGCCCTTCCGCTCCCCCACGGCCCTGAAGGTGTTCGCCTACGCCGACCGTCAGCGAGATCTTCGCCTCGACGAACCCGCCGACGACGTGATCCAGGCGCTGACGATCGCCCAGAGCGAGGGCGTGCTGGACGAGCGCGAGTTCCACAACTACTTCGCGCTGTTGATGATCGCCGGCAACGAGACGACCCGCCACACGATCAGCCACGGCATGCTCGCCCTGATGGAACGGCCGGACCAGCTCGAGCTGCTGCGCGACGAACCCGAACGCATCGCCACGGCGACGGAGGAGATCCTGCGCTGGGCCACCCCGGTCTTCCACTTCCGGCGCACGGCGACGCGCGACACCGAGCTACATGGCCAGCCCATCCGCGCCGGGGACAAGGTCGTCACGTGGTACGTCAGCGCGAACCACGACCCCGAGGTCTTCCCCGATCCCTACTCCTTCGATGTGACCCGAACGCCCAACGACCACGTGACGTTCGGGCCCGGAGGACCGCACTTCTGCCTCGGAGCGCACCTTGCGCGGCTCGAGACCAAGGTCTTGTTCCAGGAGCTGATCCCCCGGCTCGACTCGATCGAACTGATCGGCCCCGTGGAGCGCATCCGTTCCAACTTCGTGAACGGCGTGAAGCGCATGCCGGTCCGCGTGACGACCCGCTGAGGCGAGCGCACCGTGGCCCCGCCGCGACTGGTGCTCGTGATCAGCGAGAACCAGACGCTCGTGCCGGCCCGCGACCTGCGCGCGCTCGTCGACGTCGCCGTCGAAGCCGAGCGGGCCGGGTTCGACGGCGTGATGGTGAGCGAGCACATCGTGCTGGGGCGGGGTGCCGATGCCGCGGGTCTGCCGGAGAACCCCCGCGACTACGCGCTGCCCGGGAACCAGGACACCGCGACCCCGTGGCCGTCGTCGCTGCTGCTGCTCGCCGCGGTGGCCTCGGTCACCTCGCGCATCCGCTTGATCGCCGGCGCGGTGATCCCGCCGCTGCGACACCCGCTGCTGATCGCGAAGGAGATCGCGACCCTCGACCTGCTCTGCAAGGGCCGGCTGGTCGTGCAGCCCACCGTCAGCTGGCACCGGGCGGAGTACGAAGCCCTCGGCGTGCCGTTCGAGACCAGAGGACAACGGCTCGACGAACATCTCGAGGCCTGGGCCCGACTCTGGCAAGGGTCACCCGCGTCGTTCCGCGGCCGTCATTACGGTTTCGAAGAAGTCTGGCTCGAGCCGAAGTCCTTCCGACCCGACGGCCCCCGGCTGTGGTTCGGGGGCCAGCGATTGCACGATCGGTTGCTCCGGCGCCTCGTCGCCTACGGCCATGGCTTCAACCCGCTCGGCCGCCCGAGCGACGACGACCTGGAACGTCTCGCCGCCGCGATGGCCGAGGCAGGCCGCGACCTCTCAGATCTGGAGATGGTGGGCGGAACCAGAGGGTCCTTCCCCGACGCGAACCGGCCCGCTCCTCTCGACGGAGCCCTCGATCAGATCACCGGTCAGGTCGAGCGAGGGTTCGGAACGATCTGTTTCAAGCCTAGCCAGTTCGTCGACACCGTCGGCGAGATCCCCGGCCTGTTGCGGCGAATCGTGGAGGGCACCGCCGCTCGCAGCGCCCTCTAGTCTGGCTCAGACTACTCGGTCCGGACGCTCGCTCTCCGTGGGCGAGACCGCCCGTAGCAGGGACCGCAGCATCGCGGCCAGGTCGTCCTGCTGCTGCGGCTCGAGGTGGGCCGCGACGGCGCTCTCCTCGGCGTTGAACTTGGGGAAGAGCTCCTCGATCGTCGAGCGACCGGACGGCGTCAGTTCGACGATCACCCTGCGGCCGTCTCTCGGATCCTTGCGCCTGGTGACGTATCCGCGGGATTCGAGCGTCGTCATCACTCCGGTCGCCGTCGGCCGGCTGATGCCCACCGCGGCCGCGAACCCTCGGGCCTCCATCTCGCCCCAGACCCACAGCACCCACAGGCCGACGAACGAGGTCCAGCTCATCCGGTACGGTCCGAGAACGCGGGCCTCCATGTGGCGCCGGATCGCGGTCGAGCTCCGGAACAGGTTCGAGATCGCCCACATCGCCCGGAAGTCCAACGGCAGGCCGCCGAGCTCGTCCCGCACCTTCCGCTCGGCCGGGAGCAGGCCGGCCTCCTCCCCCGGCAGGTGACGGTCGCTCGGACGACGTGCTCTACTCACGCCGCGCTCCCCTCCCGAGCGAGCCGCTCGCCGAGCTCCCGTGCCACGTCGAGCAATGCGATCACGTCGTCATCGGTCGTGCGGAAGTTCACGAAGCACGGACGCAGCCACACCTCGTCGTCGATCAGGGCCGGAGCCAGGTAGACACGGCCGTCGGCCTGGATGGCCTCTGCCAGCGCTTGGTTGTGCGTGTTCGGATCGGCGACCCCGTCGGGCACATGACGAAGGGGAACGATCGAGAGCTGTGGCGGCGCCTCCATCACCTCGAAGTCCTCGGTGTGCTGCGCCCTGCGGAAGAGCAGATCGGCTTCGGCGAGGTTGCGCTCGATCGCGTCGCGGAACTGTGCCGCGCCGTGCGCGCGGAACGCCAGCCAGAGCTTGAGCGCGCGGAACGGCCGCGAGTACTCCAGCGTGATGTCGGCGGCATGCAGCTCGTGTTGCTGATGCGGCAGGTAGCCCTGCTCGTGGCTGAACGCGGTCGCGAGCGAGGCGTCGTCGCGCACGAGCACGACGCCGCACGCCTTGGGCAGGTAGAGCCACTTGTGCGCGTCGATCGAGCAGGAGTCGGCTCGCTCGAGCCCGGCGAACATCTCGTGCCTCGAGTTGACGGAGGCCGCCGGAAGCCCGTAGGCGCCGTCGACGTGCATCCAGACGCCACGGGCTTCGCACACGTCGGCGATCTCGTCGAGCGGGTCGATCGCCCCGGTGAGCGTGGTGCCGGCGGTGGCCACGACCGCCACCGGGACGACGCCTGCGGCGAGGTCGTCGGCGAGGGCTCGATCGAGCGCCTCCGGACGCATGCGCCGGAGCCCGTCGATCTCGATCGCGCGCAGGTGGTCCGAGCCGATGCCGAGCAGCTCGACCGCCCGGGTGACCGAGTAGTGCACCTCCTGCGAGCAGTACACGGCGGCGCGTCCCCCACCGAGGCCTGCGCGGCGCGAGCCGGGCAGCGCTCGCTCGCGCGCGGCAGCGATCGCGGTCACGTTGCTGACGGTGCCGCCGCTCGTGAACGCACCTCCCGTCGCCGGGAAGCCGATGAACTCCGCCACCCACCGCACGGCCTGGTCCTCGATCTCGGTCGCGGCTCGTGCGTCGACCGCGAGGTTGATGTCGTACGTGTGCGCCAAGAGGTCGGCGATCGCGCCGATCTCCAACCCGCTGGACCCGATGAACGCGAAGTAACGCGGACGGGCCTGGGCGATCGACTCATCGAGGATGCGCGCGGCGTCGTCGAGCACGCCGTGCACGGGCGATGCCTCCCTCGGCAGAGAGCTCTCGAGCAGGCGCCGGACGCGTTCATCGAGGGGCGGTTCCTGGGGCCGGAAACGATCGAAGCTGCGCCACGCCTCGGCGACCAGACGAGCGGCGTGATCGAGCGCCTCCTCGCGGGAGGCGTCGAGCTCGAGCGATCGGTCGTTGCCCGTCATCGCGGTGATCGTATGCCCCCGGTCGGCGCGAGACCCCGGGCCGCG
The DNA here is from genome assembly GCA_035711865.1 of Actinomycetota bacterium. GTDB lineage: Bacteria > Actinomycetota > UBA4738 > UBA4738 > HRBIN12 > JAOUEA01. Next base: position 9,874 of record DASTBT010000048.1, read on the forward strand.
GCTTGCGCGGCAGCCCGGACCCTGCATAACATTCGCTCCCGAACGACCGTAGCAGGCAGGTCACATCGTTCGCTCACGAGACGGGGGGTACGTGATGGCGACGAACGGCAGCGACGGGGGTCTACGGACCGGCTCGATCGGCCTCCCCACCGCGATCAGCGCCACGTTCGGGTTGATCCTCGCGACCACGGTCATGGTGACGGTGCCGCAGCTGTATGCGGCGAGCACGATCGGCCTCTACGCGATGCTCATCGCCTTGATCGCGATGTACGCCCAGGGCATGAGCTTCTCCGAGCTCGCGACGATGATCCCCAAGGCGGGCTCGATGAACGAGTACGTGCGGGCCGGGCTCGGGCCGTTCTTCGCGACGGTCACGGTGTTCGTGGGCTATTTCGCCATCGTGATCTTCCCGGGGTCGTCAGAGGCGTTCCTCGCCGCGACAATCATCTCCGACCCCGCGTTCCTCGACCTCGGCCTCGACTTCAAGTGGTGGGTCACGATCATCGTCGTGGCGATCGCGCTCGTGAACCTGCTCGGCATCCGAGCCTTCGCGGCGGTCGAGGTTCCGCTCACGTTCCTGCTGGCCGGCTCGCTGCTCATCTTCGGCATCGCCGGTCTCGCGGGGGTCGGCGACACGGTCGGAGGAGCCTTGCCGTCGATCCCGTTCGATCGCTCGTTGCTGATCTCGCTCATCGCGCTCGCCACGTTCACGTTCGTCGGGATCGAGTACACGTGTCCGCTGGCCGAGGAGTTGCGTAACCCCGGCCGCGAGATCCCGTGGGGTATCTTCATCGGCCTGAGCTTGGTCGCCGTCCCGATGTTCCTGTGGGGGATCTCCGCGACCCGGTATCTGCCCCCCGACCAGCTCGGCGATCCAACGCAGATCACGAACATGAACGTCGCGATCGCGATGTTCGACGATCTCGGGAAGTACTGGATGGGCATCCTGTCGATCGCGGCCACGATCTCGACCCTCAACGCGGTCGCGGCCGGCGTGCCCCGCATCATTTATGGCATGTCGCAGGACCGGCAGCTGCCGAAGGTCCTCGGCTGGCTGACACCGGGCACGAGGGCACCGGCGATCGGCATCGTGCTCGTGTCGATCCCTCCGATCTGGCTGAACTGGACCGACCAGACCCTCGAGGGCGGCTTCCTCGAGCTGATCCTGGCGGGCGTGCTCGGGTGGGGGCTCGCGTACATCATCATCCACCTCTCTCAGATCGTGCTCCGGATCAAGGAACCGCGGGCCCCCCGCCCGTACCGATCTCCATGGTGGCCGGTGCCGCAGATCGTCGGCATCGTGATCCTGGTGATCGCGGCGCTCAACGTGTTCCCGGACCCGACGATCGAGTCGAACATCTACCGGAATTTCGGGTACTTCCTCGCGATCTCGGTCGTGTTCTCGCTCGTGTACAACGCGGTGACGTACGGGTTCGGCAAGATGTTCCGGCCCGTGCCGCTCGCCGAGGTGTACAGCGAGACGGACCGCATCGCGGAAGCGCTGCCCGAGGAACACGAGCTCGGGCGCGGCTGAGGCCGCCGCGGCACCCGTCCCGTGCGCAAGCGCGCCCGCACCCGCGCTCGGGAGGTGCTCGCCCGCGATGTCGAGATGTTCGCGGCTGCGGGCTACGAGGGATCCGGCCGCCGCGAGGAGCTGCACGCGAGCCTGTCCGGGCCGGAGCCGGCCCTTCGGCTCGAGCTCGTGCCGACCGGGGGGCGCGTCTTCGGCGGCGCCTACGCGCTCGAGGTCTCGAGCGCCGAGCCCGTGCTGCTCCCCAGTACTGCAGGTCTGCGGGCCAAGGGCAGAGGCGTCGTGCGCATGCAGGGCATCGACTTCCGGGCACGCAGGGACGACCCCGCGGGAACCGCCCTGGCCGGAGCGCTCTCGACCGACGCGAGCCTCATCCGAGCCCTCGGGGCCGTGCACTTCGAGCAGATCAGGGTGGAAGCCGACGGGCGCGCGGTGATCCGTCACATGGGAGGGTCGCTCGTTTGGTTGCTGTTCCCACCGATGACGCGGCCGATCGGCATCAGCGACGAGCAGGTCCGCGCGACCGCCGATGCGATCCGGGCGTTCGCGGCGGCCGGTCGACGATCGGCCGCCGGATGACGGGGTGATCAGGCAGGCGCGCCGGCTCCCGACCAGCCGTCGGCCGGGCGCTCGAACCAGACGTGCACCTGGCCCGTTCCCACCGACGCCTCGTATTCGCTGAACAGCTCACCCGGTGCCTGGCAGCGGGCGCCCCCGATCGCCGAGGCCATCATCAGGTAGTGGCCGAAGTGGCCCTCGGGCGCCGCCTTCCGGTACTCGGGCATCCCGTCGATCACACCCGCATGGTCGCCGGCGCGCAGCATCGAGAGCACGCGTTGGTCGGCCTCGTAGCTCTCGACGGCGAGGATGTTCTCCGGCGCCTTCGAGCTCTCGTGCTGCCGGAGCTCCCGGAACGGGAAGAACCGATGCGTCATGCCGCCCGACGCCAGCAGCACCACCCGGCGATCGCTGTGCGCGATCGCATCGCCGATCAGCTTCCCGAACAGCAGGAAGTCCTCGGTCGTGCACGTCTGGTTGATCGCGACGCTGATCCAGCGGGTGTCGGCGTCGCCCAGGAACGTCCAGATGTTGACCGTGCCGTAGAAGATCGGCAGGTATGGGTCGTCGCACGCCAGGATCCAGCAGTCGTCGCGCCCGTCGGCCTGCGCGGCGATCGCCTTCGCGAGCTCGGGGTCGCCAGGCATGTCGTAAGGGATCTGGCTCATGCCTCGGGGCAGCTCGTGGCTCGTGAACCTGCCTTCCCGGCGCTCATGTGAGGTGACGATGTGCTCGAACGTCGACTCCCAGTGCGTGTCGAACACGACCACCGTGTCGGGGCGGAGCCGATCGATGCACTCGGACCGCATCCGATGCAGGCCGGGCACCAGCGTGATCTCGTTGCCTTCGTTGATCTCCCGGCGGGTCTCCTCGGGCAGCATGATCGTGGGCACGTGGGCCACCAGGGCCGCGCCGACGACTTCACCCATGTCGTTCGCCTCCTCTTCGGTCCTTGGCTAGGTCCACGGTGCCGTGCAGACGTTCTTCACGTCCGCGTAGAAATCGAAGCTCCAGATCCCGCCCTCGCGGCCGATGCCCGAGGTCCGGGCTCCGCCGAACGGAGCCGCGAGGTCGCGCACGAAGAAGCAGTTCACCCAGACCGTGCCCGCCACGAGCGCCGAGCTCACGCGTTCGGCCCGGGCCTCGTCGCCCGTGTAGAGGATCGCGGCCAGCCCGTAGTCGGTCGAGTTCGCGAGCTCGATCGCCTCCTGCTCGGTCTCGAACGTCTGCACCGTGAGCACGGGCCCGAACACCTCCCGCGTGAGGATCTCCGAGCCCGCCGGCGCGCCGGCGAACAGCGTCGGTCGGTAGTACAACCCGCCGAGCTCCTCGTTCGGTCCGCCGCCGAACACGACCCGCGCGCCCTCGGCCTTCGCCCGCTGCACGAACCCGTCGACGCGCTCGAGGTGCTGGCGCGTGATCAGCGGGCCGATGTCGGTCGCGTCGTCGCGCGGATCGCCCTGCACGATCGCGTCCGCCGCCTCGACGAAGCGCTCGAGGAACGCATCGTGCATCGAGCGCTCCACGATCAGTCGCGTGCCCGCCAGGCAGACCTGCCCGGCGTTGTCGAACTGGTTCACGGCTTGGCGCACGACCGCGTCGAGGTCCGCGTCGGCGAACGCGATGAACGGCGACTTGCCGCCGAGCTCGAGCGAGACCGGCGTGAGGTTCGCGCCGGCCGCCTGAGCGACGAGCTTGCCGGTCGCCACGCTGCCGGTGAACGCGATGCGGTCGACGCCGGGATGCGCGGTGAGCGCGGCCCCGGCTTCCTCGCCGATGCCCTGGACGACGTTGAACGCCCCGTCGGGCAGCCCGGCCTCGTGCGCGATCTCGGCCAGCATCGAGGCCGTGAGCGGGGCCCATTCCGGCGGCTTCAGCACGACAGCGTTGCCCGCGGCGAGCGCGGGGGCCACCCTCCAGGTGGCCAGCATCAGTGGGGCGTTCCACGGCGTGATGACGACCGTGACGCCGCTGGGGTCCCAGGCCACGCGCTCCGCGAAGGCCTCGTAGCCCCTCGTGCCGGTCTCGAGCGCGAGCAACTGGTCGGCGAAGAAGCGGAAGTTCCGGGCCACCCGCGGCATGACCGAGCCCCGCATCGAGCGCAGCAGCGAGCCGTTGTCGTGGGTCTCCACCGCGGCCAGCTCGGGGACCCGGGCCTCAACCCCCTCCGCTATGCGGTGGAGCACCTCCGCGCGCTCTTTCGGCGGCGCGGATCCCCACGTCCCGCTCGCCGATCGTGCCGCGTCGACGGCTCGGTCGGCCTCGGACGCTCCGGCCCGGGCGACCTCGGCGATGGGCTGCTCGTCGATCGGCGAGAGATCGTCGAAGGCGTCGCTCGAGGAGACGCGTTCTCCTCCGATCCAGTGGTCGGTCGAGATCGCGATGCCTTCCACGACGGCGTGGCTCGTCGCTCAGCCCTCCAGGGTGCCGACCGGTCAGGAACGGTCGTTCGTATCCGAACGGTATGAGTGCCCCGAGGGAGTGTCAACTCGCGCGCCACGGCCCTGCGTGGTTCGGTCGGCGGATCCGGGAACCCGCGAGGGCACCGCTGTCGTCGGAGGGGTCTTCGCACGGAAGGGGCTCGATATGCCAGGAACCCGTGTTCGCCGTTCCCTGCTGGTGACGCTGACCGCCGCGATCGTGGTCGCCGGTCCCGTCGGCGCCGCGCTCGCGTGCGGCGGACTGGTCACGCCCAACGGCACGATCAACCTGCTGCGCACCACCACGCTCGCCGCGTACCACCGCGGAGTCGAGCACTACATCACGTCGTTCGAGTTCGCCGGGCAAGGGCAGGAGGTTGGCTCGATCGTGCCGCTGCCCGGCGTGCCCACCAGGGTCGTCAAGGGCGGCGACTGGACGCTGCAGCGCCTCGTCATCGAGACGCAGCCGCCCGTGCTCGAAGCGGTGGCCGCCGACACGGCCGACGCCGGGGCGGCCCAGGTGCTCCTCGAGGCCGAGATCGACTCCCTCGACATCACGGTGCTGAAGGGCGGCGCCGTCTCGGTTGGAACGTGGGCCAGCGAGCACGGCTACTTCCTGCCGCCCGACGCGCCGGAGGTGCTGGAGTTCTACGCCGAGCGGAGCCCGATCTTCCTCGCCGCTCGTTTCAACGCCGATCGCGCCGCCGAGCAGGGCGTGCGACGCGGCGAGAGCACGCCGATCCACGTGGCGATCCCGACACCCAACCCGTGGGTCCCGCTGCGGATCCTGGGCCTCGGACGTCAGCCGTCGGAGGTGGTGCAGGCCGATGTGTTCCTGCTCACCGACGTCGCCCCCGCGATGCTGCCCCGGACGTTGGAACCCACCGGCGACGAGGATCAGCGAGGACTCGTACTGGCCACCAGCGAACCCGCCTCGGACTCGTTGATGCGTGACCTGCGCTCGGACTCCCGCATGGGCTGGCTCCCCGAGACCGACATGTGGCTCACTCAGGTCCGGGTCAACGAGCGCGCCGACCGGCTCACGCACGATCTCGCGATCGACGCGAGCGGGTTCGGCCGACCAGATCCTCAGGCGGCGGGCTTGACCTCGCGGTCGGTGATCCCTGCCGGATCCGACGTTCCCTGGGTACCGTTGGCGCTCGTGCTGGCGGCTGGGGTCGTGGCGTTCCTCGCCGCGCGAGGGCTGCCGCGCCGCGTGGGGCGGCCCGCGTGAACGCCCGGCGGGCACGGGTCGCAGTGCTGGTCCTCACCGTGACGGGTGTGCTCGCCACGGGCGGCCTCGCGCTGCGAGCGTGGGCGTGGTCCGGAGATCACGCGGTCCGTGAGCTCCGGATCGTGATCCACCATTCCAGGTACGAGCCCGGCGAAGTGCAGGTGCAACCCGACGAGGCGGTGCGGTTCGTGCTCGTGAACACCGACCCGATCGACCACGAGTTCATCGTCGGCGACGCGCGTCTGCAGCTGGTGCACGAGCGGGGCACCGAGGCCCATCATCCGCCGAGGCCCGGTGAGATCACGGTGCCCGCCGGCACGACGCGGACCACCACGGTCACCTTCCCGACGTCGTCGGGGGCGGCCCTGTTCGGGTGCCACCTTCCCGGCCACTACGCCTACGGCATGGTCGGCACGGTGCGGATCGGGTGAAAGCCCGGGATCAGTCCGGTGACTGAGAGAAGTACCGCTCGAGATCGGGCGTGGCACGCTCCCGCAACGCCGCCGCGATGCGCTGGCGCTCGAGCATCTGCTCCAGCATCTTCGCCGACTGCGGGATGGGATGTTCCGCGAAGAAGGCCTCGGCCTCGGCCACGTGCTGCGGACGGGTCAGGTACCGAACCCCTTCCACGGTGCGGATCGTCAGCTGGGCGGGGAACCGCTCCTCGATCTCGGCCCACCGTTCTCGCAAGGTGGCCCAGGCACGTTCGCCGAGATCGCGGTTGATCAGCGAGTAGGCGAAGACGAACGGGGCGTCCTGGCTGCGGATGTCGCCGGAGAACGTCGCCTCGAGCGTTCGATCCATCAGTGCGGCATCTCGGAACAGCGGCATCGCGAAGAGGTACCGGTACTGCTCCTGCGGGGTCGGCCGATCCCGGTAAGCCGCCCAGTACCGGTCGTAGTCGGCGTCGCCACCGGTCGCCGCCACGACGTTGACCGAGGCGGCGGCGAGCGAGGGGTCGACGGGCTTTCCCGCCCAGGCCTCGGCCTCGAACTCCCGCGCCGCCGCCTCGGCGTTCGGGTCGGCGCCGAGCACTCCCAGGCCCTGCAGCAGCGCGCCCCGCAGCGCCCGGATGCGGTCGGGCTCGTCGGCATCGGCCTCCCATCCGAGGCGATCCATCGCCGGCGTCACGAGACGGCGGACGAACGCCCGGAACCGCTCGCGGGACTCGCCGTCGAGGAACCGGTCGCACCACCCCAGCCCCTGCAGCAGCAGTTGCCACACGGCGAGATCGTCTTCGTCGTCATAGTGAGATGCGGCGGAGACGAACTCCGACACGGGAGCCGCCCCCGAGGTCACGGCGGCCCAGTGGTCGTCGACGAGGCCGTAGCGTTCCAACGGCGAGACCTCGGGGAGGCGCTCGATCAGCCGTTCCAGCAAGCCGCCCTCGTACCGCACCCGCAGGAAGCTGCTGGCCCCCGCGTTCACCACCGCGGCCGCGTCGGACGGACCAGCGGCGATCGTGCCGTCGGCCGGCACGAGCACCGAATCCTCGTCGTTGCCGAGCGTTCGAACGCGCAACGGCACGTCCCAGACGGCGTGGTCGGCTCCGCCGTCGGCCAGGAACCGCCGTTGGTCGAGCCGCACGCCCGAGGCGTCGGGCGAGGCCGTCAGCAGTGGATAGCCGCCCTGCCAGATCCACTGATCCATGATGCGCCGGACCGGTTCCCCGCTCGCTTCCTCGATCGCGTGCCAGAGGTCGTGCGTCTCGGTGTTGCCGTACGCGTGCCGGGACAGGTACAGACGGATGCCCTCGCGGAACCGATCGGCCCCGAGGTATCGCTCGAGCATGCGCAGGATCGCGGCGCCCTTCTGGTAGGTCAGCACGTCGAACATGCCTTGCGCGTCGTCGGGTGAGTGCACCGGGTACTCGATCGGGCGGGTGGAACGTAGGGCGTCGACCTCCTTCGCGACGGTGACGCCGCGAGCGAACGTGTTCCATTGCTCCCAATCGGGACGCCACGCGTCGATCGTGAGCAGGGCCATGAACGTCGCGAACGCCTCGTTCAACCAGATGCCGTTCCACCACCGCATCGTCACAAGGTTGCCGAACCACTGGTGCGCGAGCTCGTGGGCCACGACGTCGGCGATGTTCTCGAGCTCGGGCTGCGTCGCGTGATCGGGGTCGACCAACAGCAGCGATTCCCGATACGTGATCAGGCCGGTGTTCTCCATCGCCCCTTGCGCGAAATCGGGAAGCGCCACGAAGTCGACCTTCTTGTCCGGGTAGGGAAGGCCGTAGTAGTCGGTGAAGAACCGCAGCGAGTACTCGCCTGCCTCGAGGGCGAAGCTCGTGAGATGGCCCTTCCCGGGCAGGTGCGCGATGCGCAACGGAACACCGTCGACGTCGACGGGGTCGGTGATCTCGAGCCGGCCCACGACGAACGCGACCAGGTACGTCGACATCGACATCGTGTCGGCGAACCGGACCCGCATCCGGCCGGCCCACGCGGGCTCGCGCTCGACCTCGGGGCCGTTCGAGAGCGCGAGCACGCCGTCCGGCACCACGAGCGTGATGCCGAAGACCGCCTTGAGGTCCGGCTCGTCCCAGCATGGGAACGCGCGCCGGGCATCCGCCGCCTCGAACTGGGTGGTCGCGATCGTGTGGGCACCGTCGTCGTCGGTATAGGTGGATCGATAGAACCCGACCAGCTGATCGTTGAGCTCGCCCCGGAACTCCATCGCCAGTGTCCATGCACCCGGATCGACCGGGGCGGCGAGGGAGAGAGTCGCCCGTTGCAGCTCCTCGTCGAAGGCGACGTCGGTCACGCCGATCGTTCCCTGCTCACCGCGCAGTTCGGCGCCGCCGATCTCGACGTCGAGCGCGTTGACGACGATCTCCTCCAGGCGCTCGTGCACATCGACCTGGACCTCGGCGCTGCCCGAGAAGGTGGCCGCTTCCAGGTCGGGCTCGAGCACTAGGTCGTATCGCGACGGGACCACCGTTCGCGGGAGCCGGTAGCGATCCTGCATGGGTCGGGAGCCTATCGTGCCGAACCACGAAGTGCCGCGAAGCGCAACGGTTGGCCGCCCAGCGTGAGACCCTGACCGAAGGAGGATCCCGAGCGACCATGCGAACGCGGCGACGCGAGGAGTCGGGAAACGCCGAGCCGGACGGCCGGGCCATGGTCTCGGCGGACGATCCCATGGTCTCGGCGGACGATCCCAGTCCTGCGGCTCGACGGCGAGCCGGCACGCTCGTGGTCCTCGCCCTGATGGGAGCGCTTGCGTGGTTCGCGGCAGCGGTCCTCGGCCCGAGCGGCGGAGCACCCGCTCCCACGACGGCGGCCGCGATCGATGCCGCGGCCGCGCGGTCGCTGCCTGCAGGCACCTATCGCCTCCCCGGCATGTCGGTGCCTGTCACCGTGACACTGCCCGCAGGTTGGTTCGCCGGCGACTCGATCTGGGGCCCCACCGGGGAAGGCGCCGCCGTCCTCTCGACGGGGCGTCCCGGCGCCACGACGAGCGTCGCCGTGCTCGACCTGCATCTGCTGATGCCGTTCGACGGATCGACGAACGTCGCCCGGGCTCGCCCGGCCGGCCGGGCGTGGTTCCATCGCTCGATCGGCACCTTCCGCGCCCGCGTGGTCCCGCGACTGCGGGACCATGCGGTGGGACATCGCGGGGAGTGGGAACCGCCCCCCGCGCTCTCGTGGCTGCTCACGATGACCGACCGCGGTCCGATCCGGCTCGCCCTCGACGTCACGTACGCGGGTCACCGCGGCGACCTCGTCTCGTTCTCCTTCCTGGGGGAACGGCGCCCGCTCTTCGAGATGCCGGGCGGAGGCACGATCGACCTGCGGCCCGGCACGACGTACACGGTGTGGGCGGCCCACGACGTGGACCCGCCGGCCGACGCCATGATGCTGGCGGTCGCCCGCGAGCCCGGCGCCGTGCCCGGTATCGAAGCGTGGGACGTCGTCCGGTCGTTGGAACTCGGCGCGTGAGCCTCGCCCTGCGCCAGGACGGGGTCAGTCGCTCACGTACGTGAGCCAGTCGGCGTACCTGGGGTCGTCGCCCTTCGTCGCCGCGAAGAAGGCGTCCTGCAGCGACTTCGTGACCGGCCCGCGGTGACCCGCGCCGACCGTGCGGTCGTCGACCTCGCGGATCGGCGTGATCTCGGCGGCGGTGCCCGTGAAGAAGACCTCGTCGGCCGTGTACAGGTCGGTGCGCACGAGGTTCTGCTCGATCACCGGGAAGCCGAGATCGCGCGCGATCGTCATGACCGCCGACCGGGTCACGCCGGCGAGGCACCCGTGTCCGGTGTGGGGGGTCACGATCGTGCCGCCATCGACGACGAAGATGTTCTCGCCCGACCCTTCGGTGACGTACCCGTCGCCGTTCAGCAGCACGCCTTCGTCGTAGCCGGACTTGACCGCGTCGACCTTCGCGAGGATCGAACCGAGATACCCGCCGGTGGCCTTCGCGGCCGACGGCAGCGAGTTCTGATCGTGACGCCGCCACGAGCTGATCTTGACCCGCACACCCTGCTCCAGGGCGTCCTCGCCGAGATAGGTGCCCCACGGCCAGACGGCGATCGAGACGTCGACCGGGTTCGCGAGCGGGCTCACGCCCATCTCGCCGTACCCGCGGAACGCGATCGGCCGGATGTAGCACGACTCCAGCCCGTTCGCGCGGATCGTCTCCTTGACGGCCTGGACCATCTCGGCCTTGGAGTACGGGATCTCCATGAAGTAGATCGACGCGGAGCTGTACATGCGATCGAGGTGCGCGTCGAGGTGCCACACGGCCGGGCCGCGCTCGGTCTCGTAGGCCCGGATGCCTTCGAAGACGCCGCTGCCGTAGTGCAGAGCGTGACTGAGCACGTGCACCTTCGCTTCGTGCCACGGCACGAGCTCGCCGTTCATCCAGATCTTCTCGACCTCGGTGATCGGCACCGCGGAACCTCCCTTCGGCCGGCGCGAGCGGTCGCGCCGCAGATCCTCAAGGATACCGGTGAACCACCGCGCCCGCCGTGGCTCCCGGGGTCAGTGGCAGGATGCGCTGCCCGTGTCGCTGAAGCTGCTGGAGCCCTCCGTGAGGAACCGCCAGTCGTAGCTCCCCGCGTGCAGCGTCAACTCGAGCACGCCGAACGCCTGCGACGTCGCCTTCTGACTGTTGGGCAGCCGCGCGGACGCACCTGCGAGTCCACCACGGCTCTTGCCGCCGACGCCGATGATCCACTGCACGACCCCGTTCGCGTCGAAGGCGCCGTTGGGGTTCTGCGGTCGGAACCGCTCGTAGAAGTGGGTGTCGCCCGACAGCACCATCTCCGCGCCGGCGGCGTGGAGATCGTCCCAGAACGGTTTCATGTCGGGCCCCACCTGGTCTCCGTTCTTCTTCGAGCGGAACCGTGGCTCGTGCAACATCGCGATCGTGCACTGCGCGCCGCTTGAGGCAAGGTCCTGCTCGAGCCAGTCGTTCTGGGGTGATCCCTCGGCACAGCCACCCGGAACGTCGCCGCACTCGGAGTTCAACGCGATGATGTGCCAACCGCCGACGTCGAAGCTGTAGTAGCCCGTCGGGTTGGGCCCCGCCCTCGAGCCCCAGTACGCGAAGTACCCGTCCGCCCCGGCTGCGCCGCAGCCCGTGCCCGAACGGTCGAAGTCCTCATCGGACAGGATCGGATGCGTGATGTTCTTGTACTGGCCCCACGTCGGGTCGTAGGACTGGTTGAAGGCGCTCAGGCCGCCGCAGTCGTATTGCGTGTCGCCGAGGGCCAGCACCCTATCGGCCCCCGCCAGCAGCTGAGCCGTCCACTTCTGCCGGCATTTCGACGAGGTTCCGTTCCCGCCGTTGTACGCGGGGTCGGCCGGGTCGCAGGCGATGTCTCCGGCGGCCATGACCACGGTGCCGCTGCCGCCGCCCGAGTCGGGCGGGGTCGTGACGTCGACGAACGCGGACGGTGGCGACGATCCGGCGTCGTTGAACGCCGTCACCGTGTATCGATATGTGGTCTCCGGCTCCACGCTCGTATCGGAGAACGACGGCGAGCTCGTGGTCGGCTGCAGGGCGACCCCGTCCCGGAAGACGCTGTACCCGTCCGCCCCGGCCGACGGGTTCCACGACAGGATCACCCGCCCCGCGTCCGGCGCGGACCCGGTCAGGCCGGTCGGTGCCGGCGGAGGCGTTGCGCCACCGCCGCCGCCCACGAACGTGGTCGAGATCACGACATCATCGAAGACAAGGTCCATCGGCTGGCTCCCGCTGCCGTTGCGACCGAGCACCACCCGACCGATCGGCGTGGTCCCCAGGTTCTGGGTGCCGCTGAGCGCCGTGACCGACGTTCCGTCGACCCACACGTCCGTCCTGCCCGATCCCCCCGATACCAACGTGCGCAGCTGGAGCTCCCGGAACGCCCCCGGGGCGATCGTGACGTTGCTCTTGAGCGTGGCGCCGGTCGTCGTGTTCTTCAGGACCAGCTGGTCACTCGCATTCACGTTGAGGCTCGCGACGACCTTGCCGGCCGCCGTACGAACACGGAGCAGCGGGGTCGAGCCCGAGTGGCTCACGACGCGGACGAACGCTCGGACGTACAGATCCGACTGAGGGGTGTCGAGGTTCTTGGTCGCGTGAGCGGCGCCGCTCGCCGCCGTAGCGCGGCCGGCGAACGCGCCCGTCAGCTTGATCGCCTGCTGTGCGGTGAAGTTCGCCGTGGAGGTCCACGACGCGAGGTTCCCCGCCTCGAACCCGTCCGAGAACAACTCCGCGGCCCCCACCGGCACCGTCGGGATCGTCATCCCTCCGGCCAGGAGAAGGGCCAGGATCATCATGGCCGGCCGGCGGTGTCGAACCTTCATCGGGGGGACCTCACTCATCGAACGCCGGGAACCGGCCGGTGCTCCGTCGCGAAACGGCCGGACTTCCTACGGAGGCTATCGCACCGTGGCCTCACGGTAAAGGTCTGAGCCCCGGGATCAGGACTCCCCTCCCTCGCCCGGCGAGCTTCCCTGCGCCGCGGGGGCGGCTCCGGGCGGGCGTGGTGGCCGACCGATCAGGTCGCGCAGGATCTCGGGGGAGAAGGAGACGTAGGTCCAGATGCCGAGCCGTCGATGCGCCGTGAGCAGTTGCATCACGTTCTGGAAGACCTGCGCCGACGCCGTGGCGACGGCCACGCCGATCGTCCCGAAGTGCGGCGCGAGGGCCAGCCCGCCGCCGACGCTGAGCGCAGCCGAGGACAACGTGATGCGCATCATGTCCTTCTGGTGACCGGTCATCATCAGCGCGATGCCGCACGAGCCCGTCCAGACGGCGATCAGGCGGGAGACGGACATGATCATCAAGACGGGCGCGGCCTGGCGGTAGTACGGCTCGTACACGGTGCCGAGCACCCACGGCCCGGCCAACACGAACAGCATCAGCACGGCCAACGCAGGCACGCCGACCAGCGTCGCCCCCGAACGAAGGGTCCGCTCGAGCTTGCGGATCTTCCCCTGTGCGAAGAGCTCGGCGACCAGGGGCGGCATCACGCCGGAAAAGATGATCATGGGCGTGGCGACCAACACGGTGAGCTTCGCCGCGGCTCCGTAGAGGGCCACCTGGTCGGTGGGCTCGTAGGCGCCGAGGATCCACATGTCCACTCCCGCCCCCAGCAGATAGATGCCGAGGTTCGTGACCATCAGCGGGCGTGCGACCGCGAACATCTCCGACCGCCCCACGTGCCCCGGGCCCCTCAGCGAACGGGCCGTCCGAAGCAGCAGGAGACCGGTGATCGCGAGAACCAGCATCGCGACCACGGTGACGATCGTGACGACGTTCGACAGGGAGACCGACCGGGCCGTGACGTAGACGGCTCCGAGGACCCCGACGGTCGCGAAGTCCGTCGCGAACATGTGGAGGGCCGCCGCGTACCCGAACCGCGACAGCCCCCGGAAGCACTCGGCCAGGACGGACTGCATCGCGGTCGCGAACAGCCAGCCGGCGGCGATGGGAACCACGGACGCGACCAGGGGCTCGCCCAACACCGATCCGAAGAACCACTGGCCGAGCCCGAGCGCGAGCACGGCCGCGACCGCTGCCGAGCCGAGGGAGGCCCATCCGACCGCGATGCGGATGGCTTCGCGGGCGCCCGCGGGCTCTCCGACGCCGAGGGAGGACGCGGTGAACCGCACGACGGCACGATCCATGCCGAGCTTGGCGACCGTACTCCCGATCACCACCATCGTGGAAGTCAGGAGGAACGCTCCGAAGCCGCTCGGATCGAGCATCCGAGCGATGAGGCCGTTCATCACCACCCCGAGGGCGAGCCCTGCGATCCGCGCCGCCAGGACCCACGCCGAGCCGGTCAGCAGCCGCCGGCGAACGGAGCCCAGGGTGATCGTTGCATCCTCGGAAACCCGGTTGGCCATGGAAGGTTCGAGCCTATCTCGCGCGACCCGCCACGCACCTCTGTCGAAGGGCGCAGAAGTGCCACGATCCCTCGATATTTCGCCGTAGGTAGGGTTCCTCTTCCGTCGGAACGCAACTAGCATGCTCCGCTGAGGGCGCGCAGATGCATATCGAACGGCAGGACGGGAACACGGATCTGCCTCGAAGGCGGGCAGACCATCTGCGCACCCGTCCCACGAGGTTCGTGCATGCGGTACGCCACGCGTCCAAGCGTGTGCTCGGCCGACATCCCACGGCCTACCTCGCCGTGGCGTCGCGGCGCCACCCGCAGAGCGCGCTGCATCGGGACACCGATCTGGTGATCGACGGCTTCGGGCGATCGGCGGTCACGTTCGCGGTGGTGGCCTTCCAGGTCGCTCAGGACGGCCACGTGCACGTCGCCCATCACTCGCATGCGATCGCCCCCATCCTCATCGCATCGAAGCGAGGGGTGCCGGTGCTCGTGCCGATCCGGGAGCCCGAGGCCACCGTCCTGTCCGGCATCGTCAGGGAGCCGGAGGTATCGGTGGGGCAGTTCCTGCGCAGCTACGTGGACTTCTACCGGCGGCTCAGCGATGTCACCGACAGGGTGGTGCTCGCTCGCTTCGACTCGGTCGTCGAGGATTTCGGGGCGGCGATCCGCCGCGTGAACCAGCGGTTCGGCACGGCGTTCGTGGAGTTCGATCACACGGCCGACCGGGCCCGCGTCGTGTTCGACCTGATCGAGGAACGGGCCAGTCGCCCGCCGTGGCAGCGGTTGCTGGGCGAGTTCCTCTGCGGCAACGTCAGCTTCACCGAGTACGAGGAGCTCACCAGGTCCGCCCGCCTGGAGCGCGGGGACGCGACCGTGCCCGAGGCGTTGGTGCAGCGCCCCAGCGAGGCTCGCGACGCGATGAAGGCCGAGGCGCTGTCCCGGTACCGGTCACCGTCGCTGGCGACGTGGCGGGCCCGGGCCGCCGCGAGTTACCGTGCCGTGCTACCGCACGCAGTGTGATCGACCCGCACGCGGTCAAGTCGGGCGCTCCGCCGTCGAGGATGTGAGCATGCGACCCAGAACCGATGAGGACGCGGCGACCGTCCTCGCCATCGCCGGCACCGGCCAGAACGGTGCGACGCTGCTCTGTCGCATGTTGGGTGAGCTGCCGGGCTTCGTCGCCGTGGGCGAGATCGGCCGGCTGTGGGAGAAGGGGCTCGTCGAGGACGTCGAGTGCAGCTGCGGACAGCGATTCTCGCAGTGCCCGTTCTGGACCGCCGTCGGTGCCGAGGCGTTCGGGGGTTGGGACCGGCTCGATCTGGCCGAGGTGCGCCGACTGGCGCTGGCTCTGCCCCTGGGGCACAGCCGGTGGCCCCACCCGTTCGCGCTTCCGCTGATCCTCATGCCGAAGCTCTCGCGCCGGTACACGCGAGACATCGATGCGTATGCCGAGCTCATGCGCCGCCTCTATGGCGGGGTGCTCGCCGTGTCGGGCGCCGACGTGATCGTCGACTCGATGAAGATCCCCGCGCACATCTTCCTGCTGGCACGCGCAGGCGTACGCCGGACGCGGTTCGTGCAGCTCGTTCGCGACCCCCGGGGCGTCGCCTTCTCGAACACGAAGGAGGTCCCTCGCCAGGGCTCCCGTGCAGACAAGCCGATGCGCACCACGCGGACGCCTCGTAAGACCGCCTCGAAATGGCTCTGGTTCAACGGGTCGTTCGAACTGCTTCGGCGGCTCGGACATGGCTTCATCCGTCTGCGCTACGAGGACATGGTGCGAGACCCGAGCGGCGCCGTCCGGCGCTGCGCCGCTCACGCGGGCGTCGATCCGACCGAGACCGACCTTTCGTTCATCGACGGCGATCAGGTCCGGCTGTCGACGGGCCATCTGGTCGCAGGGAACCGCATGCGGAACGCGGCGGGCCCGATCACGATCCGCCTCGACGAGGCCTGGCGCGAGCAGCTGGCACCGGATGACCGACGCACGGTGGAGCTCGTGACGTCACCGCTCCTGCGTCGGTACGGCTACCGGCGCGGCATCGCTCAGACGTGATCGCCGCGCCCGAGGAACGCGCCGAGCGGGTAGCCTGAGGTCATGCGAGACGGAGAGATCGACCCGACCGGTGGGCCTTCGAACGACGCCGACGAGGGTGAGGCGATCGAAGACATGATCAGCGCCATGGACCGCTATGTCGGTGCCGACGACCACACGACGGTCGCGGAGCAGGCCGAGGGTGACACGATCGACGAACGCACCCGCCGCGAACAGCCGCAGCGCGAGCGGCCCGACAGCAGCGTCGACCTGGTCGACGGGGAGGGCGACGACGGCGTCGACCGAGAGAAAGACCTCGTGGCCGACGGCGAGGAGCGACCCGAGGGACCGGTCGCGCCCGAACAGGCGGCGATCCATGTGCGTGACGTTCCCCCCGGGGTCGTGAACCACCCCGACGACTACGCCCGCGAGTGAGCGGAGCCGGTCAGGGAAGCCGGTACACGGCGTAGCGCCAGTCGACCGTCGCTCTGGGAACGCGGTCCAGCGGCCCCCATCGTTCCTCGGCCCATGCACGGACATCGGCCGCCGCTTCCATTCGAGCCGCGTCGTCGGTGACCGCCCACGTCCACGAGTACCGGTTCGCCTCGATCCCCCGCAGGAAGTGCTCGAGATCGTCTCGGTCGCGATCGGCGAACGTGACATCGGGAAGCTTCTCCCCACCCAGCCCCGTCACCGTCTCGTCGAGCTGATGCCAGCCGTCCCACGCGAGGCCGACCGGGTGGTTCGGAACGCCCGTCACCGCGGCGAAGCGCGCCTGGATCTCGGCCTGCGCACCCCCGTACGAGCCGAGGCTGACCAGGAAGCGGCCACCCGAGCGGACCACCCTCGCGGTCTCATGCACCACGCGCCGCCAGTCCTGGATCAGGTGCAGGACCCATCGGACGTACGCGCCGCCGAACGTCTCGTCGCGGAACGGCATCAGCGTGGCATCGCCCTCGACGACCGGGACGCTCACGCCCCCGTCCGTCTTGTTCCGGAGCCGCTCGAGCATCGGCCGGGAGAGATCCAGGCCGACGACGTCCAGGCCGGCCTCCCGGAGCGGGATGGCCACCTGGCCCGTGCCCACACCGATCTCCAGGACCGGCGCCGCGTCGCCGAGGGCTTCCGAGAGTGCGGCGGTGGTGCGCACGACACCCTCAGCCGACAGCCCCCTGGTGACGTCGTAGTACTCCGCGGCTCGGTCGAACGGGATCGATCCACTCACGCGACCGGGATCCGCTTCTCGGCGTCGACGAAGGGAAGCCGCGTTACGCTCGACGCTCGGGTACCCGTGGAGGATACGACCTCGAGCGGCGTGCCCTCCGGCGCGTGCGTCGACGGCACCCATGCGTACCCCACGTTGCGCTCGAGGCGAGGCGACCACGCGCCGGCCGTGAGATGGCCGATCGATCGGAAGCCGCCCGGCTCGTGCACGGGCCAGAAGTCGTTGAGCGCCCCCTCGTCGGTCATCGGTTCGCCGCCGATCACGATGCCGACCAGCTTCCGATCGACGCCTCGCTCGGCGAGCCGGCCGAGCGCGTCACGCCCCATGAAGTCGTGCGGCTGGTCGAACTCGACGTACTTCTCGAGCCCGGAGATGTGCAGCGGCGTGTCGGAGACCCGCATGTCGGAGCCGTAGTTGAAGATGCCGGCCTCGATGCGCCGGGCCTCGCTGGGGGCGATCACCCTCATGCCGTACGGCTCTCCGGCGGCGAACACGGTCTCGAAGAGCTCGTCGCCGCGGGAGGGATCCTTCCCGTAGATCTCGTAGCCCACCTCGCCCGTCCAGCCGGTCCGCGACACGACGACGGGGATGCCGTCGACGTCGGCTTCGGCGCACCTGTAGTAGCGGAGATCGGCGACGTCGTCGCCGAGCAGGTCGCGGATCACGTCCTTGGAACGTGGGCCCTGCACCTGCATCGGCGCGGCGTCGGTCTCCTCGATCTCCACGTCGAAGTCCCGGCCCGCGGCCACCCCCGCGAGGAAGAGCAGCGCGTCGGAGTCGGCGAGCGCGAGCCAGAACCGGTCCTCGGCGAGCCGCAGCAGCACCGGGTCGTTCACGATGCCGCCCCACGCGGTCGTCAGCAGCACGTAGCGTGCCTGCATCACGTCGACCTTCGTCAGGTCCCGGCAGGTGACCAGATTCGTGAGCTCGAACGCATCGCGTCCGCGGATCTCGACGCAGCGCTCGACGCTCACGTCCCAGAGCGTGACGTCGTGCAGCAAGGCCTCGTACTCGGTGACCGGATCGTCGT
>DASTBT010000049.1:0-5744 GCA_035711865.1 Actinomycetota bacterium
GATCACGGCGCGCCCGGCCTCGACCCGGGCCCGTGCCTCGCTGCCGAACGAGACGGGCGAGCCGTCGGCCACCGCGACGACGTCGTCGACGGCGAGAGCGCCGCCCAGCTCGACGTTCATCCGCGAGCCGCCTCCAGCAGCCGAACCTCGAACGGCTCCTCGACGACGTCGCCGCGCTCCCCGGGAGCGACGCGACGAGCGCCTGCATCCTCGTCGGAGGCGAGCACCTCGACGACCTCGCCGTCCACGAGGTGCACGGCCGCGAGGTCGTCACACGCGATGCCCGGCGGGAGCACGCCTTCGCCGACGAGCCGGTGGAACTCGGGACGTCGGGCTGGCTCCGAATCGAAATGCGGGCAGAAGCTCCCCGGCACGATGCCGAGCCCGTCGGTGAGCGGGTCGGCGCGCCCGATCAGGAACGAGTCGGTCGTCGAGGCCTCGAACCAGCAGTTCGCACCCGCGCTGCCGCCTGCGAGGACAACGCCGGCGTCCCAGGCCTCGCGGAGGATCTCGTCGAGGCCGTGCGCTCGCCACACCGCGAGCATGTTCACCGTGTTCCCCCCGCCCACGAGCACGACGTCGTGCGACAGCACCACCGATCGGAGATCGCGCTCGGTGCGTTCGAACAACGTGAGCACCGCCGGCTCCCAGCGCCCCGCCGGGAAGGCTCGGAAGAACGCCGCCACGCTGCGATCGTCGTCGCCGGTCGCCGTCGGCACCGACAGCACCTTGGGTCGTGCGGCGCCGGTGAGCTCGAAGAGGTACCGATGGATCGGGTCGTCGGGCCACTGACCCCCACCCATCGCCACGATGTGCCGCCCCTTCACTCGGCCTCCCACATCGGGATGCGCAGGGCACGTTGCTGAGCGACCTCGATCGCTCGGTCGTAGCCGGCGTCGACATGGCGCACGACGCCCATGCCGGGATCGGTGGTGAGCACGCGTCGCAGACGTTCGGCGGCGTTCTCGGTGCCATCGGCCACCACGACCATGCCGGCATGGATCGAGGAGCCGATGCCGACGCCGCCGCCATGGTGAACGCTCACCCAATGGGCCCCCGCCGCGGTGTTCACGAGCGCGTTGAGGATCGGCCAGTCGGCGATCGCGTCGGATCCGTCGAGCATCGCCTCCGTCTCGCGGTACGGGCTCGCCACGCTGCCGGCGTCGAGGTGATCGCGGCCGATCACGATCGGAGCGCCGACCGCCCCGCTGGCGACCAGCTCGTTGAATCGTTCGCCGGCCCGGTCGCGCTCGCCGTACCCGAGCCAGCAGATCCGCGCCGGCAACCCCTGGTAGGCGACCCGCTCGGAAGCCAGACGCAGCCACCGCTGCAAGCGTTCGTCGTCGGGGAACAGCGAGGCCACCGCCGCGTCGGTCACGGCGATATCCGCGGGATCACCGGAGAGCGCCGCCCAGCGGAAGGGGCCCTTTCCCTCGCAGAACAGCGGTCGAACGAACGCGGGCACGAACCCCGGATAGCTGAACGCCTCGTCGTGGGCGAGGCCGCCCGCCTCCGCGCCCGCACGCAGGTTGTTGCCGTAGTCGAACGCCACCGCCCCTCGGGCGGCGAACCCCACGATCGCTCGGACGTGGGCGGCCATCGACCCCTCGGCCCGGCGCACGTACCCGGCCGGGTCTGCCTCGCGAAGCTCCGCCGCATCGGCGAGCGAGAGGCCCGCGGGCACGTACCCGCCGAGTGGGTCGTGCGCGCTCGTCTGGTCGGTGACCACGTCGGGCTGCCATCCACGAGTCAACAGCGCCGGCAACACCTCGGCGCAGTTGCCCTCGAGCCCGATCGACACCGCTCGACGCGCAGCCTTCGCCTCGTCGGCCCAACGCAGAGCCTCGTCGACGTCGGCCGTCTCCCGGTCCAGGTACCCCGTCTTCACGCGGCGCTCGATGCGTGAGGGGTCGACCTCGACGCACAGCGCGACGCCGTCGTTCATCGTCACCGCGAGCGGCTGCGCGCCCCCCATGCCGCCGAGGCCACCCGTGAGCGTCACGGTGCCGGCGAGCGAGCCTCCGAAGTGCTGGTGCGCGCATTCAGCGAGGGTCTCGTACGTGCCTTGCAGGATGCCCTGGGTCCCGATGTAGATCCACGACCCGGCGGTCATCTGGCCGTACATCGTCAGCCCCTGAGCCTCGAGCGCCCGGAACGTCTCCCAGTCCGCCCATCGAGGCACGAGCATCGAGTTCGATATCAGCACCCGGGGCGCCAGGTCGTGGGTCCGGAAGACCGCGACCGGCTTCCCCGATTGCACGAGCAGCGTCTCATCGTCGGCCAGCGCGCGGAGCGAGCGCACGATGGCGTCGAAGGCCTCCCAGGTGCGGGCGGCGCGCCCCGTGCCCCCGTAGACGACGAGGTCGTGGGGCCGTTCGGCGACATCGGGATCGAGGTTATTCATCAACATGCGCATCGCGGCTTCCTGTGGCCACGAGCGACACGAAAGCGCGGAGCCTCGCGGCGCGCGGATCTCTCGCACGGTCATCCGATGTCCACCTCCGGAGACGGGTGCGGCGTCCGCCCGCGTCTCGGCGCGATGCTACTGCGACCGATGGAGCCTCGCTCGGCCGTGGGAGCGTCCCCGTCCCGGGTCTCGGATGCTTGAGTAGCCCGACCTCGCCGGGTAGCGTCCCTCCGATGGCCGTCGGCACTTCCCCCTACGCAACCGATGGCGCGGGCAGGCTCTCCACCGAGCCGATCCGCGTCCTCATCGCCGATGACGAGCCCGCGCTGCGCGTGGCCCTCGCCGACCTGCTGTCGCAGGAGATCGACATGGTGCTGATCGGCTCGGCCGGCGACGCCAACGAGGCGATCGCGCTGGCGGGCGATCGGCGCCCCGACATCGCGCTCGTCGACGTCTCGATGCCGGCGGGGGGCGGCGCACGGGCGGCGCGAGAGATCTCCCGCTGCTCCCCCGCCACCCGGGTGATCGCGCTCTCGGCGTTCGAGGACCGCTCGACCGTGCTCGAGATGCTGCGAGCGGGCGCGGTCGGCTACCTCGTGAAGGGCACGGCCGGGGAGGAGATCGTCGGCTCGATCCAGAAGGTGATGGCCGGCGGGGCGAGCCTCTCGTCGGGGGTCATCGCCGGCATCGTCTCCGAGCTGACGAGCCAGCTCCGCCGCGACGACGAGGTCCGGGAGCGCCTCGACGCGCGCCGCTCGGAGATCCAGCGGTTCGTGGCCGGTGAAGGGGTGTCGATGGTCTTCCAGCCGATCGTCGACCTCGCCACAGAGGCGACGGTGGGGTTCGAGGCGTTGGCGCGGTTCGACACGCCGTCGCCGCCGAGGCCGCCGGACGAGTGGTTCGCCGAGGCGGTCGCACTCGCTCTGGGCGTGCAGCTCGAGCTGACCACGACACAGAGAGCGCTGCGCGCCCTGCCGGGGATCGACCCGACCGTCTACCTCGCGGTGAACTGTTCCTATCGCGCCGCGGTGTCGGCCGAGCTGGCGGCGTTGCTCGAGCCCCATGCCGATCGCCTGGTGCTGGAGATCACCGAGCACGAGGCAGTCGAGGACTACGACCACCTGGTCGACGCGCTCGCCCCGTTGCGAGCCCGCGGAGCGAGGGTGGCGATCGATGACGCGGGCGCCGGGTTCGCGAGCCTGCGACACACGCTGCGCATCGCGCCCGACATCGTGAAGCTCGATCTCAGCCTCACGCGCGATATCGACACCGATCGGGCGAAGCGGGCACTCGCCGCGGCGCTCGTCTCGTTCGCCCAGGAGATGCGGTCCGCGCTCGTCGCCGAGGGCATCGAGACGGTGCAGGAGCTCGAGACGCTCAGGAAGCTCGGCGTCGGTTACGGGCAGGGCTTCTTCCTCGGGGCTCCCGGTGAGCTGAGCTGACCGAGCTACTCGCCGCTCCGGCGGTCCCTCGCCCACGACGAGGCCTGCGACCCCTTCGTGTACCGCCGCATCTCGGTTGCGAGCGCGACGGCCTCGGCGTAGTGCTGGAAGCTCCGCTTCGCCGTGCTCGCGATGCCGATCGACAGGGTCACGACGCCGAACCGTTGCAGCTCTCCTCGCCGGTTCGTGACCTCGATGAACCCGCGTTCCCCATCGACCTCGTCGTAGAAGCCGGGAGCGGTCCGGTCGAAGGCGGCCACCACGGCCTCGGCAACCCGGTCGGCCAGCTCCGGCGGTACCACTGCGACGAAGTCGTCGCCCCCGACATGGCCGACGAACGCCGCGCCGTCGCTGGCCTCGCGCGCGACGTCACCGATCAGGGTCGCCGTGGTCCGGATGACCCCGTCGCCACGCTCGAACCCGTAGTGGTCGTTGTACGCCTTGAAGTGGTCGATGTCTGCGTACAGGATCGCGAACGGCTCCGCTCGTTCGATCCGGGCATCGATCTCCTCCTCGATCCGAACGTTCCCCGGAAGCCCGGTGAGCGGCGAACGAGCGCGTGTATCGCGGGAGCGACGGAGCACCCCGCGGATGCGCGCGAGCAGCTCCGGCGTGTCGAACGGTTTGACGATGTAGTCGTCGGCGCCGATCGCGAACCCCTCGAGCTTGTCCGCAGAGAGACCGCGAGCGGTCAGCATGATCACGGAGACGCCCGCCGTGCGTGGGTCCTCGCGCAGGCGGCGTGTGAGCTCGAACCCGTCCATGTTCGGCATCATCACGTCGGCGAGCACGAGGTCCGGGCAGCGCTCGCGCGCGGCGTCGAGCGCGACCGAGCCGTCGGCGGCCACTCGAACGTCGTAGCCGGCCGCCCGCAACTCGATCTCGAGCAGCCGTGCGATGAACGGATCGTCGTCGACGACGAGCAGGCTCTCCCCGACCGCTGGAGCGTCGTCCTCGACGGCCTCGGCTTCGTCGGTCCTGTAGCTCTCGTTCACGTCCCCCGTCCTCGTCGCGCACCCGCGCTTCCTCGGTCTCGTGCTCGGCGCGGTCCCGATGGTGAATCGGCACATCACCCGCCGAGGTGAAGCTCGCCCGGCGAATGGTTTCCAGAGGTTGAACTCGGCCGGGCGGGCGTCGCCCCCACGTGGCACGATAACGCCACCACGGGCACAGGGGGTTCGTTCGATGCGGGTGTTGGAATCGTTCCTCGACGCGATGGGCGACACGCCGCTGGTGCGTCTGCGGTCCGTCACACGAGGCCTGCGCCCCACGATGCTGGCGAAGCTCGAGATGCTGAACCCGGGCGGGTCGGTGAAGGATCGTATCGGCATCCGCATGATCGAGGCAGCCGAACAGGAGGGGAAGCTCCGCCCGGGCGGCACGATCGTCGAGCCGACGTCGGGGAACACCGGTCACGGCCTCGCCATCGCGGCGGCGATCCGCGGCTATCGATGCATCTTCGTGATGCCCGACAAGATGAGCCAGGAGAAGATCTCGTTGCTGCGTGCCTACGGGGCCGAGGTGGTCATCACCCCCACGTCGGTTCCCCGTGAGTCGCCCGAGTCCTACTACTCGGTGGCGTCGCGGTTGGCCGACGAGATCCCGGGTGCCTTCCAGCCCAACCAGTACTTCAACCGGGAGAACCCGGCTGCCCACTTCGACACGACCGGCCCCGAGCTCTGGGAGGGGACGGACGGGGGTCAGGTCGACGCCGTCGTGATCTCGGTCGGCACGGGCGGCACGATCACGGGCGTCGGCCGCTACTTCAAGGAGCACGGGTCGAAGGCGCGCATCGTCGCCGTCGATCCCGAAGGCTCCGTCTTCACCGCCGACGAGCAGCACCCCGAGGGCCCGTACCTGGTCGAGGGGATCGGCAAGGAGTGCTGGCCGGACAC
>DASTBT010000050.1:0-4802 GCA_035711865.1 Actinomycetota bacterium
ATGGCGAGCGGGAAGTACAGGAAGAGCAACACCAGCCCCGACGCCACCTTCAGCCCGAGGCCGGCCCGCGAGGCATCGGACTTCACATGCTCGGCCCCTCGACTCATAGCGACTCGAACGCTCCCGCTCGCCGGGCGATCGTCAGGTAGACGATCATGATCGCCATCGCCACGAACGTGAACGCGGCGGCGAGTGGCGTGTTCCCCACCGTGCCGATCTGCGTCAACACCTGGGTGCCCAGGTAGTACTCGGAGTTGCCGAACATCGTCGGCAGGATGAAGTCGCCGAGCGTGAGGGAGAACGTGAAGATCGATCCGGCGATCAACCCGGGCTTCGCGAGCGGCAGCACGATGCGCCGGAACGTGAGCCACGGCCGCGCCCCGAGATCGCTCGAGGCCTCCAGGTAGGACCCCGGCACCCGTTCCAGCGCCGCCTCGACCGGGAGGATCATGAAGGGCAGCCACAGGTACGTGTAGACGATGAGCAGGCTGATCTTGGACGCGATCAACGAGGAGCCGCCGACCAGCGGGGCGGTGATCAGAGCATCGAGCACGCCATCGAGACCCACCTTGCCCAGCGCCCAATAGAGCACGCCTTCCCGGGTGAGGATCTGCCTCCACGCGAGAGCCCGGACCAGATAGCTCGACCACAGCGGCATCAGCACGGTCAGGTACAACACGAACCGAGCCCGGCGACCGGCGTACCGAGCCATGTAGTACGCGAGCGGGAACGCGAGAACGGAGCACGCGATCGTGACCGCCGTCGCCATGCCGAGCGTACGCAGCACGATCTCCCGATTCGCCGGCTCCAGGAGATCGCCGTAGGTGCTGAGGGTGAGCGTGCGATCGATGAGGCCCGTGAACTCCTCGATCCGCCAGAAGCTGTAGACGAGCAGCCCACCGATCGATCCGAGGTACAGCACGAGCAGCCAGAGCACAGCGGGGAGCAGCAGCACGAGGAGCTTGGTCCAGGGATGCCGGTAGAGGAACCCCGAGATCCGCGACATGGCGCCGGGCCGACGCTCGGTCTCGATCACCGCCACGGCGCGACGCCTCGCGCGGAAGAACGGCGGGGCCCTGGTGGGCCCCACCGTTCCGTCTCCGTCGTGCTCGTCGGGCTCACTGCCCGCCGATCACGGCGATGTACTTCGTGACCCACTGCTGGTACGGGACGCACGTGGCGCCCGAGTCCGGAGCGAAGCAGTCGGACTGCGGGGTCTTCCAGAACTCGATCTGGTCGAAGTTCTCGATGCCGTTCGTGACGCATCCGTCGGGGCCGAGCAGCTCGTTGCCCTCGCAGGCGTCGGGTACCGACGGCACCGAGCCGAACCACGAGGCCAGGTCGCCCTGCACCTTCGGATCGAGCGAGTGCTCCATCCAGAGGTACGCGCAGTTCGGATGCGGAGCCTCCGAGTGCATCATCGTCGTGTCGGCCCAGCCCGTCGCGCCTTCCTTCGGGATCACCGACGAGAAGTCCTTGCCGGCCCCTTCGATGAAGTTGACCTGGAACGGCCACGACGAGCTGACGACCGCCTCGCCGTTGACGAAGTCGTCCATCTGCACGTAGGCGTCGTGCCAGTACCGGCCGATCAGCTCTCGCTGCTGCCGCAGCAGCTCGATCGCGGCGTCGAACTGCTCCTGGGTGAGCGCGTACGGGTCCTCGATGCCGAGGTCGGGCTGGGTCGCCCGAAGGTAGAGCGCGGCGTCGGCGATGTAGATCGCGCCGTCGTAGGCCTGCACCCGGCCCTTGTTCGAGCTGCCGTCGGGAAGCGTGGTCTCCTCGAACACGACCGACCAGCTGTCGGGGGTCTCGTTCTTGAACGCGGCCGTCGAGTACATCAGCACGTTCGATCCCCATTGGTACGGCACGCCGTAGTGCTCGGCGGTGCCGTCGCCATCGGTGTCGACCGTGAACCACGGCGCATCCTGCAGCCGCTCGTCGACCGTTGGATAGCTCTCGATCAGGTCGAGGTTCACCGGCTGGACGGTCCCGCCGGCCACGAGCCGCAAGCTCGCGTCACCCGAGGCCGTGACGAGGTCGTACTGGCCCGCGCCCTCCTGCATCAACGCGACCATCTCGTCGGAGGTGCCCGCTGTGGTCACGTTGACCTCGCACCCCGTCTCCTCCTCGAACGACGTCACCCAGTCGTAGTTCTCGTCGGTGGAGCCGTCCTCGATGTACCCGGCCCACGCGATGATGCTGACCTCGCCCTCGCCCTCACCGACCTCGGTGATCGTGGGCTCGTCGGGATCGTCGGACTGCGCGGTCCCGCCGCCCCCGTCCCCGCCCGATCCCCCGCCATCGTCGTCACCGCACGCGGCGGCCACCAACGCGAGGACGGCGATGAGCGCCAGCAGGCGCAACCACCTCGTCATACATCCTCCCTTCCGGGGCCGGGCAACCCCCTCGCACCCTCGGCCGGAGCCCGATCGGGTCCGTCTCCAGGTTGCACCGGGCGGCTGTGCTGCCGCTCCCACGTCAGCCGCACCCGGCGCCCCTGCACCTGCAGGGCCTCCATCGACGACGTGCGCAGGTTCTGTTGCATCACGACCAGCTCGCCACCCTCGTCCAAGGTCACGGTGTAGCGCGTGACCGCGCCAAGGTATACGACCTTGCTGACCACTCCGGTTGCCGTGCACTCGCCCTCGGCGACCGCAGTCTCCACGTCGAGCGCAAGGTGGACCTTCTCGGGACGGATCGTGACCGCCTGCGGCGAGCCGATGATCGCCGCGGCCGATTCACCCTCGAGCAGATTGGACACACCGACGAATCCGGCAACGAACCCCGTCGCGGGGCGCTCGTACACGTCGGCCGGTGTGCCCACCTGCTCGACCTGACCGTGGTTGAAGACCGCGAGTCGGTCGCTCATGGTCAGCGCCTCTTCCTGATCGTGGGTGACGTAGAGGAACGTGAGTCCGACGGCCTGCTGGATCTCCTTGAGCTCGACCTGCATGGCCTGCCGAAGCTTGAGATCGAGCGCACCCAGTGGCTCGTCGAGCAGGAGCACGCGGGGACGCATCACGAGCGCTCGCGCTAAGGCCACGCGCTGGCGCTGCCCTCCTGAGAGCTGAACGGGTTTGCGGTCGCCGAACCCAGTGAGCCGCACCATCTCGAGCGCCTCCGCCACCCGCTCAGCGCGTTCGCGCCTCGAGATCTTGCGGACCATGAGGCCGTATCCGACGTTCTCAGACACCGTCATGTGGGGGAACAGGGCGTAGTCCTGGAAGACGGTGTTCACGTCCCGTTCGTAGGGGGGCCGGTCGCCGACGTCGACCCCGCCGAGCAAGACGGTGCCGGCCGTCGGCCGCTCGAATCCGGCGATCATGCGGAGACACGTGGTCTTGCCCGAACCCGACGGGCCGAGGAGCGAGAAGAACTCGCCCTCACGAACCTCCAGGTCGATGCCGTCGGCGGCCACGACATCGCCGAAGCGTTTGACCACTCCATCGAGTCGAACGGCGGCGATGCCCTCCGCAGCACCGGCGTCGCGGGCAACCACGGCTGCTTCGCTCACACGCACCCCCCCAACGCCGGTTGGACCCCCAGTAGAACCCGCACATCTTGACGGTGGATCACTGACCCCGCAATACCCGTTCGCTCCGCGGCAGCGCAGACGTGAGCTCGCCCACCACGCCCGGCCCCTCGTAGATCAGGGCACTGTAGATCTGAACGCTGGTGGCGCCCGCGTCGATGCACGCGACCGCGTCGGAGGCCGCGAAGATGCCGCCACACGCGTTGATCGCGAGCCCGTCGCCGACCGTCCTGCGCACCTCCGCAACGATGCGCGGGGTGTGGGGCCACAAGGCACGGCCCGACAGCCCGCCCCGGCCGACTACCAACCGGGCGTCGGCGACGAGCCTGGTGTTCGAGCACGTGAGCCCGTCAGCCCCAGCGTCCCGCACCATCGCGGCGAGTGCCAGCACCACCTCGCGTTCGGTCGGGGTGACGAACGGAGGGAGTTTCACGAACACGGGCTTGGATGTGCGATCACGGAACGCGGTGACGAGATCGCGCAGGTGGGCCTCGTTGTCCCGGTCGCGACCCCACGACACGTTCGGGCAGCTGGCGTTGAGCTCGATGCCGTCCGCGAGCGGCTCCAACAGCTCGAAGCAGCTCACGGCATCGGTCGCATCCTCGTCGGCGACGCTGATGAAGCGGGGTGCGGGCCCTCGCGAGGCGGTTCGCAGGGTGGCCGCGACCGCGTCGGCGCCGGGGTTCGGCAGGCCCATGGAGTTCACGATCGAGCGCCGGCGAGGCGACCGAACGATGCGTGGCGACGGATTCCCGTCACGAGGCGCTCGCGTGATCGTGCCCCCGACGACGTAGCCGAAGCCGAGCTCACCGAGGTTGTCGAGGTGGCGGCATTCCTTGTCGAATCCCGCCGCGAGTCCGATCGGGTTCCGCAGGCGCAGCCCGCACAGGTCGATCGCCGCCCGTGGGTCCTTCGCGGCCCCGCCGAGCCGACCCCAGGGCAGCGGGAGCCCCAGCAGCGCGTTCACGACCCGGTGGGAGGTTTCGGGGGAGAGAGCCAGGAAGACGGGGCGCGCGACCGATCGGTACCACCCGAGACGCCGCGTCGCCATCGCCCCCATCATGCCATCATGCGGTGCCATGCCGTCGGATCCTGCCGTGCCCCCGTCGTCCACCGACCTCGCCGACCGCCTGATCGAAGCGTCGGAGCTGCACGGCGACTTCGTGCTGTCGTCGGGGAAGCGCTCCACCGTGTACTTCGACAAGTTCCTGTTCCTGACGCGCCCCGACTTGCTCGGCGAGCTGGCCCACGAGGTGGCCGGGCTGCTGCC
>DASTBT010000051.1:0-20518 GCA_035711865.1 Actinomycetota bacterium
CATCGGCAAGGTGCTCGCGAACCTCTTCCCGGTGACCGCGCCCCCGCTCGCGCTCTCGCCGACCCCCGACTCGGCACTCGTGCGTCTCGAACGCATCGTCGAGGCCGTCGGCGACGGGCGCGACGTCGCCGACCTGCTCGCGACCGACCCGGTCGCGGCCCGCCGCCTCGCGAACATCGCCGGCGCCAGCTCGTTCGCCACCGACCTGCTCGTCGCCGATCCGTCGCGCATCCGAGGGCTGTCCGACACCCTGCTCGGCGCCGAGACCGACGCCGCGGGCGAGCTCGTCGACGCGGTCGCCCGAACGGCCGGCCGCGAGCTCTCCCCCCGCGAGACCGGGGAGGCGCTCAGCGACGTGGCACGACGGGTCGTGCGAGAGGCGCTCGCGGCCGCCGACCCGCCCGACGACCTGCCGTTCGCCGTGGTCGGCATGGGCAAGCTGGGCGCTCGCGAGCTCAACGTGGCGAGCGACCTCGACCTGATGTTCGTCTACGAGGGCGAGGGGGCCGACGACCAGGCGCGGGCCGCCCGCGTCGCCGAGGACGTGCTCCGGTACGTCCGCGAGGCCGGGTGGGAACCGGACGCCGATCTGCGCCCCGAGGGCCGTAACGGGCCGCTCGCCCGGTCGATCGCCGGCTACCTCGAGTACTGGCAGCGGTACGCGGAACCATGGGAGTTCCAGGCGCTGCTGCGCGCCCGTGCGGTCGCCGGCGACGCCGACCTCGGGCGCCGGTTCGAGCTGAACGCGGCCGACGTCGCCTACCCGCCCGATGGCCTCACGATCGACCGCGTCGCCGACATGTTGCACATGCGCGAACGCATCGAACGCGAGCGCGTGCGGCCGCCCGAGGCGGCCAGGTTCAACTTCAAGCTCGGCATCGGTTCGCTCGCCGACGTGCAGTTCGCGGTGGAGCTCTCGCTGTTGCGTCACGGGGGCGACCACCCCGAGGTCCGTTCGCGGCGCACCCTCGAGGCGATCGACCGGCTGGCTGCCGCGAATCTGATGCGGGGCTCGATCGCCCGCGACCTCGGCGAGGCGTTCGTGTTCTGCACCGACGTGAAGAACGCCCTGGAGATGGACCGGCGGCTGCACGCCGAGGCCTTGCCCGCCGATCCCGAAGAGCAGACCGCCCTCGCCCGGATGCTGGGCTACGAGGAGCACCCTCGCCAGAGCTTCATCGACGACTACCTGAGGGTGACCCGCCGAGGTCGCCGGGCGATGGAGCGCGTGTTCTCCGAGGAGGTCGTGTGAGCGTGAGCGGGAGCGAGAGCGAGAGCCGGCGGCAGGTCGGCGACGGTGGCCGGCGGCCGACGGCGTTGATCACCGGCGCGTCGAGCGGGTTCGGCATCGAGTTCGCGCGTCTGTTCGGATCGGACGGATGGAACGTCGTCATGGTGGCCCGCAGCGGCGCCGCGATGGAGACGGTGGCCCAGGAGGTCGAGGAACGCGACGGCGTCGAGGTCATCGTGCTTCCCAAGGACCTGTCGAAGGTCCGCGCGGGCGCCGAGGTCATCGCATCGCTCGACCAGCGCGGCGTGACCGTCGACGCGCTCGTGAACAGCGCAGGGTTCGCGACCTACGGGGAGTTCTGGCGCGACGACCCCGACGCGCAGGCCGCGATGCTCCAGGTGAACGTCGCGGCCCTCACCGAGCTCAGCCGGCTCGTCGTTCCGGGCATGATCGAGCGCGGCGGGGGTCACGTGCTGAACCTGGGATCCATCGCGTCGTTCGTGCCGGCGCCGATGACCGCCGCCTACGCCGCCACGAAGGCATACGTGCTCTCGCTGTCGCTCGCGCTGGCCCAGGAGGTGAAGGGGACCGGCGTCACGGTCACGTGCCTCTGCCCGGGCCCGACGGAGACGGGGTTCCAACGTCGGGCCGACATGGGCGACTCGGCCCTGATCCGGGGGCGACGGCTGCCCGGCGCGCGGGAGGTCGCCGAGGCCGGCTATGCCGCGCTCAAGGCGGGCAAGCCGTACCTGGTCACGGGCGGCGCGAGCCGGGCATACGCCTTCGGGACCCGGTTCCTCCCACGCACCTCGATCGCACGCGGCGTGGCCCGAGCGCAGCGCCGGGTCCGCGGCTGACCCGTCGTTGCCCGGAGCTTCGGGTCCGTGGTCGACTGGCGGACGGTGCCGACCCGAACGGAGGAAAGGCCGATGCTCAAGGAGTTCAAGGAGTTCGCGTTCAAGGGCAACCTGATCGAGATCGCGGTGGGCTTGGTCCTCGCCCTGGCGTTCGTGGCGGTCGTCACCGCCCTCGTCGACGGCGTGATCATGCCGATCGTCGCCGCGATCTTCGGGAAGCCGAACTTCGACGACATCACGTTCACGATCGGCGACGGTGTGGTGCGCATCGGCACGTTCATCACGGCGCTCGTGAACTTCCTGATCATCGCCTGGGTGCTGTTCTTGATCGTCAAGGCCGCGAACCGGTTGATGCCGAAGAAGGACGAGGAGGTCGGGCCCACCGAGATCGAGCTGCTGACCGAGATCCGCGACAGCCTGCGGACGCGGAACGTCTGAAGGCCTGCGGCTACACCGCGGGTGGTGCCGGCGGAGCGGGGGTGGGCGACGGCTCGCCACGCCAGGTCTCGGCGAGCCTGCGGTGCATCTGGAAGAGCCACCACGAGGCGCCCGCGAGCGCCAGGCCCGAGACGAGGTCGGCGATGCCACGTTCACGCTCGGCGGTTTCGCTGAGCGGCAGGAGCGCGCTGGTGCCGGGGGCGACGATCCGGAAGACGCCGTAGCCGGCCTTCACCAGGCTCACCGCGAACAGCACGACGAAGATCAGGACCGCCGTGTAGGCGAACGCTTGCAGCACCCGAGCCGCCGCCGAGCCCCCGAATCCCGCGTCACCGGTGAGCTCACCGCGCCACCCCTCGTGGATCCGGTAGAGCGCGAACGTCACGATCGCGACGATCCCAGACGACACGAGGGTCCTGATCGCCGTATCGGTCGCGTCGAAGCCGAGATCGCTCATGCCGCTCAGCAGCCCGCCCAGACCGCCCAGCCCCGAGGGATCTCCGTCACCGGCCAGGCCGCCGATCGCGTCGGCGAGGCCCCCGCCCGGCGACTCCGGCCCGAGGATCAGCTGCACGAGCGCCTCGATGAAGGCGGCCGCCGCCAGCGCCCCGATCACGAGCACGGGCAGCATCGCGACCGAGATGTAGATCGCTCGCGGGCGTGTCGCTCGTTCGTCGGGAAGGTGTCGCCCGGCGACGACGGCCACGATGGCCATCAGCGACCCGAGGATCACGAACCCCGAGATCAGTGCTCCCCCGCCGTGGGACATGATGGTCTCAGACTAGCTTCAGCTTGACCGCGACGTCGGTGGTGAGCCTGTCAGAAGGAGAAGCGGGCGATCGCGCGCCGGACCTGAGCGTTGACGTAACGGAACTCGCCCAGCCCCCACAGGTGCTCCCCTGTGACCTGGATCTCCCAGATGCCTCCGTAGCGGTTGGTACCGGAGATGTTCTGGGTCTGCTCGGGGTAGGGCTGGTTCTGGCCGTCGAGGTTCGGCAGCCAGCTGCAGTCGACCCAGGGCTGGGTGGCCGAGCTCGTGCCGTCGGTGATCGGCGAGACCATGCTCGTCGTCGATGCCACGTTGCGGACGATCGCGAGCCCGCGGATCCACGTGCCCTGCAACGACGTGCCGCAGCGCATGCGCCCGTTGTAGCTGCTGCTGCTGTTGATCCCGAAGTGACCGCCGATCACCAGGTCCTGCCCGCCGGGCAACAGGTTCACGCTCTGCACGTTCCCGCCCGTGCCGTACTGCCACGTGCGGCTGCCCACGTCGCCGGTGTCGAGGCGGAAGGCCCCGACGAAGTTGGGGGTCTTCCCGCAGCCGGCGTAGATCCGAGCGGCGGTGACGGCGACCTCGTAGCAGATCTGGCCCGAGGTCGTGGCGCCGGGGATCTGCGACGGGGGGACGGCCCACGGGAGCGTGGCGCCGGTCGTGGCGTCGACGCGGCCGAGCGCGTAGCGGGCGTTCCCGACGCCGAGCTGCTTGAAGCCGCCGGCGAGGAAGATCGACTGCTCGTCGGCGGAGAAGGCCATGTCGTGCACGATGCCGTTGACGCCCGCGGTCTTGTAACCGGTGATGAGCGAGCCGTCGGCGAGGTCGACCTTCGCGGTCTTCGGGCGGCCAATGCCGTTCACCTTGCTGAACGATCCACCGACGTAGAGTCCATCATCCGCGGCAACGATCGTGCGAACGGAGAATTTGTGCTCGTTCGCGTTCCCCGGGATGCCCACGGTCGCGTCGAACGAACTGACCACCGTGTCTTCGATCGTGGTGGGGTCGATGTCGATCGCCGCGAGGTTGTAGTGGTTCTCCCCGTTCACCCTGCCGAACTGACCCCCGACGTACAGGCGGTTGCCCACGATCTCGAGGGCGTAGACATCGAGGGTCTGGCCCCCGGTCGCCTCGAGCTGAGGCTTGAAGGCCGCGATGGCCCGGCCGGTCGACATGTCGATCGCCGCCAACCCCGTGTACCCGCTGACGAACGGGCTCAGGTTCGGCCCGGGCGCGACCGACGTTCCGATGCGCTTGAAGCTGCCGCCGACGAACAGCACGTTGCCCTTTTGCACGCTGGCCTTGATGTAGCCGTTGGCCATCCATGGGGTCGCGTCCGGCGTGGTGGTGAGCGCGGCTGCAGGGGACGCCGTTGCGATCAACGACGCGATGACGACGAGGCACAGCGTGAGAGCGGTGGTCTTGAGGCGCATCGGGGGGAATCCTTTCGGCGTATCGTCGGGCGTATCGGCTTCGTGGTGCGGGGGAAAACGTCCCGCGTCCGGGCGAGTCTAGCATCGGGCGACGCGGTGATGGAGTTGGCCGAAGGGACGATCTGGAAAGCGGAGAGGACTACGGCTTTCGCCACGGGTCCGCGGGCCAACCGGGCAGGCGCCGGCTGCGAATGTCTCACATGAGGCTCCGGATGGGTGCGCTGGTCGGCGTGGCCTCGGGAGCGGTCGCGCTGGGCGTGGCGCACCTCGTCGCGGCGCTCGACTCCCGGGCGTCGTCGCCGATCGTGGCGGTGGGCTCGGCCGCGATCGACATCGCGCCCGAGTGGTTGAAATCGTTCGCGATCCGCACGTTCGGCGTGCAGGACAAGCTCGTGCTGCTCGTGGGGATCGGTGCGGTGGTCGCGGCGCTCGCCGTCGTGCTGGGCGTCGCGTCGCTCCGCCGGCCGCGCATCGGCTTGGCGGGCCTCACGCTGCTCGGCGCGGCCGGCGTCCTCGCGGCCCTCTCCCGCCCGGACGCGACGGGGGCGAGTGCGCTTCCTGCCATCGCCGGCGCATCGGCCGGGGCGGCGACGTTGCTGGCACTGCACCGCCGCCTGGTGCCGGCCGCGACCGATGGCCGAACCGAGCCCACGCAGGCGCTCGAGCCCGTCGACCGGCGGCGGTTCCTCGTCGCGAGCGGGGTCGCGATCGTGGTCGCGGGCGCGGCGGCGGGCTTCGGTCAGCTCCTGTCGAGGCGGAGGGAGGCCGACGCCTCGCGAGCGGCGGTCACGCTGCCCGATCCTGCTGAGGCCGCCCCGCCCTCTCCCGGCGGCGCCGAGCTCGGCGTCGACGGGCTCAGCCCGTACTTCACCCCCAACGAGGAGTTCTACCGCGTCGACACAGCCCTAATCGTGCCGGCGGTTCCCGCCGAGGACTGGAGCCTGCGCGTGCACGGCATGGTCGAGCGGGAGCTCACGATGAGCTTCGACGAGCTCGCGGCCCGGCCGCTGATCGAGCGCGACATCACCCTCGCCTGCGTCTCCAACGAGGTCGGCGGCCCGTACGTCGGCAACGCCCGGTGGGTGGGCGCCTCCCTCGCCGGTCTCCTCGGCGAGGCAGGCGTCGACCCGGCCGCGACCCAGCTCGTGAGCACCTCCGCCGACGGCTTCACGTGCGGTACACCGGTCGCCGCGGTCACTGACGGTCGCGACGCGATGCTGGCGATCTCGATGAATGGCGAGCCGCTCCCGATCGAGCACGGCTTCCCGGTGCGCATGGTCGTGCCCGGCCTCTACGGATACGTCTCGGCCACCAAATGGGTGGTCGACCTCGAGCTCACGACGTTCGAGGCGTTCGACCCCTACTGGATCCGGCGAGGGTGGGCGGAGATGGCCCCGATCAAGACGCAGTCGCGGATCGACACGCCGCGCCAGGGCGCGTCGGTACCGGCGGGCGACCTCACCGCCGCCGGTGTCGCGTGGGCGCAGCACGTCGGCATCGAGCGGGTCGAGGTTCGCATCGACGAGGGCGCATGGCAGGAAGCCGAGCTCGCGGTCGAGGGCACGATCGACACCTGGCGTCAGTGGAAGCTGGTCGCTCCGATCGGCGCGGGGGAGCACCGGCTGCAGGTGCGCGCCACAGACGCCGGCGACGAGGTGCAGACCGACGCTCTCGCCGAGCCGTTCCCCGACGGCGCGACCGGCTGGCATACCGTCGCGATCCAGGCGGGCTGAGCGGGCCCGAAGCGGCGTCGACCGCCGCCGCTCTACGCAGGGTCGGCGAGCTCGGCTCGGACGCCGAGCAGCCGGACCGGCCGGTCGAGCTCGAAGAGCGCCAGCGCGACGAGCGCGGCCTCGACGATCGCGTCGGGATCGGTCGTGGGCTCGGCGAGCTTCCTGCCGTGGGTCGACGTGAAGAACGACGAGGTCCGCAGCTTCACCGTCACCCGGATCACGGCTCGACCCTCGGGAAGGTCCGCGACCAGTTCACGCGCGATGCGCTCGGTCTCGCCGCGGATCTCGTCGTGGTCGGTCAGGTCGCGCTGGAACGTTCGCTCGTGGCTCTGACCCCGTCGCACGTACGGCTCGGCGGAGACCTCCCCGTCGTCATCGCCCGTGCCGAGGCGGCGGATCCAGGGCCCGGTGTTCGGGCCGAACTGCACGGCGAGCGCGTCGTCATCGGCGTTCGCCAGCTCGTCGACGGTCCGGATGCCGAGGTCGACCAGCTTCGCGGCGGTCTTCGAGCCGATGCCCCACAGGGCGTCGACCGACCGGGAGCCCATCACGTCGTGCCACTCGGCCGCCGTGAGCCGGAAGACGCCCCGGCGCTTCGCGAACGCGCTCGCGAGCTTCGCGCGGTGCTTCGAGTCGCCGATCCCGATCGAGCACCACAGCTCGGTGTGTTCGAGGACCACGCGTTGCACGTCGCGCGCGAGCGCCTCAGGGTCGTCGGTCTCGACCGCCATGAACGCCTCGTCCCAGCCGAGCACCTGCACGACCGCCGGGAAGCCGCGAAGCGTCTCCATCACGCGCTCGCTCGCCTCGAGGTAGTGCTCGGCGTCGACGGCGAGGAAGACGCCGTCGGGGCATCGCTTCAACGCCGTGCGCAGCGGCATCGCGGATCGCACGCCGAACTCCCGCGCCTCGTAGGAGGCCGTGGAGACGACCCCGCGCTTCGTCGGGTCGCCGTCCCCTCCCACGATGACCGGCTTCCCGCGCAGCTCGGGATGCCGCAGCACCTCGACCGCGGCGATGAACTCGTCCATGTCGACATGGAAGATCCACCTGGTCACGACGACAGCATGACCCGGCCGGCCGACGTCGACCGCCGGAGCGCTCAGCGCTGCGGTTCGACCGCCCGGGTTGTCTCGGGCATGCCCGCTTGCAGCCGCATCGCCACGACGAGCAAGCCCAGCAGGATGCCTGCCCCCATGATCGGCGTGGCGATGCGCTTGATCTCGGCGGCGTCGGCGAGCAGCCCGATCACGAAGCCGGCGACCCCGAGGTTGATGGCCCAGAACACGACCTGATCGGCCCACGCCCAGACCTCTCGGCGCGAGGCCGCCGCGATGAACAACAGCCCGAAGATCGCGTTCGTGAGGATGCCGATGAAGGTCGCGTGGTCGAGCGCGAGCAGCACCCGCACGGGGGTCGCCTCGATGTCGTCGCTGTAGCGCACGATCACGTAACCCAGGATCACCAACGCCGGCACCAGGAAGAGGATCGACGCCGCGCCGAACCTCGCCGGCGACGGCGTGCCCCACCCCACCGCCGCGAGACGCGACCGGTGCCGCACGAACACGATGCCGACGCCGATCACCTCGAAGAGCAGGTTGAGGCCGAGCAACGGCATGACCTCGAACAGGATGCCGATCGCGAGGAAGATGCCCGCGAGGAAGAAGAGCCATGCCTGCCACAGCCCGCCCCTGGTCAGCTCCTCGGTGCCCGGCCCGCCGATCAGCTGCTCGTCGATCGCGACGCCGGCGAGGATCAGGTAGCCGACGACCATCATCGCCGGGTGGGCCCCCTGCATCCCCTCGGAGAGGTCGATCACGCCGGAGAGCATCAGGCCCAGGATCACTCCGAGCACGCCCCCGATCACGAGGTTGACCTGGGAGAGCAGCATCGAGAGCTTGGGCACGGTGAGCGCCTGACCCGCGCGGAGGCCGAACGTCCAGACCGCGAACCACACCATGGCTGCGAGCATCAGCGTACCGGTGAACGGACGCAGGTCGGTGAGGTCGGCCCAGAACGCCAGCACGTACGCGACCACGGCGACGATCGAGCCGTCGCGCAGCAGCCGCGGCAGCCGTTCGGCCCCGAAGATCCAGGCGGTCGCGGCGAAGATCGAGAGCGTGATCCACCCGAGCGTGCCCGAATGCACGTGCGCCAGGATCGTGCCGTGGCCGAAGTCGACCAGGTCGGTGCCGTTCAGGATGCCGATCGTCACGGTGAACACGAAGATCGCCATCGCGGCGAGCAGCAGCGGAGCGACGGCGCGTGCAGGCGTGCGTTCCAAGGGAATCCCCCCACTTCCTCGGCGTCTGGCGTCGAAGCCTAGGACGAAGGCGGGCGCCGTTCCAGACTCAACGCCGGGCGTCGGGCTGGCCGGAGCTCGAGACCGCGAAGAGCTGCCAATCGCCGCCGATGCCCTTGAGCTCGTGGGCGCCGCGGTCTTCGAAGGAGATCTGTGATCCGCTCGCCAGGTCGCGCACCGTCCTCGAGACGAGGATCTCGCCGGGTGCAGCCGCGCTCATCACCCGTGACGCGATGTGCACCCCGATGCCGCCGACGTCGCGGCCGCGCAGGTCGACCTCGCCGGCGTGCAGGCCCGCCCGCACCTCGAGTCCGCCGGTCCGCAGCTCCTGCTGCAGCGCGTCCGCGCACTCGATCCCCTCACCCGGCGTCTCGAACACGGCGAGCAGCCCGTCGCCGGTCTGCTTGACGAGCCGGCCGCCGAACCGCTCGACGAGCCGCTGCGCCGCGCGGTCGTGCCGATCGAGCAGATCCTTCCACCGGCGGTCGCCCATCTCCGTCGCGAGCCTGGTCGAGTCGACGATGTCTGTGAACAGCACGGTCCGTACGACGCGGCCGGACTGCCCGCCCGAGACGTGGGGGAGCGAGATCACACGGCGCGGCTTTCTCGCCACGACGTAGAAGATGTGCACCCCCAGGAGCACGCCCCACGCGAGCGCGAACCAGATCGGCCAGAACGTCTCGGTCGCCTCGGGTTCGACGGCGGCGGGCGGGTCGACGTTCAGGAAGAACCACGTGCCGACGAAGAAGGCGTTCACCACGAGGAAGACGCCGATGTGGAAGATCATCCACCGCTTGCGCCGGTAGTGAGCCTGTTCGGCCCGCTCGATCTCCTTCGTGGGGGTGGTCATCTCGGAGGCACCTCCTCCTTCCGTTCGGCCTCTTCGATAGTAGGCGCTCACCTCATCGGGACCGATCGGGACGACCGGCGCTTGCGTGGTCGAGGATCGCGGAAGGAGGATGGAACGACTCATCGGGGCGGCACGGTCGCCGCCCTCGCTCCCGCTCGGAAGGAGGCAACCATGTGCTTGACCTGCGCATGCATGGACGCGCATCTCGAGGTCGGCGAGAACAACATCAGGTACGAGGACCTGAAGCAGGCGGCCGAGGAGAACGGCCGGTCCGTGAACGAGATCCTTGCGGTGATGGATCTCACGGTCACCAAGGACCGCACCGATCACCCTGAGGAGTACGCGCAGAGCCCTCCCTAGCCGAGAGGGCTCGGCGCGCGTGCCCTCAGCCCCGCTCGACCATGCGGAAGCGGTTCCCGTCATTGTCGCGGAACGTGAACATCGGCGGCACCCCGTCGCCCATGTCGATCAGCTCCGCATCGGCCTCGACGCCGGCCGCCAGCATCGCCGCGTGATCGGCCTCGGCGTCGTCGGTGGCGAAGCTGATCTCGACGCCCTGTGACGCGTCCTGCGCCACGAGGGCGATGGAGGTCTCCGCGCCCGGGGGCGCGACCTCGATCCACCGCTGTCCCGGCGCGAACTCGGCGTCGAGCCGCGTCTCGAACCCGAGCGTGCTCACGAAGAGCTCGAGAGCTTCGTCCTGGTCGTTCACGGGAAGGACCACCGTGCCGACCTTCGTGATGCGTGTCGT
Source organism: Actinomycetota bacterium (assembly GCA_035711865.1). Taxonomy (GTDB): domain Bacteria; phylum Actinomycetota; class UBA4738; order UBA4738; family HRBIN12; genus JAOUEA01. The sequence goes on from DASTBT010000051.1 coordinate 10,368, forward strand.
GCGTTCGCTCATCGTTCCATCTCCTGCTTCAGCGCGGTGGTCCGCTCTCGCCAGTAGGACTTCATGCGATCGCGCTCCTGCGCGTCGGCGAGCCGTTCGTGCGACACGGTCACGGTGCTCTTCTCGTCACCCTTGCTCTCGAACGTGACGTGGACCCGCGATCCGTCGTCGGCCCAGTCGAAGCGGGCGCGAAGCGGCTTCGTGGCCGTGCGCTGGCGCATCGTCGCGTCGGGCAGCCAGCGCTTGCGCTGTCCCGGTCGCACGAACGCGTCGTACAGCCGCTCGACCGGCACCGCGACGGTCTTCGACACCGAGGCGCGGAACCCGTCGTCGAACTGCCCCACCTCGCGTCCGAGGCGGGCGCGTTCGTAGCCGCCGGTGACGGCCTGGGCGTTCCACGCGAGCGGCTCCGTGCTGAGCTGGCTCGCCACCCACCGGGAGATCTCTCGACGAGGCTTGACGGCTGCGCCCCAGTCGTCGAGCAGGTCGAACCACTCCTCCCAGCCCCGGCCCGTGCGCTCCCGTATCGAGGCGTCGCTCGTCGGGAGCGTGGGCTCGTCGTCGCCGGGAACCGTGGCGTCGGCTCCGCCTCGGAGCAACACGAGGCGGGCGGCGGTGTAGCTCTCGCCCGTCTTCTGCATGCGCGTGCGGACGAGGTTCTTGAACGATCTCTGTGTGGTCATCTCGTGCTTCCCTTCGTGGCGACGACCCCGCGACTCACGCTCACGACGCCCTCGCCGGATCAGGGCAAGCACACGACCGGCGTCCCGACGGCTCGAGGCCCCCTTTGCCCCCGCTTCGGCCGACGGCGTGAGCGCCGGAACCGGGGGTTCGGCGCAGGACGGCGCCGTTCATCCAACCTAGCTCGGGCCTTCGCCTTCCGCAAGTCGAGGTTTGCGGCGACTCGGGAAGGAGCAAGATGCAAACGAGCCGACGTAAGGAGGCAGCCATGTGCTTGACATGCGGATGCATGCAGGCCCACCTGGAGATGGGCGAGAACAACATCAGGTTCGAGGACGTGAAGGCCGCGGCCGACGAGAACGGCAAGACCATGTCCGAGACGCTCGAGATCATGGAGCGCACGTGGGAGATCGACCAGGGTGAGCACGGCGAGGAGTACGTCGCCTAAGATCGCCAACTCGCGTCCGTCCTGAACGATGAGTTCGGGAGTCGGGATCCGTCTGATCACCTGACACCGCTCCGCACTGGGGCAACTCATCGATCACGGAAGGAGTGATGCGAGATGCTGACCGATTCCAAGGCCTACAACGGGTTCGCCGTCGACGACATAGGGAAGGCTCGAGACTTCTACGGGGAGACGCTCGGTCTGAAGACCGACGTGCTCGACGAGCAGAACGGGCTGTTGTCGCTGCATCTCGCCGGCGGGCGCGACACGCTCGTGTACCAGAAGCCGGACTTCGAGCCGGCCACCTACACGATCCTGAACTTCCCGGTCGACGACATCGACGAGGCGGTCGACGGTCTCGCCGCGAGGGGCGTGGCTTTCGAGCGCTATGACGCCTTCGATCAGGACGACAAGGGCATCGCCAGAGGCAACGGGCCCGACATCGCGTGGTTCAAGGACCCGGCCGGGAACATCCTGTCGGTGCTCGAGGAACCGTCCTGAGCGACGGTGCGTCATCGGCCCTCGACGATCTCGATGACGCCCGAGGGCTCATCGAGCGCGAGTGCTGTTCGGCCCGCCGCCTCGCCGATCTCGATGCGCGGATGGTTCGGGGGCCCGTGCTCGAAGTACGTGCCCGGACCATAGAGCTGCCCGTACCTGAGCACGATACCGCCGGCGCCGAGCACGGTCCGTTCGAGCTCGTCGACGGCTGCGCCCGCGTCGCCCTCGAGCCGCCACGCGACGCTTTCCGCCAGGAGCCGGGAAGTGCCCGCGGTTTCGGCGGCCGCGAGCAGGTTCCGCGTCCCCTCCCGGCGGATGCGGGCGTTCGCCGCCGTCAAGCGCGAGATCTCGGCCTCATCGTCGGGCAGGTCGGTGAGCAGGTGCACGATCGCCTGTGCGCCCGTAGCGGTCACCGCCTCGCGCAGAGCCTCGGCCTCGTAGACATCGCACACGATCGGCTCGGCGCCGAGCCCGCGGAGGACGTCGGCCTTGTCCGGAGATCGCGTCATGCCGGCCACCTCGTGTCCCTCGGCGACGAGCAAGGGTACGAGTCGAACGCCGATCACCCCGGTGGCTCCCGCGACGAAGATCCGCACCCTGGGAGCGTACGGAGCGTGTCGTGCGATGTCGGCTGATCATCGTGGACGCGCCCCGTCGGGCGTGATCTGACCGATCGCCACGGCCAGCCCCTCGATCGCGTAGGCGACCAGCTCGAACGCTCCGCGCAGGCCGTCGACCTCGCTGCGATCGCCGACGAGGGTGGCGAGCCGGTCGAGATGCTCTCGCGCCTCCTCGATGCCGGCGACGGCGCGTCCGAGCGACAGTTCGACCGCGTCACGCGCGTCGTGGAACGTCCGGTCCTCGTGCATGGATCCTCCCGATGGGGTCGGGAGGGGGAGTTACACCAGTGTGATTCAACCGTCTGACATGCGATCCGTCACTCATCACTCGCCGCCCTGAAGCGCTCGTAGCGTTCTTCGAGTAATCCGACGTCGGGCCGTGCCGCCTTCCGCCTCGGAACGCCCAGAGGATTCCGATGCACTCCCTGGAGTGCGAATCGTAGCGTCGGTCCGTCGATCTCTGAGCACGTCGCGCCGGACCTCGATCACGAAATCCGGCCGAATGCCGATCACGTTCCCGTCGAAGCCCGATGGTGGATTCGCACATCGCGACCCCGTTCGGCACGATCGGTCGTCCGCCCTCTGAGTCCTCCTTGATGTGCGCCGCATCGAGCAGGTTCTCGTGCCGAAGGTTGCAGAGCGAGCACTGCGGACGCATACACCGTGAGGACACGACGGCGGAAGACCGGTTCGTGAAGTCGGCGCCGAACCGTTGCCAGCGCGTACTGACGACGAGCAGCGAGATCCACCGGGTGCTCGAGCGTTCCGGGCCGGAACTCATCTCTCATGAGCGCGTCGAATGCCGCTCCGACGGCGCCAACTGCCTCAGCGAGGCAGTCCGCGCCGCTACTCCGGCACGTACGTCGTGATCAGCATCCCTGTGCCGCTCGTCGTCGAGTTGACGAGGCGCAGCGGTCGCACGGGTCCTTCCTCCGGGAACAGGCGCTTGCCGCCGCCGAGCACGATGGGGTCGATCATCAGGCGGAACTCGTCCACGAGGTCGTGCTCCATCAGGGTGCGCACGAGCTCGCCGCTGCCGAGGACGACCAGGTCTCCACCCGGCTGCTCCTTGAGCGCCGCGACGGCCGCCGGCACGTCGCCTTGGAGCAGCGTCGATCCCTTCCACTCGAGCGGCTCGCGCAGCGTGGTCGAGGCGACGTGTTTAGGCAGGCCGTTCAGCACGGCGACGAACGGATCGCTGTCGGGCTGCGACGGCCAGAACGCCGCCATGACCTCGTAGGTCTTCCTGCCGAACAGGAACCCGCCCGTCTCGGCCATGCCCTCGGACGCGGACTTCATGAAGACGTCGTCGACGTAGGGGCGATGCCATCCTCCGTGGGCGAATCCGCCGCTCCGGTCCTCGTCGGGGTCGCCCGGCCCCTGCATCACGCCATCGAGGCTGAGGAACTCGGTCACGCTTAGCTTGCGCATCGCGGTCACCTTTCGATCGGCTCGTTCTTTCCCACCTATCGACCGACCGCGGCCGCGGAACTCATCGCGTTACGACGTGATCGCGAGGATGTTCCCTTCGCTGTCCTTGAACCAGACGCCCTTGTGGCCGCCCATCGTGGCGATGTCGCCCTCCCACTCGACCCCTTCCATCTCGAAGGTGTCGAAGGTCACGCCGCGGCCCTTCAGGTCCGTGACGATCTTCTCGACGTCGTCGACGGTCCACTCCATGACGGTGTTCTTCGCGCTGCCCGCGAACGGTGTCGGGAAAAGCGCGAACTTGGCGCCGGCGCACTCGTACCACGCGCCTCCCATGTCCTCGCTGGCCGGCTCGAGGCCGAGCTTGTCGGCGTACCAGGCCTTGGCGCGCTCGAGATCGGCGACGGCGATGGTCGTGTGCGGCGGGAACTGATCGAGCATCTCGACCTCCTCTGCGGGCGAACAGGCTCCGGCGTCCTCCGTTCCCATCCTCCACCCGCGGCGCAGACCTGTGAAGGCCTCGTCGTTCAGGACGTGGCCGGCTCGGGTCGTCTACTCGCCCGCGCCGGCTGTGCCTACCGTCCGTCCACCTGCGGCGACGTCGGGGCCTGCGACCGCTCGCGAGCGGCTCGCACGATCCAGGCGACCACGGCAGCGACGAACAACGCGACGCCGACGACGCCGACCACCCAGCCTCCGCCGTAGAGGAAGCCGGTCGCGCCGGGCCACGGTTCGGCGCCCTTGCACGCCGCGGTCTCCGTGTTGCACGTGTACACGACCGCCCAGAGGCCCAGCACCAGCAACGCGATGCCCGCGAGGATCCCTCGCCATCCGGCGAACCAGCCGAGGCGCATGTCGCTTCCCCTCAGTGCGGGCACAGCTGGAGCATGGAACGCGTCCCAGGCTTACGCAACCCGTGCCTCGGCCGGCCCGTAGGCTGGGTCCGTGAGTCGACCGCCCTCGCCCACCCGTCGGGACGTGGCCCGTAGGGCCGCGGTCGATCCCGCCGACATCGACCGGCTCGTCGAGCTCGGGCTGCTGCACCCCGGGGCCGACGACACGTACTCGGACGCCGACGTCCGCCGGGTGCGGTGGATCCGCGGCTTGGAGGGGTCCGGCGTGGCCCTCGACGACATGGCCGCCGCCGTGCGCGACGGAGCGCTCTCGTTCGAGTTCCTCGGCTCGCCCGCGTTCGACCGGTTCGCCGCGCACAGCGAGACCACGTTCCGCGAGCTGAGCGAGCGGACCGGGGTCCCGTTCGAGCTGCTGGTCGTCGTGCGAGAGGCCACGGGGTTCGCCCGGCCCGCGCCCGACGACCAGGTCCGCGAGCACGAGCTCGCGATCGTGCCGGCGATCGAGCTGCAGCTCGCTGCCGGGTTCCGCACGGACGTGATCGAGGGGTGGCTCCGCACCAGCGGCGACAGCCTGCGCCGCATCGCCGAGACCGAGGCGGAGTGGTGGAAGACCGAGGTGACGACGCCGCTCGTCGAGGAGGGCATGCACGAGGGCGAGATGCTCGGCGCGCAGGCAGACCTCGGCGCCCGCATGGCTCCCCTCGCCGAGCAAGCGGTCTTCGCGCTCTATCGCGGGCAGCAGGAGCACGCCTGGAGCCAGAGCGCGGTCGAGTACGTCGAGGCGGCGCTGGAGGGAGCCGGGTTGATCAGCCGCCTGCGCCGCCCGCCGGCGATGTGCTTCCTCGACATCACCGGGTACACGAGGCTGACCGAGGAACGGGGCGACGAGGCCGCGGCCGGCGTCGCGACCAGGCTCGCGACCCTCGTCCGGCGATCGTCGACGGAACACGGCGGACAGCCGGTGAAGTGGCTCGGTGACGGCGTGATGTTCCACTTCCGCGACCCCGGTCAGGGCGTCGTGTCCGCGCTCGAGATGAAGGAAGGGGTCGTGGACCACGGCCTGCCGCCGGCCCACGTGGGCCTGCACGCGGGGCCGGTCGTCTTCCAGGGCGGCGACTACTTCGGGCGCACCGTGAACATCGCCTCCCGGATCGCGGAGCACGCGGGACCGGGCGAGGTGCTGGTGAGCCAGGAGGTCGTCGACGCTTCCGGGGGAGCGCCGGTGTCGTTCACGCCGATCGGGCCCGTCGAGCTGAAGGGCGTCTCGGGCCCGTTGCAGCTGCACCGCGTCGCGCGGAGCGGGTGAGGTAGCTCAGTCGTCGACGACGGGCCACGGGCGATCCTCGGAGATCATCGCACTGCTCGTGGCCATCGCGACCCGCTTCCCATCGGCGTCGTCGGTGCGAGCCGTGGACACAGCGATCGTCCGGCCTCGCTGCTCGACGGTGGCGCGCACCGACAGATCGCGTCCGTCGGGCGTGACCGGCCGCAGGAAGTGCACCTTCAGGTCGAGCGTGCCGAACGACGCGCCGGGCGGCAAGGTCGTGGTCACCGCCGCGTTCATCGCCGCGTCGGCATATGCCGCGAGCGCGCCGCCGTAGAACGTGCCGAACCCGGTCGTGAACCAGAGCGAGGCGGGTGCGGCGACCGTCACGGTTCCCTCCCCGACGTCGACGAACCGCAGGCCGAGCAGGGCGCAGCTGGGGGAAGCCGCGCGTTCTCCGGACCGCCAGCTCCGGATGAGGTCCAGCCCCTTGGTCTCGTCCCAGACCGCCTGGGGAACCACGTCGCCCTCGGCCGGCCGCAGGTAGGGGTCTGGCGTGTCGAACACGGGTGGGTCGGGCGTGGGGAAGTCCTCGGGCACGGGCGGTGGCTCGAACGGCATCGGTTTGAGCACGCACCGCGAGGTGGCGTGGGCGAGGAGGGTTCCGAAAGCGTCCTCCACCCGAGCTTCCGAGAGCCCCTGGCGTCGCCCGACATCGATGATGGTGCCCTTGGCGACGATCCGTTCGCTCGATGTCGAGCCCGCCCGCAAGAGGTTCATCGAGAGGTCCGACGAGAGGAGCGCCGTGCCACGCGGAAGCTTCGTGAAGACCGCCCCCGCAAGCGCGGCGTCGGCGACGAACGCCAGCGCTCCGCCCCCGAAGACGCCGGCGGCCGACCGCCACCACGGGCTCGCCGGGATCGACCAGGTCGAGGAACCGTCAGACGTGTCGTCGACCACGAGGCCGCTGAGATGCGTGAGTGGCGGAGCGGGCAGGCGCCGCTCGGCGAACATCCGGAGCTGCTCGACGGGCGGCACCGAGAACAGGCCGGGTTGCTCGAGGTAGGCGTATGAGCCCCGAGGGGGCTCGTCGACGATCACGTGGCGAGGATATCGACGTGATCAGTGGAGAGGGTCCGCCGAGCTCAGAGCCGAACACTCCGCTGACATCGAAGAAGATGTCGATCGGGCGCCGGGAACGCGACGGCCCGTCATGACACCACTATCGATGTCACGTTCCACGTCGTCGGTGGGTCAACGTTCCCGGCGTTCCCACCCTTCCTCGAAGAGGCGGATCGTGCCTCCCGTCGCGGGGTGTTCCGCGCAGGCGTCTCGGTCGAGTGCGAGACCCGGGCCGGGACGATCGGGGACATCGAAACTTCCGTCGGGGTCGATGCTCGGCGGCTCGTCGACGAGCTGGAACACCCACGGGATCGGATACACGATCGCCTCGATGTGCTCCTACGAGTACGACAAGCAGCTGGACGACCTGCTGCGCCTTCGGAGTCGGGCTGTCGCCACCGACGAGCAGCATGACCGGTACCTCGAGATGATCGAGGCGACCGCCGACACGTTGCCCCGGAACGGTTCACGAAGACCCTCGACGCTCTCTACGCGTCGCCGCGCTGGACAAGCTCGACTACCTCTCACTCAACGTCTACGAGCCGTTCGGAGGTCCACGGCGAGACCCGGAAGGTACCGATCGCAGGATCCCCTGGGAGCGATACACGATGGACGGCGAGGTCTATCGCACCTTCATCCTGGCGAAGAACGATGCCAACACCGTGCCGCTCCCCGTGTACATGGGGGAGAACTCGTCGGCCAACCTCCAGCCCGCGGACGGGCCGGTGATCCCCCGACCGGACGGATGGACGAGGGAGCGCTATCTCAAGACCTATCTGATGGAGATGGTGAGGTGCATGAAGGAGGGTGTGCCGATCGAGGGCTATCTCTATTGGACGCTCGTGGACGATGTGCACCCGCCTCGGCTCGGCCTCTACAACTACGACTTCGTAGCGCACGAGATCCTCGACACCGACGGGTTCGGTCAGCCGTCCGGGGAGATCTATGCGCACCTCATCGCCGCGCTCCGCAGCGGAGACAAGGCCAGGATCACCGACGCGTTCGTGAACGGATACGTTCGCCGATAGCAGGCGACGACCGAGGTTCTCAGTCAGACGTCGTAGTAGAGGCCGAATTCGTAGGGGTGCGGACGCAGCGCCACCGCGTCGTGCTCCTCGATCCGCTTGTACTCGATCCAGGTGTCGATCACGTCCTGGGTGAAGACCCCGCCTTCCAGCAGCCACTGGTGGTCGGCTTCCAGCTCGCCCAGCACCTCGAGCAGCGACCCAGGCACCTGCTTGACGGCCGCGTGCTCCTCGGGCGGCAGGTCGTAGAGGTCCTTGTCGATCGGATCGGGCGGCTCGATCTTGTTCTTGATGCCGTCGATGCCGGCCATCAGCATCGCGCTGAAGGCCAGGTACGGGTTGCACGACGGGTCGGGCGTGCGGAACTCGAGGCGCTTCAGCTTCGGGCTCTTCGACCCGAGCGGGATGCGCACGCATGCGCTGCGGTTCCGCTGTGAGTAGACGAGCTTGATCGGCGCCTCGTAGCCCGGCACCAGCCGGCGGTAGGAGTTCGTCGTCGGGTTCGTGAACGCGAGCAGCGCGGGCGCGTGGGCGATCAGGCCGCCGATGTAGTAGCGGGCCTCATCACTGATGCCGCCGTAGCCCACCTCGTCCCAGAACAGGTTGTCGTCGCCCTTCCACAGCGACTGATGGGTGTGCATGCCCGAGCCGTTGTCCATGAACAGCGGCTTCGGCATGAACGTCACGGTCTTGCCGGCCTGGTACGCCGTGTTCTTGACCACGTACTTGTACTTCATGACGTTGTCGGCGGTGGTGAGCAGGGTGTCGTAGCGCATGTCGATCTCGGCTTGCCCGGCGGTTCCGACCTCGTGGTGGTGCACCTCGATCGTGAGACCGACCTTCTCGAGGTTCAGCACCATCTCGGTGCGCAGGTCCTGGTACTTGTCCATCGGGGGAAGCGCGAAGTACCCGCCCTTGAAGCGCGGCTTGTAGCCGAGGTTGCCGCCGGCTTCCTCACGACCGCTCGTCCAGGCGCCGGCCACGGAGTCGACGTGGTAGTAGCCCTCGAACTCGTTCTGGTCGTAGCGGATCGAGTCGAAGATGTAGAACTCCGCCTCGGGCCCCCAGTAGGAGCGGTCGGCGATGCCGGTCTGCTTCAGGTACAGCTCGGCCTTCTTCGCGATGTTGCGGGGGTCGCGCGAGTAGTCCTCGCCGGTCACGGGGTCCTTCACGAAGCACGTGATGTTCAGGGTGGGGTGCTTCGTGAACGGGTCCATGTAGGCGGAATCCGGGTCGGGCATCAGCAGCATGTCCGACTCCTGGATCTCCTGGAACCCCCGGATCGACGAACCGTCGAACGGCTGGCCGTTCTCGAGCTTGTCCTCGGTCAACTCGTGCGCCGGGACCGACAGGTGCTCCACCTGTCCCGGCAGGTCGGTGAACCGGAGGTCGACGATCTCGGCTCCCTGCTCCTTGGCCAGTGCGATGACGTCCTTCGCCGTTGCCACGCGCGCCTCCCTTGGTCGCTCGCCGGACCAACCGAGACTAGGCCCGAGTGAGCACCTCGTCGTTACCCCGCGGTAAACACTGCGTTACTAAGTGTGCGTACCACGGGGGGTAGATCTGGTCCTGCTCCGTCCCTGTGACCACTCGCCTTCGTGTACCGAGTGCTTGTCTCTCTAGGTGGTTCAGACCATCGGCGAATAGCAGGCGGCTAGATACGGGAGAGGCTCTACCTGATGTCTTCCCGAGCGTCGGCCTTGGGGGCAAGGGGATGCTGGCCTGGACCGCAGGCTACCGATCGACAGCCGGTGCTGGGACGGTTGCCGACGTCGTACGGTGGGTACGCGTGGCGGGATGCCGGGCCACCGTCCCCCCCCGAGACCGACGACGACGATGCCGATCAGCCGCCAGGAACGACACGAGATACACGACTTCCGCACCGCGCACCTCGCGGACCGTCGACTCGGGACCTCCACAGACTCGTGGCTCGGTCGAGGACCGCTTACGATCGCGTTCCTCGCTGTGCTCGCGCTGGTCGTGGGGCTGCTGTTGTGGTGGTTCGCACCCGGTCTCGATCGAGCCGTCCGATCGCTGACCGTCGGCTACCCGGGATCGGACCCGTACCTGATGACGGCCTTGTCCGCGGCCAGCGGTGAGCGGGCCGCCTTCATCGTCGGCTCGCTCGTGGGGGCGTGGTTCGCCTACGCCCGCCGGGACTGGCGACCCGGCGTGGCGGTGATGATCGCGTTCCTCGCCACCCTGCTCGTC
>DASTBT010000052.1:0-61449 GCA_035711865.1 Actinomycetota bacterium
AGCGTGCCGAGGTTGATCGGCTCGCCTGCGGCGACCTCGACGGTGCCGAACTCGTCGACCGCGGCGGTCTCCGTGTCGGTGCCTTCGCCACCGCCGCCCCCGTCGTCGTCGTTGGAACAAGCGCTCGCCACCAGGGCGAGCACGGCTACGGTGGCGACCCCCGTGAGCCAGCGTCGACGCTTCATCGGGCCCCCTTCCCTTTCATCCATTCGAGACGGGTCGTTTGGTACCACATCCCGAACCCTCAGGCCAATCACTTCGGTCCGACCGGCCCGCACGTGCATACGTGTCGGAGGTCCCGGCGGGATGCCGACGGGCGGGGTCACCGGCCGGTCGGGAGCGCGGAGCGGAACGTCTCGACCAGGCCGATCACGCCGTCGACATCGCCTTCGACCATCCGCGCCATGAGGGCGCTGCCCACGATGACTCCGTCGGCGAACGCGCTCGCCTCCCGTGCCTGCTCGGGGGTGCCGATCCCCACGCCCACGAGGAGCGGAAGGTCCGTCAGGGGACGGAGCTCGGCAACGAGATCCTGTGCGGTGCTGCCCAGCTCGTCCCTGGCGCCGGTGACCCCGTAGGTCGCGACGCAGTAGACGAACCCGCTCGCGCGGGCGGCGATCTCGCCGAGCCGCGCGCCTGATGCCCCCGGTGCGGCAAGTAAGACGACGTCGATGTTCCTTGCGGCGCAGGCCTTCCTCAACTCTTCTGATTCATCGACCGGAAGGTCCGGCACGATCACGCCGTCGACACCGGCGGCCGTGGCCTCGTCGAGGAACGTCTCGAGCCCTCTCCGGAGCACGGGGTTCACGTACGTCATCACCGCAACCGGGACCGGCAGATCGGCCTCATGGATCGTCGCGAGCACGTCCGCCGGCCGCGCGCCGGCGGCGAGCGCCGCCGACGACGTCTCCTGGATCACGCCGCCGTCCATCACGGGGTCGGAGTGCGGCACACCGACCTCGATCGCGTCGACACCCGCCGCGGCGACGGCCCGAAGCAACGTCACGTCGACGCCGGGGAAGCCGCCCGTCAGATAGGGCACGAACGCCGAGCCTCCGGCGTCTCGCCGCTCGCGGAGGGCGATCTCGAGGGCGCCCATCAGGCGCGTCGTCGGAGGGCGGTGAGCACGGTGTCGAGATCCTTGTCGCCGCGACCGGACAGGCACACGAGCACGCGCGAGCCCTCGGGGAGCGGCCGGCGCAACAGCCACCCGATCACATGCGAAGGCTCGAGCGCCGGCAGGATGCCCTCGGTCCGCGCGAGCGCCTGGAACCCGGCCAGCGCGTCGTCGTCGGAGGCGACGACATATTCGGCGCGTCCGGCATCGTGGAGCCAGGCGTGCTCGGGACCCACCCCCGGGTAGTCGAGCCCGGCCGAGATCGAGTGCGTTTCGACGATCTGACCGTCCGGGTCCTGCAGCAGGTAGGTCATCGCTCCATGGAGGACACCGGGCTCCCCCTGCGTGATCGAGGAGCAGTGTTCCCCCAGGTTCATGCCGCGGCCGCCGGCTTCCACGCCGATCAAGCGCACCTCGTGGGCGGGGACGAACGCCGTGAACATGCCGATCGCGTTCGACCCACCCCCGACGCACGCGACCACGACCTGCGGGTCGGCGCCGATCCGCTCCGCGTATTGCTCGCGCGCCTCGTCGCCGATCACCCGTTGCAGGTCGCGCACGAGCTGCGGGAACGGGTGCGGCCCCACGACCGACCCGATGATGTAATGCGTGTCGGCCACCGTGGCGGCCCAGTCGCGCAGAGCCTCGTTCACGGCTTCCTTGAGCGTTCGGGAGCCGGCCGTCACCGGCACCACTTCGGCGCCGAGCAGCTCCATGCGGGCGACGTTCGGGGCCTGGCGGCGGATGTCCTCCTCGCCCATGTAGACCACGCAGGGCAGTCCGAGGAGCGCGCATGAGGTCGCCGTGGCCACGCCGTGCTGACCCGCGCCGGTCTCGGCGATGATGCGGCGCTTCCCGAGCCGCTCGGCCAGCAACGCCTGGCCGAGCGCGTTGTTGATCTTGTGGGCGCCGGTGTGCGCGAGGTCCTCACGCTTGAGCCAGACGTCGTAGCCGAGCTCCGCCGAGAGGCGCTCGGCATGCGTGATCGGGGTCGGCCGCCCGACGAAGTCGCGGCCCAGGGAGCCGAGCTCCGAGCGGAACCCGGGGTCGTCTCGAAGCGTCGCCCACGCCTGCGTCAGCTCGTCGAGCGCGGGGATCAGGACCTCGGGGACGTAGCGGCCCCCGTAGTCGCCGAAACGCCCCTGCGCATCGGGCTCCGCCGTCGGCGTCACTGTGGCGTTCCCGGTGCTCATGCGGAGCCGTCACCTCCCTCGTGGGATCCGATCGGGGCCGAGAAGCTGCGCGCCGCGGCCTGCGGGTCGCCGGCGCGCATCAAGGCCTCGCCTATCAGGATGGCACACGCGCCGCGGGCCACGCCGGCCTCGACGTCGGCACGGGTCCGCACCCCCGACTCGAGCACCGCGATCCGATCCGTCGGCACGCGACGGAGCCGCTCGAGCGCGAGCGGCACGTCGACCTCGAGCGACTCGAGGTCGCGCGCGTTGACCCCGACGATCTCCGCGCCGCTCGCGAGGGCACGATCGAGCTCCTCGTCGCTGTGGGTCTCGACGAGCGCCGACATGCCCAGATCGCCGGCGATCGCGAGCATGGCCGCGAGCTCACGATCGGTGAGGCAGGCGGTGATCAGCAGGACGGCGTCGGCCCCGTGCGCCCTCGCCTCGATCACCTGCCCCGGATGCACCAGGAAGTCCTTGCGCAGCAGCGGAGACCGCACAGCCGCGCGGACCGCATCGAGGTCGGTCAGCGACCCGAGGAAATGCCTGGGTTCGGTCAGCACCGAGATCGCGGCCGCACCGCCTGCCTCGTACGCCATGCCCAGTGCGACAGGATCGGCGTCGCCGGCGATCGCTCCGGCGCTCGGGGATGCGCGCTTGACCTCCGCGATCAGCGCCGGGGTGTTCGCGCGAAGCGCCGCCGCCAGATCACGGGCGGGCGCCCGCGCGGACGCACGGGCGAGCAGCGCACCCTCGTCCAGGGGATGCGCGTCGAGGTCACGCCGCACGCCGGCCACGAGATCGGTGAGGAAGCCCATCGGGCAGCGAGTGTAGCCCTCACTCGGAGCCGAGCAGCTCTTCCAAGGGAAGGCCGCCGTCGAGGAAGGCGCGACCGACCACCGCACCCGTCGCGCCGGCCCCGCGCACGGCCCGCAGGTCGTCGGTCGACGCGATGCCGCCCGCGGCGATCACGGGGCGGCCGGCCCGGACCACCCTCCGCACGGTGTCGACGTCGGGGCCCTCCAGGCTTCCGACGCGAGCGATCGCGGTCACCAGGAAGGCGCGCGCCCCCGCGGCGACGATCCAGCCCAGCGTCTGGACCAGCGGGAGGTCGACGTGCCGACCTCCGCGAGACCGGATGCGGTCCCCTTCGACCTCGATGCCGATCAGCGCGCTCTCGGCGAGCTCGGCGATCAACTGTGAGGCACCGGCTTCGTCGGCGAGCGCTCCCGAGCCGAGCACCACACGGTCGGCGCCGGCATCGAGCACGGCCCGCGCATCCTCCACCGTGCTGATCCCCCCGCTCCCCTGCACCCGGACATCGAGGGCCGCGATCGCTCGCACGGTCTCGAGGTTGCGGGGCCCGTCGGAGAACGCGAGGTCGAGGTCGACCACGTGCAGCCGCCGCGCGCCCGCTGCCACGTATGCCCGCGCCGCGGCGAGCGGGTCGCCGCCGAACGCGTCGGAGGAGGCCGGGCCCTCGCTTGTGAACACGGCGAGCCTCCCCGCGGCGACGTCGATCGCCGGGATCAGCTCGAAGCTCATGCGTTCCACCCTAGCGGCCGAGCGGCACCCGACCGCGCGTCTTCGTTGGACTACCGGGCCACGGCTCCTGCGGACTCGCGCTCCCCCCGGTCCGGATCGCGCTCCAGCCGAGCGGCGTCGCCGCCGAGGAGCGAGCCGAGCTCGCCGAGCAACGGCCCCGCGGGGTGAACGCGGTAGGTGCCCAGCTCGAGCGGCGTGACTCCGGTCGACGACAGGAACCGCACCCGGACCGGCGCGCCGCCCGGGTGGGCCTCGAAGAGCTCCTTGAGTCTGGCCAGCACCGACGGCGTACACGCCGCCGCCGGCAGGTCGACCACGAGTGCCTCAGGTGCGCCGATCGTCACCGCGGTCCCGAGGTCGGGCTCTCGGACCTCGGTCGCCCGGATCTGCAGCTCCCGACCGCGAAGATCGATGCGCCCGGTCGCCAACACGATACGGTCGGTCTCGATCATGCCCGGCACCGCCTCGTACACGCTGGGGAAGGCCACGACGTGGACGCCGCCGGCCAGTCCTTCGAGCCGGAACTGGGCGTATGGCTCCCCGCGCTTCGTGTACTTCCGCGCGACCGCCCCGATGATGCCCCCGATCGTGACGAGGTCGCCGTCGCCCAACGACTCGAGGTCGGCGATCTCATGCGTGCACTTGGAGGACAGCGCCTCTCGGACCTCGAGCAGCGGATGGTCGGTGACGAACTGCCCGAGCATCTCCTTCTCGAGCCGAAGCAGCGTGCGCTTGTCGAACTCCTCGGCTTCGAGCACCGACTCGTCGATCGCGGCCGGGCCGCCCTCGTCGCCGCTCGACCCGAACAACGAGAACTGCCCGGCGGCTTCGGCCTTGCGCTCGGCGAGGATCGGCCCGGAGACCTTGTCCTGGCCCACCAACAGGCCCTGGCGCGTGTAGCCGAGCGAGTCGAACGCGCCCGCCTGCACCAACGATTCGATCACCCGCTTCGTGAGCACGCCGGGGTCGACCCTGGTGCAGAAGTCGGAGAACGTTGCGAACCCGCCTCCGGCTCGGCGGGCCTCGATGATCTTCGTGACCGCCCCCTCCCCGACGTTGCGCACGGCGGACAGGCCGTACCGGATCGCCGGCTCGTCGCCTGGCGCCGGGGCGAAATCGGTCTCCGAGCCGTTCACGTCGGGCGGCAACACCTCGATGCCCATGCCGCGGCACGCGTACAGGTAGTACGGCTTGCGGTCCTTGTCGTCCTTGACCGAGGTGAGGATCGCCGCCATGTACTCGACCGGGTGGTGCGCTATCAGGTAGGCGGTCTGGTAGGCGACGTAGCCGTAGGCGCAGGCGTGCGAGGCGTTGAACCCGTAATCGGCGAAGGGCACGATCATCTCGAACAGCTCGGCCGCGAGCTGCCGTTGGTAGCCCTTGCCGACGGCGCCGGCGATGAACTGTTCCTTGAACGGCATGAGCACATCGAGCTTCTTCTTGCCCATCGCCTTGCGGAGGGTGTCGGCCTGGCCCATCGAGAACCCGGAGAGCGCGACGGCGACCTGCATCACCTGCTCCTGGTAGATCATCACGCCGTACGTATCGCGCAGGATCGGCTCGAGGTCGTCGTGCGGATAGGTGACCTGGCGCCGGCCGTGCTTGCGCTCGGCGTATTCGGTGTGCAGCCCGTTGTTCAGGGGGCCCGGACGGTACAGCGCCACGAGCGCCATCATGTCCTCGAACCGGTCGGGCTTGAGCACCTTGATCAGCTGGCGCATGCCGGCCGATTCCATCTGGAAGACGCCGGTCGTCTCGGCGCGCTGCAGCATCGCGTAGGTGTCGGGATCGTCGAGCGGCACGTGGTCGATGTCGAGGTCGACACCTCGCGCGCGGAGATGCCGCAGGGTGTCCTCGATCACCGAGAGGTTCCGCAGGCCGAGGAAGTCCATCTTCAGCAGGCCGAGCGCCTCGACCCCGTTCATGTCGAACTGGGTGACCACCTTCTTGGAATCGTCGCGCGAGTCCTTCGAGAGCTTGAGCGGCAGGTAGTTCACGAGCGGCGCGTCGCCGATCACGACGCCCGCCGCATGCACCGAGTCCTCGCGCCGGAGGCCCTCGAGCGCCCGGGCGGTCTCGACGATCTCCTTGGCCTCGGGCTCGCGCTCGTACGCGTTCGCGAGGTCGGGCGAGAGCTTCAGCGCGTCCTCGATGGGGTAGTCGCGTCCCATCACCGCCGGCGGGTACATCTTGCAGAGCCGGTCGCCCACGACCGGCGGGAAGCCGAGCACGCGCGCGGCGTCGCGGATGCCCTGCTTCCCCTTGATCGTCTGGAACGTGACGATCTGTGCGACGTGGTCGGCGCCGTAGCGTTCGGTGGCGTAGCGGATCACCTCGTCGCGCCGACGCTCGTCGAAGTCCATGTCGATGTCGGGCATCTGGATGCGTTCCGGATTGAGGAACCGCTCGAACAGCAGCCCGTAGCGCAGCGGATCGAGGTCGGTGATGCGCAGCGCGTAGCTCACGACCGAACCCGCGGCCGACCCGCGGCCGGGGCCGACCCGGATGCCCTGCTCGCGCGCGTGCCGGATCAGGTCCCAGACGATCAGGAAGTACCCGCCGAAGCCCATGCTCGTGATCACGTCGAGCTCGTGGTCGATCCGCTGCCGGATCTCGGGCGTGATGGTGCCGAACCGCTCCGCCGCCCCGTCGTCGACGAGCCGGCGGAGGTACTCGTCGCGTGCGATGCCTCCGGGGGTCTCGAACCGCGGCAGGTGGTACCGCTGGTCGGACGGCGCACGGTCGCCGTAGACGAGGTCGAGCTCGACGCTCTCGGCGATCCTCAGCGTGTTGTCACAGACCTCGGGGGTCTCCGCGAACACGTGCCGCATCTCCTCGGGACCCTTCAGGTAGAACTCGTCGGCGTCGAACTTCAACCGCTTCAGATCGGTCTGCACCTTCTGCTGCTGGATGCACAGCAGCACGTCGTGCGGCTTCGCGTCTTCCTTCAGCGTGTAGTGCAGGTCGTTCGTGGCCACGACCGGGATGCCGAGCTCGCGACCCAGATCGAACTGCTGCCGCAGGATGCGGCGCTGGTCGCCGATGCCATGGTCTTGAACCTCGATGAAGTACCCGTCGGCACCGAAGATGTCCCGGTACTCGTCGGCGACCCGGCGAGCTCGATCGGCCTGACCGTTCAGGAGCAGCACCGACAGTTCGCTGGATAGGCATCCTGACAGGCACGTGATGCCTTCGGCGTGTTCGGCCATCAGCGCCTTGTCCATGCGCGGCCGGTGGTAGAAGCCCTCGAGATGCGCCGCCGAGACCAGCTTCAACAGGTTCCGGTACCCGGTCTCGTTCCGGGCCAGCAGCGTGAGGTGGTAGTACTTCTCCTCGCTCTCCCCGAGGGTGCGGTCGAAGCGCGAGCCGGGCGCCACGTAGGCCTCGACCCCGATGATCGGCTTCACGCCCGCCTCGCGGGCGGCCTCGAAGAACTTCAGGGCGCCGAACATCGCTCCGTGGTCGGTGACCGCCACGGCGGGCATGCCCAGACGTCGGGCCTCGCTGAAGATCGTCGGCGCGCCCGGGTTCGAGGCCGGAGGATCGATGCGCGCTGCCCCGTCGAGCAGGGAGAACTCGGAGTGGACGTGGAGGTGGACGAAGGTGTCGGTCTGTGGAGTCATCTGCTGCGCGCGAGCTCCTGACGGCAGGATATCCACAGCTCCCCGACGGACTGTGGAGAACTACACCGGTGTGATTCGAGCGGAGCCTCAACCTACGCCCGGTCGTCTGAGCCGTCAAGGCTGCAGGTCACGGGCGCGCTCGAGCGCTCGCGCGAGGTCGTCGGGGAGCGCCTCGTCGATCTCGATCCGCTCCCCTGTGATCGGGTGGTCGAAGGCGATGCGCCAGGAGTGCAGGAACGGACGAGCGAGGCCGAGCGCGGTCGCGTCGTCCCCCCCTCCCCCGTACGCCCGGTCCCCAAGGATCGGGTGACCGATCGCCCGCAGGTGCACGCGGATCTGATGTGTGCGGCCGGTTCGAGGTGCCGCCTCGAGGAGCGTCGCGCGGGCGAACCGCTCCTTCGTCTCGAACACGGTCTCGGCGGCCCGCCCTTCGCTGCGGTCCACGACGACCCGGTCGGCACGGCGGCCGAGCGGGGCCTCGACCGAGAACGTGTCGTGCTCGAGGCGCCCGCGCGTGAGCGCGAGGTACCGGCGCTCGACGTCGTGACGGCGCATCATGCCCGCGAGGCCCTCGTGTGTTGGGTCGTCTTTCGCCACGAGCATCAACCCCGACGTG
Organism: Actinomycetota bacterium; assembly: GCA_035711865.1. GTDB lineage: Bacteria > Actinomycetota > UBA4738 > UBA4738 > HRBIN12 > JAOUEA01. The sequence goes on from DASTBT010000052.1 coordinate 8,077, forward strand.
CCGGCATCGAGGCGGTGCACGATGCCCGGCCGGAGCTGCCCGCCGATGCTCGAGAGCGGCATGCCCATGCCGAGGAGTCGGTTCACCAGCGTGCCGGTCCTGCGCCGCTCCGTCGGATGCACGATCAACCCGGTGGGTTTGGCGATCACCGCCAGATGACCGTCCTCGAAACGGACCGGCACGGGCGGGCCCTCGGGGGCGAGCGGCGGCGGTGCCGACCCGATCTCCACCTCGAGCCGCTCACCCCCCCGCAGCCGGAAGGACTTCGGTCGCTCGGCGCCGTCGACGAGCACCGCCCCGTCGGCGATCGCACGCTGCACGTCGGCCCGGGGAAGGCCGGTCAGTCGCGCCACGACGGCGTCGAGCCGGCCGGGCTCGCCGGCGAGGACTTCAACGCCCATCTGCGGACGGTGCGTCGGACCGCAGCGGCGACGCCGCGTCGCCGCCTCGGCGTTCCGGCCGGTCACCGAGGAAGGATCCGACGGCCAGCACGATCGCGCCGATCACGATCGCCGAGTCGGCCACGTTGAAGACCGGCCAGATCTGCAGATCGATGAAGTCCACGACATGGCCTGTGAAGTCCTCGCCCCTCGTGTACCGGTCCGTCAGGTTGCCCAGCGCCCCTCCGAGGACGAGCCCCAAGGCGACGGCGGTGACCGGGTTCGTATGACGGAACGCGGTCACCACGATCAGCACTGAGACGACCACCGTGGCGCCGACGAAGAACCAGGGGATGTCCTGGCCGAGGCTGAACGCACCTCCTGGGTTCGTCGCGAACCGGAACGACAGCACACCCGGGATCACGTCGATCGGGTCGTCGGGAAGCGTCCGCTCGGCCCAGAGCTTCGTGACCCTGTCGAGCAGGTACACGACCACGGCCACCGAGAAGAGCCAGATCGCCGCGCGCCTGCGTGCGCGGAGCACGGCCGTCACCGGCGCGACTGCGCCTGCGCGTCCTTGATGCAGAGATCGACGTAGGGAAGGGCCTTGATGCGGGCCTTCTCGATCGGCTTGCCGCACCGTTCGCAGATGCCGTAGCTGCCGTCGTCGATCCGACCGAGCGCACGGTCGATCTTGGCCAACAGGTCGCGCACGTTGTTCTCGATCGACAGGTCCTTCTCGCGTTCGAACGTGGCGGTTCCGGCGTCGGCCGACTCGTCATCGAGGCCGACGTCGCCGGAGAGCTCGGATTGGGTGGCGGCGAATGCCTCTTCCTCGATCGTGGTGAGTTGCTCCCGCAGCTCGCCGCGTTCCACTTCGAGGCGACCTTTGAGGTCGCCGATCTCCTTCGCGGTGAGCTTGGTCTGGGCCATGGTCGGCGAAGGGTAGCAGATGGGGCCGTTCGCGGCGCATCATCGCAGGTCAGAGCCCATCTATGACCTCGCTGAGACGGTCCTGGGAAACCCCGTCGACCACGAAGATCTTGATCCGCGAGCGAGCGCCGCTGCGGAGCGTCACCGCGCTCTTTGGCAGGCCCAGCAGGGACGCCAACGCGGCGGCCGCCTGAGCCGTGGCCCTGCCTCCTTCCGGCGCGGACCGCACACGGATGACGACCTCACCTCCCGGACCACGCAGCACCTGCGTGCGGCCGGATCTCGGGATGACCCGCACGGTCACGATCGCCATGGCGTGGAGCATGCCCTCCCACAGGCGCCGGATCAGCGTGCGGCGCGCGGACGACGCCTCGCCCGCAGGTGCCTGAGCCACCCGTCGGCCAGGGCCACCATCGAAAGGACGCCGGCGACGATCGAGATGCCGAGGATCGTCGCGCCCTGCTCGATCGCCAGTCCCGTGACCAAGGTCACCAGGCAGGCCATGCCCAGCACGAACGCCGCGAGATAGCGCCGCGCGACATCGCGACCGTACGAGGCTCGACCCAGCTTCGGGGTCAGTCCTCGCCCCAGAAGAGGTCCCGAAGCGAACGGTCGCCTTCGGATTCCCCGTCGGCGCGCGCCCCGGCCGTGGCGGGCTCCTCGATCCGGACGGTGTCCTCACCGTCGGAGGCGCGCTCGACCGGCGTGTCGCCGGCGGGCTGTTCCGAGGCCTCCTCCGGGACGGATCGGGACTTCGCGGCCGCTTGCGAGACGGCGGTCTCGGGAGCCGTGGCCGCATCGGACGTCGCAGTCGCCGTGGCGCTCTCGCCAGCCGCGGCGGTCGTCGGAGGGCGACGCGACGACCTCGCCATGTCCTTGACCGTCTCGGCATGCTCCTGCACGAGCCCGGCGAGCGACTGCAGGAACTCCCGTTCGCGGACGATGAAGGCGTTCACGGCCGTTCGATCCTTCGGTCCGGCCGCGGCTGCCAGCGCACCGGCGCCGGCACGCGCTTCGGCGGCGATGCGCGTCGCCTCGGCGCGAGCGCGAGCGATGATCTCGTCCGCCTGCCTGGAGACGTCGTCGAGGTCGGGCGAACCCACGACCGGGGCGGCGCCGCCGGCACGGAGCCGCTCGATGTCGGCGGACATCGCCGAGAACGTGTCGGTGATCTGGTCGAGGAACTCGTCGACGTCGCGCATCTTGTAGCCCCCGAAACGCGAGACCCGGAACTCCTTCTGCTGGATGTCCATCGGCGTCAGGCGCGACGACGGAGCCGCGGACGCCTCACCCGTCTGCCTGTCCTTCTTCCCCATGAGCCCCTCCCGTCAGCGGCACAACGCCGTCTGCAGCACGAAGATGATGATGAACGCCACCACGACCGAGAGGTCGAACATACCGGCCGGGGGAAGGATGCGACGCAGCGCGCGCAGCGGTGGTTCGGTCACGTCGTACAACAGCTCGTAGGCAGAGCGTAGCGGACCGGTGGCCGGTGGTCGCCACCCTGCGAGCTGGATCCAGCTCAGGATGACGCGCACCAGCAGGATCACCCAGAGGAGCGTGAGCGCGACGCAGACGAGCCGGATCATCGGGTCGAGAGGCTAACAGCAGCGCCGCGTGCGGTTCCTGCGGAGCGCGAGCGCTCAGAACTGGTTGTAGAACCCGGTGCCGGCCAGGCGCTCGCGCTCTTCGGCCGAGACCTCGACGTCGGCGGGGCTGAGCAGGTACACGCGGTTGGCCACCAGCTCGATCTTGCCGTCGAGCCCGTAGACGAGCCCGCTGGCGAAGTCGACGAGGCGACGAGCGATCGCATCCTCGGTCGACTGCAGGTTCATGATCACCGCGGTGCCGTCCTTGAACCGATCGGCGACCTCCCGGGCCTCGTTGAAGCGCTTCGGCTCGGACTTGTGGATCGAGCTCGTGCCCGCCGAGACGGGCCTCGGCGAGGCGATCGTTCGCACGACCCCCTCGGCCTCCGCGGACACCTCACGGACGGCCTGGGGACGCATCCGCCGCACGGGTGCGGGCTCGGCCTCGGGCATGTCGTCGACGAAATCCTCGTCCTCCTCGACGAGCCCAAGGTAGTTCAGCGTCTTCTTCCACACGCCGGCCATCTCCCGTTCCTCTCGTTTCCCTCGGCCGCGTCGGCGCCGTTCATCGCTCGCCCGCCCGCCCTCTCGGCCCGAACAACGCTGTTCCGATGCGGACCATCGTAGCGCCTTCCTCAACGGCGACCTCGTAATCCAACGACATCCCCATGCTCAAGTCCACCACGCGGGGGTGGTTCTCTCCGACGCGGTCCCGCAGCTCGCGGAGCCCCACGAACCAGGGACGCGCATCCTCGGCGGTGGCTCCTGCCGGTGGGATCGTCATCAGGCCCCGCAGGTCGAGCCCGTGGAGGTCGCCCACGCGGTCGGCGAACGAGCAGACGTCACGGGGTGCCACGCCGGCCCTCGTTCCCGTGAAGTCGACCTCGATCAGGCACTCCATCGTCTTTCCGGCCTCGGCGGAGCGGCGCGCCAGGCGCTCCGTGGCGCGGACCCCGGACACGGTCTCGACCACGTCGGCGAGGGCCGCCACATGGTGGGCGGAATTCGTCTGCAGCGCGCCGATGTAGTGCCATCGGGCGCCCGGCACCGCATCGTGCACGTCGCGGAGCTCCCGCACGTAGTTCTCCCCGATCGACGTGACCCCGGACTCGACGACCCACCGGATCGGCTCGGGAGGCTGGGTCTTCGCGGCCGCGACCAGCCGGATCGACGAGGGATCCCGCTGCGCCCGCACGCACGCTCGTTCGATCCGCCGTCGGATCGACGCGAGGTTGGCGAGCACCTCGTCCCGGCTGCCGTGCATGCAGATATCGTGCCACGCCCGGCCGGCCGCCCTCGATCGCCTCGCGCGCGCGCCGTCGTCGGGAACGAACGGGGGCGGGGAGGTCTCTCGGCCAAGAGGCGGGGGAAGGGCGCCTCCTCGCGTGGGATACCTCCCCGCCCCCAGGTCCCTCGCGGGGCCGGCGGAGCGAGGACCGTTCGTTCAGCTCTTCAAGAAGTCGGGGATGTCGAGATCCTCCTCGGCGTCGAACGACACCGACGGTCGCGCCTCCTGCTCACCGGTGGTGAAGACATCACCCTCCTCGTCGCCCTCCTCGGCCAGGATCGACGGGAGCGGCTCGCGGGTCCCCTGGCCCTCCCCCTCGCCCTCGCCGGGAACGGGCTCCTCGAGCCGGCGCGACAAGCGCGACTCGAACTGGTTCCCGCCGGCCGCGTTCGGCGCCACCTTGTCGAAGCCGGCCGCGACGACCGTGACGCGGACCTCTTCTCCCAGGGCGTCGTCGACGACCGCGCCGAAGATGATGTTGGCGTCGGGGTGGGCGACCTTGGTGATCGCGTCGGCGGCCTGGTTCACTTCGTGCAGCGTCAGGTCCGTCGGGCCCGCGATCGAGAGCAGCACACCCTTGGCGCCGTCGATCGAGCTCTCCAACAACGGCGAGCTGATCGCGCCCTTCGCCGCCTCCGTCGCGCGGTCGGCACCGCTTCCGATCCCGATGCCCATGAGCGCCGAGCCCGCCCCGGACATCACCGACTTGACGTCGGCGAAGTCGAGGTTGATGAGGCCGGGCGTCGTGATCAGTGAGGTGATGCCGTCGACGCCCTGGTACAGCACCTGGTCCGCCATGCGGAAGGCCTCGACCATCGGCATGTTCGGATCGGCCACCTGCAGCAACCGATCGTTCGGTACGACGATCAGGGTGTCGACCGCCTTCTTGAGCTCGGTGATGCCGAGGTCGGCCTGCGTGGCCCGCTTGCGCCCCTCGAAGCCGAACGGGCGAGTGACCACACCGATCGTGAGGGCCCCCAGGCCGCGCGCGATCTCGGCGACGACGGGTGCACCTCCGGTGCCGGTGCCGCCGCCTTCTCCGGCGGTGATGAACACCATGTCTGCGCCCTTGAGGATCTCCTCGACCTCGTCGGCGTGTTCCGTGGAGGCGCCCTTGCCCACGTCCGGGTCGGAGCCGGCCCCCAGACCCCGGGTCGTCTCCCGTCCGATGTCGAGCTTCACCTCCGCATCGGACATCAACAGCGTCTGCGCGTCGGTGTTGACGGCGATGAACTCGACGCCCCGCAGGCCTGCCTCGATCATGCGGTTCACCGCGTTCACGCCGCCACCACCGATGCCCACCACCTTGATGACGGCGAGGTAGTTCTGGGGAACGTCCATCTGCCTGCCTTCCTCCACGGGCCCCGGCCCGTTCTACCTGGGGAGATGATCGCGTGTCCGGTTGCGATATAACCGTCAACTTGACACTGATTGTTATATCTACGTGACGTAGAGTTCAGCAACCTACTAAGGATGCACAGGTCCGTCAAGTCGAGGGTCGAACCCTATTGTGCCTTCTGATGACAGTTCTCGCGGCCTCAGGGAGAGGGTGCGGGATCGTCAGCCGTTTCCCCGGTTCCGCCCGATCGGTCCTCGTCGCCACCTCGGCGGGCTCCGCCGTTCGACGTCACCTCGACGTCGGCGGAGGGATCGGGCCCCATCGAGATCGGCTGGGAGCCGACGAACCGAGCCGTCGGAGCAGCCGGCGACGAGAGATCGACGGACAGCAGGGGCCGCGCTCGCTCGTCGGCGTAGTCCAGGATGGCGCGAAGGGCCTGGGCCTTCGCGGACGCCTCGACGACCGCCCCGTAACGAACCTGGACGCCGGCGTCGACCACGAGCGAGACCTCGCCCGCGGACACCGCGATCGATCGCACACGGACGCGGAGGGCGGGAGGCATCGCCTGCACGACCTTGCCCACGCTCGCGATCTCCGCCGTCCCGAACGACTGGCCCGAAGCGGCCAGGACCTCGGGGAGGGCGACCGTGCCGGGAGCTCGACCGAGCACGGTCCCGTCGGCGGCGACCAGCCGTCGCTCGTCGTCGGAGACCACCACGAGCACGGGTGAACGTTCCCGGATCGTGATCGTGATCGTGCCCGGCAGTTCCGTGGCGACGGTCGCATCGAGGATCCAGCGATCCGCCTCCAGCCGGGCCTCGGCGGCCCCGGTATCGAGATGGAACACGTTCGTTCCCGCCTCGATCTCGGCGAGCCGCATCACACGTCGAGGCGCGAGGCGCCGTGCACCCTCGACCTCGACCGTGCGAGCACCGAGTATGGAGGTGTAGCTGAGGGAGACGCTTCCCGTCACGAGCGCGATGCCCACGGCACCTGCGATCGCCCATGGGCGCAGGCGGCGACGGCGTGCCTCGTCGATCCGCAGAACGGAGGCCGGTTCCCGTCGGGGTCCCCGCTCGAGCGAACGATCTTCGCGGTCGGTGACGTCGTCGGCCGGCGCTGCCGAGGTGGGCGGGCCCTGCGAGCCCGGGGTGTCGGCCTCATCCGGTGACATGGTCGAAGCCCCCGATCATCTGCACCTCGGGTTCCAGCGTGACGCCGGAGCGGGACTCGACCTCACGCCGGACGAGGTCGATCAACGCTTTCACGTCTTCCGCGCGTGCCCGTTCGTCGGCCACGACGAAATTCGCATGCTTCGTCGACACCTGCGCGCCGCCGACACGGGCGCCCTTCAGACCCGATCCCTCGATCAGGGCCGCCGCATGGCCCTCGGGCGGGTTCTTGAACACGCTGCCGCAGTTGGGTTCGGCCAGCGGCTGGGTGCGCTTGCGCCAGGCACGCGCCTCGTCCATCGCCGCGCGGATCGCCGCGGCGGAACCGACAACGAGCTCGGCCGTCGCCGCCGTGACCACGGCATCGGCCGGCAGTGCGGAGCGACGGTAGGAGAATCCGGCATCCGCGGCGGTCACGTGGTCGGTGACGCCTTCGCTCAGCCGGAAGACCTCGATGTCGACGACCACGTCGGCGATCTCGCCGCTGTGGGCACCGGCGTTCATCTTCACGGAGCCTCCGAGCGTTGCCGGGATCGCCACCCCGAACTCGAGGCCGGCGAGGCCGTGCCGCAACGCGACCCCCGCCAGCGCCGGGAGCGGCATCGACCCACCTGCCGAGAGCCGGTCGCCGTGGCGCGCCGCCCACCGGTAGGCTCGCCCGAGCCGGAGCACGAGGCCGTCAAACCCTCGGTCGGAGACCAGCACGTTCGACCCCTTGCCGATCACGACGTGCGGCAGGCCGGAGGCGGCCAGGGCCTGCGCGGCCGCCTCCAGGTCGGCCTCGGACTCCGGCTCGAGGTAGAGGGCTGCCGGGCCGCCGATGCGGAACGTCGTCAGCGGGGCCATCGGGAACGCCGTGCGGATCCGGTCGCCGCACGCTGCGCGCAGGATCGCCTCGGCTCGGGCGAGGGAGCTCATCCCTCTCCCCCGAGTCGCTCGATCGCAGCGTCGCCGAGCATCCAGACGTCGCCGCATCCCATCGTGACCACGAGATCACCGGGCCGCACCTCGCGGTCGAGGTAGTCGACGACCTCGGCGCGATGGGGGAGGTACACGACGGGGGTGGTGGGCGAGGCGAGCGTCACGCCGTCAGCGACCAGCTTGCCCGTCACGCCGGGGATCGGCTGCTGTGCCGCGCCGTAGACGTCGGTCACGAGCACCAGGTCCGCGCCGGAGACGCTCGCGCCGAGCTCGCGCCAGAACGCCTGCACGCGCCAGTACCTGTGCGGCTGCACGAGGGCGATCACACGGCCCCGTGAACGGCGTCGCGCGGTCTCGATCGTCACGGCCATCTCGGCCGGGGTCTGACCGTAGTCATCGAAGAAGTCCGCGTCCCGCGCGCTGCCGCGAAGCTCGAAACGGCGATGCACGCCGGCGAAGGAGCCGAGGGCGTCGGCCGCCGTCTCGAGGGGCACACCCAGTTCGCGTCCGACGCCGATCGCCGCCGCCGCGTTCAAGAGGTTGTGTGCCCCGTCGACGCGCAGACGCACGGTCGCATCGACACCGTCCGGGGTGCGAACCCGCCCGCGGGCGCCGGCCGGCCCGAGCTCGTCGACCGAGACGACGAGGTCGTTCTGCTCGGCCTCGCCGTATCGGATCGCTCGCACCCCCGCGTCTCGAAGCACCGAACGGACGCCGGGGTCGTCACCGCACGCCACGATGCAGCCGGAGCGAGCCGCGAACGACTCGAACGCCGACTCGATCTCCGCGCGCCCGCCCGGGTAGAAGTCCACGTGGTCGACGTCGACGTTGGTCACCACCCCGACGTGCGGCCGTGCGAGCAGGAAGGATCCGTCGCTCTCATCGGCCTCGAAGACGAACAGGTCCCCGCCGCCGCTCCTCGCACCGCTGCCGCTCTCGTTCATGTCGCCGCCGACCAGGTAGCTGGGATCGAGCCCCGCGCGCTCGAGCATCACCGCGATCATCGATGTCGTGGTCGTCTTGCCATGGGTGCCGGCCACCGCGATGGCCCGTCGTCCGGCGGCGAGGGCGGCCAGCGCCTGTTGCCGTGCCCACACCGGGATGCCTTGCGCTCGTGCCACCGTGAGCTCGGGATTCTGCTCGGAGATCGCGCTCGAGACGATCACCACGTCCGGCGATCCCAAACGCGCGGCGTCGTGGCCGACCCAGACGTGGGCGCCGATCCGCTCCAGCTCGTCGAGTCCGCTCGAGTGTTTCATGTCGGAGCCGTACACCGCGATGCCTCGAGCCCGCAGCAGCCGCGCGAGGTTGCGCATGCCGGCGCCGCCGATGCCGATCAAGTGCACGCGGCCGACACCGTCGAGCGTGGGCACAGGCAACGTCGGGATGCTGCCGGAGGGCGGGACGTAGGGGCTCATGCCTCGACCTCGACCACGAGCTCGGCGATGCGTTCGTCCGCCCGTGGCCTCGCCCACGCGAGCATGGCCCGGCGCATCGCCACGCGACGCGGCTCGTCCGCGAGCAGGATCGAGACGATCTCCGCCAGTGACCCGGGGGTCAGCGACGCCTCGGCCGCGACCTGGGCTCCGCCGTCCCGCTCCACCTCGCGGGCGTTGGCATCCTGATGGTTCTCGGTCGCATGAGGGTACGGCACCAGGATCGACGGCACGCCCGCGGCCGCCAGCTCCGCGATCGTTCCCGATCCGGCCCTTGCGACCGCGACGTCCGAGACGGCCAGCGCGAGATCCATACGATCGATGAACCCCTCCACGTGAACCAGCAGCTGGCTCCACGGCCCGCTCGCGGGGGCCACCTCGGCGACGTGTGCAGGACCGGCCGCCACCAGCAGCTGCAGGTCCCGCCGCTCACGAAGCTCCTCGGCCGCCCCGGCAACCAAGCGGTCGAGCTGGCGCGCACCCTGGCTCCCCCCGAAGACCGATACCGTCTGCCGCTCACCATCGAGCTCGAACGCCCGGATGGCCTCGTCACGTCGGCGCGCACGCTCCTCCGGCACCGCCGCGATCTCGCGACGCACGGGGTTCCCGGTTCGGACCACGTTGGCGCTCGCCGGCAGCCGCGCCGCCGTGGCTTCGAACGTGGTCGCGACGGCCCGTGCCCACCGCGCCGCGAGGCGATTCACCACCCCGGGCACGGCGTTCTGCTCGATCAGCACGATGGGCGTCCCCCAGCGTCGTGCCGCGAGGATCGCCGGCGCGCTCGCGTAGCCGCCGATCCCGACGACGACGTCGGCGGAGCGCACGGTCGGCCCGATCGCCCGAGCCGCGATGAGCGCCATGAACACCGCCTTCACCGCACGGAGCGAAAGGCGCGTCTGCGCCGAAGCCACGCGGACGGGGTGGAACGGGAACCCCGCGGCGGGCACGAGCGAGGCTTCCTGCCCGGTGGCCGAGCCGACGAATCGCACGTCGTGGCCGGATCCGCGCAGGCGCTCGGCGACCGCCAGCGCCGGGAAGACGTGGCCGGCGGTCCCGCCTCCCGACATCAAGATCCTCATCGGACCGCCTTCCCGCTAGCGGCCTTCACCTTGCTCTTCGCCGGTCTCGCCCTCGCCGGCGTCGCGCCCGCGCGACCGATCGATGCATGTGGTGCGCGTCGCGCGCCCGCGCGCGCGATGCCACCGAGCGCCCCGATCCCCCCGAGGGTCACGACGAGCGCGGTGCCCCCGAACGAGAGGAGCGGCAGCGGTACGCCGGTGATGGGCATCAGGCCGGTGACCGCTCCGAGGTTGATGATCGTCTGCAACCCGATCCACCCGGTGATGCCGGCGGCCATCAGCCGGCCGAACGTATCGGGAGCAGCGATCGCGATTCGGATGCCCGCGAAGAGCAACAACGCGAACATCGCCAGCACGAACAACGCGCCGAGCAGGCCGAGCTCCTCGCCGACGATCGCGAAGATGAAGTCCGAGTGTGCGTTCGGCAGGTAGTCCCATTTCTGCCGGCTCGCGCCGAGGCCCACGCCGGTCCACCCGCCCGATCCGAACGCGATCATGCCCTGGATCAGCTGGAACCCCGCGCCGTCGGGATCGCTCCATGGATCGAGGAACGCATCGACGAACCGCGTGCGACGGTAGGCCTCTCCGAAGATCAGGAACGCGGTGCCCGCGAGGGCGACCGCGCCCGTGACGATGAGGTAGCGCAGCCGCACGCCGGCCGCGAACAGCAGCACGAACACCGAGCCGCAGATGATCACCGTGCTGCCCAGGTCGCGTTGCAGGATCACGAGCAGCGCCACCACCAGCACGACGGGTGCGAGCGGGATCAGCAGGTGCGCAGGGTCGTCGAGCCTTCTCCACTTCTTCGTCAGCACCGTGGCGGTGAACGCCACCATCGCGAACTTCACGAACTCCGAAGGCTGCAGCGTCACCGGCCCCAGGTCGATCCATCGCGAGGCGCCGTACAGCGACGAGCCCGACGACGGATGCAGCGCGATCACCATGAGCGGCAGCAGCACGAGCAGCATCGGCACGGCCAGCCGTTGCCACGCCGTGTGGGGAAGCCGGATCGCGACGATCATCGCCACGACGCCGGCGGCGGCATAGACGAGCTGGCGGTTGAAGTACCAGAAGCTGGTGCCGTACCCCTCGACCGCCGAGATCGAGCCGGCCGAGAGGATCATCGCCAGTCCGAGCACCGTGAGCACCGCGGTCGGCGCCAGCAGCAGCAGCATGTTGACGCGCGCGGCATGCATCGCGTCTGCCCTGGCGGGTTGGCGCACGATCCGCAGATTCGGCGAGCGGCGCGATCGACGCGGTCGGGCGGACGACCCCGCTGTCCGAACCCTCCACCGCCGGCCAGCGGATGCCCGGCGCGAGGATCGGTCACCGGTCACCGGCGCTCGCCTCCTGCCGCAGGCCCCGGGCCGCGGCCGCGAACCGGTCGCCGCGCTCGGCGTAGTCCCGGAACTGGTCCCAGCTGGCGCACGCGGGCGCCAGCAGCACCGTGCCGTCCGGCCGCGCGAGGTCGAACGCGGCTCGCACCGCGTCCTCGATCGAGGCGGCGGCCCGAGCCGGCAACACGCCCTCGAACACCCGCATGATCTCGGGCCCGGCCTCGCCGATCGCGACGACCGCCCGGAGCCGGTCGGCGCGGTCGACGAGCGGCGACAGGTCGACGCCTTTCGCCGTGCCGCCCGCGACCAGCACCGCATCGTCGACGCCGCCGAGAGCGGCCAGGGCCGCATGGACGTTCGTCGCCTTCGAGTCGTCGATGAACCGCACGCCGTCGACGATCGCCGCGACCTGCCCTCGGTGCGGGGCCGACTCGAACCCCCGGAGCCCGTCGCGCACCGCACGGGGGGTCGCGCCGAACGCGAGCGACGCCGCGGCGGCCGCCGCGGCGTCGGCCCGGAACCCCGCGCCGCCGACGACCCGACCGAGACGCTCGGGCTGGGGGGTGAGATGCGCGACGAGTTCTTCGCCGTCGAAGCCGACCTCCCGCTCCCCCGGCCGACCCGCCCGGAACCACACCACGTCGCACGCCGCCATCGACGAGCGTGCGGCCGCCGCGGGATCGTCGCGATTGCCGACGTGCGTCTCGTCGCGCGCCTGGCGGGCGAAGATCCGCGCCTTCGCGTCGGCATACGCATCGAACGAGCCGTGCTCGTCGAGGTGGTCGGGCGCGAGGTTGAGCAGCACCGACACCCGGGGGTGGAACGATCGCTGCATGCGCAGCTGGAACGAGGAGCACTCCACGACGAGCACCTCGTGTTTTTCATGGACGGCCTGCGGGAACGGGTGGCCGATGTTGCCGCAGGCCACCGCGTCGACGCCCCAGGCCCGCAGGCAGGCCTCGATCATGCCCGTCGTCGTTGTCTTCCCGTTCGTGCCGGTCACCGCGATGTAGGGGACCTCCGCGAGCCGAGCGCCGAGCTCCATCTCGCTCCACACCGGGAGGCTGCGCTCGCGGGCCCAGGCGAGGATCGGCGAACGGATGGGCACTCCCGGGCCGGTCACGACGAGCGACGCCCCGTCGAGGTGTGAGGGGTCGTGGCCGCCGGTCAGCATCTCGACCCCGGCCTCGCGAAGCGCGGCCACCGTGGACAGCTCCGACTCGGGCCGGGCATCGGTCACGCGGACCGTCGCGCCCTCGGCGGCGAGCACGCGTGCGGCCGAAGCTCCGGCGACACCCGCGCCGACGACGACGACCCGCTGCCCGGCGAACCGGCCGCTCACTCGAGCCCGCCTCGCTGGATGAAGTCGGCGTAGAACAGCCCCAGCCCGACGGCGACGCAGAGGCCCGCGATGATCCAGAACCGCACGATCACGGTGAACTCGGGCCAGCCGGCCAGCTCGAAATGGTGATGGATGGGCGACATGCGGAAGATCCGCCGTCCGAACCCTCGGAACGAGATCACCTGCAGGATCACCGACATCGTCTCGATCACGAACAGCCCACCGAGGATGACGAGGAGCAGCTGGGTGTTCGTCGTGATCGCGAGCGCGCCGAGCAGACCGCCGATCGCGAGCGAGCCCGTGTCGCCCATGAAGATGCGCGCCGGGGCCGCGTTCCACCACAGGAAACCGGCCAACGCCCCCATCATGCCCGACGCGACGACGGCGTTGTCGAGCATCGCCGCGCCGTTCACATCGAAGCATCCCTGTCTCGCGATGCCTTCCGCCCCCACGCACAGGTGGCGGAACTCCCAGAACGCGATGACCACGTACGAGGCGAACACGAGGGCGCTCGACCCGGCGGCGAGCCCGTCCAGCCCATCGGTGAGGTTCACCGCGTGCGAGGAGGCGGTCAGCATCAAGAAGACCCACACCAGGAAGAAGACGCCGAGCGCGAGCGCGGTCGGGCGGATGAAGGAAAGGTTGGTCGAGATGCCGGTCTGGGAGCTCGACCGCGCCACGATCCATCCGAACAGTACCGAGACGATCGCGGTGCCACCGAACTTCTGGACCTTCGTGAGCCCGAGCGAGCGACGGTTCCGCACCTTCATGAAGTCGTCGAGGAACCCCACCAGCCCGAAGCCGACGACCGCGATCACCAGCGCCAGCCCCACCACGGTGGGGGCTCCGCTCGTGACGCGGGCCGCGAGATACGCGAGGAGCAGCCCGACGAGGATCACGATGCCTCCCATCGTCGGCGTGCCCATCTTCTCCATGTGCGTGTGCGGACCGTCCTCGCGGATCCGCTGGCCCCATCCCCAGACGGTGAACGCCCGGATCGCGAGGGGGGTGCCGAGAAGCGTGACGGCCAAGCCGATCGCGCCCGCCACGAGGATGGAGATCACCGCAGCGCCTCCGCCAGCGACTCGAGTCCGGCGACGCGGGATCCCTTCACCAGTACCACGTCGCCGGGGCGCGCGTGGGCGCGCACGTCGCTCAGGGCGTCGCCGGCATGGTCGTACGCGGCGACGTCGTCGGGTCGCAAGCCCTCGCGGATGGCAGCCATCGCGATCAGCCTCGCGGGTTCGCCGACGGCGACGAGCCGGTCGACGCGGAGCCGCGCCGCGAGGTCGCCGAGCCGCTCGTGCTCCTCGTCGGCGATCGGTCCCAGCTCGGCCATGTGTCCGAGCACCGCGATCATGCGACCCCCCCGTGCCATCGCCCGCGCCGCCTTCAGGGCAGCGGCCATCGACTCGGGATTCGCGTTGTACGCGTCGTTGATCACCACGACGCCGCCGGGCGTCGAGAACGTCTCCATGCGCCAGCGGGAGACCGTTGCCGAACACAGTGCCCGCGCCACCTCGTCGAGCGGCACGCCGAGGATCGACCCGACGGCAGCGGCCGCGAGCGCGTCGGGCACCATGTGCTCACCCGCGACCGCGAGCGTGACCGGCGCGCGGCCCTCGTCGGTCTGCAACGTGAACGACGCCGCGCCGTGGTTGCCCATCGAGACGTCGGCGGCGCGCACATCGGCGCCCGGATGTTCGCCGAAGGTCATGACGCGGCCCGTGTGACGCGATCCGAGCCCGGCGACGACCGGGTCGTCGGTGTTCAACACCGCCCACCCGTCGGGCGCGAGGGCCTCAACGGGCTCGGCCGCGGCCTCCACGATCGCGTCCCACGACCCGAAGATCTCGAGGTGCGCGAGCCCGACGTTGGTCACGACGACGATCGACGGCCTCACGACCTCGCACAGAGCGGCGACGTCGCCTTTGCGCCGCGCCCCCATCTCGGCGACGATCACCTCGGTCTCGGCGGTCGCGCCGAGCAGGGTCATCGGCAGACCGATCTCGTTGTTGAACGAGCCGGGGCTCGCGTGGGTGACGAACCTCACCGAGGCGACCGCCGCCGTCATGTCCTTCGTGCTGGTCTTCCCGTTGGCGCCGGTCACGGCCACGACGCGTGCGGTCAGCCGCCTCGCCTCGGCGGCACCGAGCCTGACGAGCGCCGCGTCGGTGGAGCCGACGAGGATGGCCGGGCCGGCCGATGCGGTTCCCTCGGGCACGATCGCTCCCACCGCGCCGGCGCGGAAGGCGTCGTCGAGGTAGTCCGCTCCGTCGGCACGTTCGCCCCTGAGCGCCACGAACAGGGCGCCGGGTCGCGCCACCCGGGAGTCGGTGACCACGTGGGTCACCTGTGCGTCGGTTCCGACGAGCCTGCCGCCGACCTCCCCGGCGATCGTCGAGAGCGGCCGCGCGATCATCTGGAACCCCCGAGCGACCGAAGGGCGCGCCGAGCCTCCTCGCGATCGTCGAACTCGATCGTGCGGTCCGCGAATTCCTGGTAGCGCTCGTGACCCTTGCCGGCGATCACCACGGCATCGCCGGGCTCCGCCGTCGCGACGGCGCGATCGATCGCGGCTCGCCGGTCGGGCTCGATCACGTAATCGCCACCGCCTTCGGTGGCGCCCCGCTCGATCTCGGCGATGATCGCGAGCGGGTCCTCCGAGCGCGGGTTGTCGCTGGTGACGACCGTCAGATCTGCCGCCGATGTGGCGGCCTTCCCCATCAGGGGTCGCTTGGCGCGGTCGCGGTCCCCCCCACAACCGAACACGACGATGAGCCGGCCCGATGTCAGCGGGCGCGTGGCCTGCAGCACGCCGAGGATGCTATCCGGCGTGTGCGCGTAATCCACCACCACCAGGAACTCCTGCCCCTCCTCGATCGGCTCGACGCGGCCGGGGACCTCGCTCACGTCGGCGATGCCCGCGAGGATCGCGTCGTCGTCCAGCCCCGCGGCCCTGGCCAGGGCGATCGACGCGAGACAGTTCGAGACGTTGAACCCGCCCCGCAACCGGGAACGGACCAGCAGCTCGTCGACCCGGAACTCCAGCCCCGTCCGCGACACGTGCACGTCGGTCGCTCGCAGATCCGATCCGGCCGCCACCGAGAACGTCGAGACCGGGATCGTCGCGGACACCGCGAGCCGCCGGCCCCAGGGGTCGTCGGCGTTCGAGATGCCTCGCCGGGCGTGCGACGGCGTGAAGAGGTCGGCCTTCGCCGAGAAGTACTCCTCCATCGACGTGTGGTAATCGAGATGATCCTGGGACAGGTTCGTGAACGCGACCGCGTCGAACATCACACCGCCGACGCGGTCTTGATCGAGGGCGTGGGACGAGACCTCCGTCGCCACGACCTCGACCTCGGCTTCCCGCATGCGAGCGAGCAGCCGGTGCAGGTCGGGGGCCTCCGGTGTCGTCCGGTCGAGGGGCACGAGGGCCCCGTCGACACGGGCGCCGGTCGTGCCGATCATCCCCGGTCGCTGGCCGGCCCGGCGCACGATCGCCTCCAAGAGATGGGTGACCGTCGTCTTCCCGTTCGTCCCGGTCACCCCGAGCATCGTCATGCCGGCCGCCGGGTCGCGGAACGCGATGGCCGAGATCGGCCCCATCGCCGCACGCACGGAGGGCACGCATACCTGGGTGGCGGGCAGATCGAGCCAGCGCTCCACCACGATCGCGGCGGCCCCGGCATCGAGTGCGTCCCGCGCGTAGTCGTGCCCGTCCACCGATCCGCCTGGCACGCAGAAGAACACGGCGCCGGCTCCGGCCGCACGAGAGTCGTACGCCACGTCGAGGATGGACACGGCGAGATCGCCGCGCGTCACGGCCGCCGGCACGGCCTCGACGAGCGCCGACAGCGGTATCGGCGGGAACGCAGGCGAGGACACCTTCGAGGGGGAACCAGGAGGGGAAGACACCGGTTCGGAGCTTACCCGTGCTCCCGGCCTCCGGCCGGTAGCCATCAGGACGTTCCCGCGTGCGGCGGAAGTGCCACCGGTGGTGCGGCGGGGATCGCGAGACGCTGGATCGCGTAGCGCGCGATCTCCTGGAACAGCGGCGCGGCCGCGAGGCCGCCGTAGACCGTGCGGGGCTCGTCGATCGAGACCGCGATCACGACGCGAGGGTCGGCGGCGGGCAGGAACCCCGCGAACGACGCGTGGTAGCGCTGCACGTACCGCCCGGCCTCGAGCTTGCGTGAGGTTCCGGTCTTGCCCGCCACCTGGTACCCGGGGATCTGCGCGTTCACCCCGGTCCCCTCTTCCACGGCCGCCGCGAGCATCCGGGTGAGCAGCGCCGCCGTATCGGGGCGGATCACCCGCCGATCCTTCCGCGTCGACGCCCGATCGAACGTGCCGTCGGGCCTTTCGAACCCCCGCACGAGCTTCGGCTGCCTCCACACGCCCTCGTTGGCGATGGTCGCGTAGACGTTCGCCAGCTGCAGGGGCGTCACCGAGATGCCTTGGCCGTAGGAGACCGTCGCCCGGATCACATCGTCCCATCGGTCTCCCGGCAGGAGCACGCCGGACGCCTCGCCGGGGAAGCCGATCCCGGTCGCCCGTCCGTAGCCGAACTTCCTCATGAAGGAGTCGAGGGTCACGCTCCCAACCTGTTCGGCGATCAAGGCGGCTCCGATGTTGCTCGACTCGGTGATGATGTCGCCGATCGTCATCGACTCCACCGGGTGAACGTGCGAGTCGCGGATCGTGAACGGGCCGACCTCCATGCTCGCCGGAACGGCGAACCGGCGCTGCAACGAGACCGCGCCGGTCTCGAGGGCCGCGGCGGCCGTGATGATCTTGTTCACCGAGCCCGGCTCGAAGGCGTCGGTCACGGCGCGGTTGCGCATCGCCTCGAGCGGAGCGTCACCGAAGTCGTTGGGGTCGAACCATGGGTAGGTCCCCATGGCGAGCACCTCGCCGGTCGTTGGATCCATCACGACCGCCGTGCCGCCCAGCGCGCCGTTCGCCCTCACCGCGCGTTCCAGGGCCGCCTGGACCATGTACTGCATCTGCCGGTCCAGCGTGGTCTGGACCGTCGACCCCGGAACGGGCTCGACCGTCCGGTCCAGGCCCGTCGAGATCGCGAGACCGTCGGCCGACAGCTCGACCGTCCGCTCCCCCGGGGTGCCGGCGAGCTCGTCGTCGAAGGCGCTCTCGAGCCCGGCCGCCCCTTCCCCGTCGATGTTGACGAACCCGAGCACCTGGGCCGCGAGCACGTCGGCCGGGTAGTAGCGCTCCGCCACCTCGAGGAAGCCGATGCCCGGCAGCGCGAGGGCCTCGAGGTCCTCGGCCACCTCCAGGTCGACCTGGCGGTCGATGTAGACGAACGTGCCGTCGCCCTCCAGCGCTCGCCGCACCTCTCGCGCAGGCAGATCCAACACCTCCGCGATCGTCTCCGCCTCGCCCTCGGGGTCGACGACGTAGCTCGGATCGACGTAGATGTCCCGCGCCTCGCGTGACACGGCCAGCGGCACGCCGGAGCGATCGACGATCTCGCCGCGCGCGGCAGGCAGCGTGATCGACCGCACGCGTTGCTGCAGGCCCAGCGCCTCGAGCTCCGGATTGTCACGCACCTGCAGGGATGCCAGCCGCACCACGATCCCCGCGAACGCCAGCAGCATCAGGGCCAGCATCGCGACGAGCCTGGTGACCGGCGGGCGCCTCATGCGCCGTCGCCCTGCGCGCCCGAGGTGTCGGGGCGTTCGCCGGGCACTCGCAGGATCACGGAATCCCCCGGGGCCGGCACGGCCATGCCCACCGTGTCGGCCCATTCCCCGATGCGGGAGGGCGATGAGAGGCGAGCGGCCTCGACGCCCAGCTCATCGTTCACCTCGCGCAACCGCCGGACCTGGCTCTGCACGGCGGTCGTCCGGTAGGTCGCGTCCACGACGACCGCGTTCAGGGCGACCACGGTGA
Source organism: Actinomycetota bacterium (assembly GCA_035711865.1). GTDB lineage: Bacteria > Actinomycetota > UBA4738 > UBA4738 > HRBIN12 > JAOUEA01. The sequence continues at coordinate 26,809 of DASTBT010000052.1, forward strand.
ACACGAGCGAGGAGACGACGACCGCGGCAAGGACCCAGAACGCGGGGGTGGACCCGCGGCGCGCCCGACGCTGGGGAGGGGTGGAGGGGATCGGGCGCGCCGCGGGGCGCCGCGTCACCGGCGCTTCACGTTCCGCGGCACTGGGTGGAGGGAGCTGTCTGGCCGGGATGCTCACGCCGCCGCCTCGGCACGTTCGGCGGCCCGCAGGATCGCGCTGCGCGACCGTGGGTTGCGCGCGACCTCTTCATCGGAGGGACGGACGGGCTTCCTGGTCAACACCGTGAGACGGTCGTCGTCGCGGAAGGCCCGCTTGACGATGCGGTCTTCCACGGAGTGGTACGCGATCGTCACCACGCGGCCCCCGGGAGCGAGGAGCCCGGCCGCCTGAGGCAGGGAGGCGGCGAGCTCCTCGGTCTCCCGGTTGACCGCGATGCGGAGCGCCTGGAACGTGCGACGCGCGGGGTGGGGGCCCCCCGGTCGTCGTCCAACGGCGCCCACGATCACTCCGGCGAGCTGGTCGGTGGTCGTGATCGGCCGCCGGCGCACGATCGCGCGCGCGATGCGGCGCGACCGGCGCTCGTCGCCGAGCTCGAAGATCAGGTCCGCCAGCTCGCCTTCGGGCAAGGTGTTACAGAGGTCGGCGGCCGACGGCTCGTCGACGCCCGCGCCGGCCATCCGCATGTCGAGCGGCCCGTCGGCTCGATAGCCGAAGCCGCGCTCGGGGGTGTCGAGCTGCATCGACGAGACGCCGAGGTCGTAGAGCACCCCGTCGACCGGTCCGCCGGTGACCCCGGCGTCCACCTCCGCGAAGGTCGTGCGGACCGAACGGAACCGCTCGCCGAACGGCGCCAGCCCTTCGTGGGCCAGGGCCAGCGCATCCGGATCGCGGTCGATCCCGATCACGTTCCCGACGCCGGCGGCCAGCAGCGCATGCGTGTGCCCGCCGGCGCCGAGCGTCATGTCCACGACCGTGGCCCTGGGGACGCCGCCGACCAGGAAGTGCAGGACCTCGGCCACCATGACCGGTTCATGAGGCGGACCGCCGACCCGGCGCCGTTCATCCACGTCAACCCAACTGCCCGGCGAGGATGCCGATGCCGATCGAGACGAGCAACGTCAACGCCGTCATGCCGATCAGCGACAGGCTCTGCCGCACCTCGGTGCCGAGCTTCGTCTGCTCGGCGGCATCCGGATCGGTCGTCGCCATGTGCGCGCTACCTCCTGGGATCGAGCGCACCGGTCTGGTACGCGTCGGCGAAGCCCTGCGTGTAGCTCTCGTACGTCTGGCGATCCCAGACCTCCATGCGATCACGCACGCCGAGCACCACGACTTCCTTGTCGATGCCGACGGCCTCGCGCACTCGCTGCGGGATCGTCACCCGCCCCTGCCCGTCGAGCTTCGCTTCCTCGGAGGAGCCGAAGAACAGGCGCGAGTATGCCCGGCCGTCCGCGTCGGAAAGGGGTGAAGACGCGACCTCGTCGGAGCGCCGCTCCCACTCGGCCCTGGGGAAGACGTAGAGGCAGCGGTCCTGTCCCACGGTGATCCAGCAGCCGTCGACGAACGCGGCCCGGAACTTCGCCGGGAGCGAGACCCTGCCCTTCGGGTCGAGCTGGTAGCTGTGCGTGCCGAGCAGTTCGGCCACGCCTCCTCCCCTTTCCTCCACTGAGCCACACGTTTATGCCACCAACCCTCCACCACGTCAACGTGAACATGTGTTCGACGCCCGGGTCTCCCGGGTCACGACGGCGTCGAAGGGATGGCAGGGTCGTTGAGCCGCACCGGATCGGCACGGCGGCTCGGGGCGGGTGCCGGTCGGGTCTAGATCAGGAAGGATTCCCAGCCCGGCTCGAGATGGCCGAGCGTGAGGTGGAAGCCGTCACGCGGCGCATAGGGCTGGCGTCGCAGTCGGAAGCCGGCCTCGGCGGGCGTGCGGTCCTCCTTCTTCGCGTTGCACCGGCGGCAGGCCGCGACGACATTCTCCCATGCGTGTATGCCCCCTCGGGACCGTGGCAGGACGTGATCGAGGTTCTCGGCCGTGGACCCGCAGTACTGACAGGCCCACTCGTCGCGAGCGAAGACCGCCCTGCGGGTGAGGGGCGCGTGCGGCCGGTAGGGCACGCGGACGTATCGCCGCAGGCGCACGACCGAGGGCGCCTCGAGCACGAGATGCTCCGAGTGGAAGATCATGCCGTTGGAGAGCACCACCTCGGCCTTCTCCTTCAGCACGAGCACCACTGCACGGCGCGCCGGCACGACCGCCAGCGGCAGGTCGGTCGCGTTGAGGACGAGCGCACGTCCCATGGCGGCAAGTCTACCGGCGGCTCGCCGCGCAGGAGGTCTCGACACGCAGAATCACAACGGTGTAATCTCTCGAGCGGCGGCCGGGCCGCACGCGATGCCTGGAGTTGCGAAGGGGCCGCGCGGGGCGTCCGCGGATCCCGGCCCGGTCGCCGACACCCATCGCCGTCGATCGCGGCCTCCCTCCCGGTCGCGGAGGCGCGGGACGGACCTCTGTCTTCCACGGCATCTGGCGTACCATGACCGGGTTGCCCCTGTCGGAGCCGCGCGGCGAGTCGGAGGTGTTGTTTGGAGGTCGAGGAACGCTCCCAAGATTGGACGCGGTTCGCCGCTCGCTTCCACGAGATCGAGGCGAACGTCGAGCGGGTCGTGCGCGGCAAACACGCCGAGATCCGACTCGCACTCGTCGCGCTGATCGGCGAAGGGCATCTGTTGATCGAGGACGTGCCCGGCGTCGGCAAGACGATGCTCGCCAAGTCGATCGCTCGGTCGATCGACTGTTCGTTCCGGCGCATCCAGTTCACGCCGGATCTGTTGCCCACCGACGTGACCGGCGTGAACGTGTTCAACCAGGAACAGCGCGACTTCGAGTTCAAGCCGGGTGCGATCTTCGCGAACATCGTGCTGGGCGATGAGATCAATCGCGCGTCGCCGAAGACCCAGTCGGCGCTGCTGGAGTGCATGGAGGAGCGTCAGGTCACGATCGACACCGAGACCCATCCGCTCGGAACCCCGTTCATGGTCATCGCGACGCAGAACCCGATCGAACACGAGGGAACGTATCCGCTGCCCGAGGCACAGCTCGACCGGTTCATGATGCGCTTGTCGATCGGGTATCCGAGCGCCGACATCGAGGCGCAGATCCTCGACAGCCACACCACCGAAGCGCGCCCGCTCGAGGAGATCTCGGCGGTGAACGACGCCCCGGGCGTCGCCGAGATGATCGATCAAGCACGGCGGGTGCACGTGGCGCCCGCGCTCCGCCGCTACATCGTCGACATCGTCGAGGCCACCCGGCGTCACGGCGACGTCTACCTGGGCGCGAGCCCGCGGGCGTCGCTGATGATCCTTCGAGCGGCGCGGGCCTTCGCGGCGGCCGACGAACGCGACTTCGTGATCCCCGACGACGTCAAGGCGCTGGCCGTGCCGGCGTTGGCGCACCGCATCATCGTGACGGCCGATGCCGTGATGACGGGTCGATCCACAGACGTGGTGCTCGAGGAGATCCTCGACGAGGTGGCGGTCCCGGTGGCGGAGAACCCCTGATGCCGTCGGGCCGGGGGCTCGTCGTCTTCGGTGCCGGCTTGGCGATGTGGGTCGCGGCGCGGATCGTGGGCTCCTCGGGCATCGAGGTCGTCGGCATCGGCCTCGTGGCGCTACCGTTCCTCTCCGGGGCGTTCGTGCGGTGGGGGCGAACGAGACTCCGCATCCGACGCCGGCTCTCCGACGTCCGCGTGCCGCCGGGAACCAGGGTGACGGTGCAGCTCGAGATCGAGAACGAGGCTCCTGTTCCCTCGCCGTTCCTGATGCTCGAGGACCGGCTGCCCGCCGACCTCGGCCGGCCCGCCAGGCTCGTGGTCTCGGGTCTGCCTGCCAGGGACCACGAGCGGGTCGCCTATTCGGTGCTGCCGCAGACGCGCGGGCGTTACCGGCTCGGGCCGCTCTCGGTCGATGTCACCGATCCCTTCGCGCTCACGCGCCAGCGTCTGGAGTTCGATGAGATCGACGAGCTGCTCGTCACGCCGGAGATCGAGGATCTGTTCGCCGACCCCGACCAGGGGCTCGGACCGAACTGGGGGGCCGCGCGGGCCCGGCAGCTGTTCCGCACCGGCGAGGAGTACTACACGATGCGGCAGTACCAGGTCGGCGACGACCTGCGCCGCATCCACTGGCCATCGGTCGCTCGCACCGGCGACCTGATGATCCGGCAGGACGAGTCGTCCAAGCGCGCCACGGGACTCGTCTTCCTCGACAATCGAGGACATACGTTGGGGCATTCCCGTTCACCGGCGTTCGAGCGAGCCGTGTCGGTGGCGGCCACGCTCGGAGTGCAGCTCGCGCGGAGGGGATTCGGGCTCCGCCTCGGCACGACGGAAGCGCCGCCCGCGGGCGTCAGCGAGGAACGGCTCCTCGACGCCCTCGCGGGCATCACACACGCCTCGGCACGTTCGGTCGGCCCGTCGCTGGCGCACCTACGGACCGGCGCCTCGGCCGAGACCTCCCTCGTGTACGTGGCCGCGCCGCCCGCGCCCGGGGAACTCCCCTCGTTGATCCGCGCCGGGGCCGGGTTCGGCCCGAAGCTCGTGGTCCTCGTGCACCCGGTCGATCCGCCGAGCCTCCCGCCCGGACGCGCCGCCCAGCTCGAGGGTCGTGCGACCCAGGCGACGCTGGCGTTCGCCCGCGCCGGATGGGACTGCATCGTCTTGACCCCCTCGACGACGTTGAAGGAACGATGGCACGCACCCAGGGAACGTCCGCTCGCACGCAGCGTCTGACCGCCGGCGTGGCGACCGCGCTCGTCGCCGCGGCGTCGGCGCTCGCCCTCGGGCGGGTCTTCGAGGGCAACGGCCCGACCCTCCGCCTGCTCCTCGCGGGCGTGATCTCCGCCGTGATCGCCACCCTGCTGGAGCGCCGGAGCCTCGTGCTCGCCTCGATCGCGAGCCTTATCGGCTTCTCGATCGCGATCGGGCTGCTCGTCTTCCCCGACACGACATGGTTCGGGCTCCCGACGGCCGAGACGCTCCGGGCAGCGCTCGATGCAGCAGCCCGCGTGGGCGACCAAGCGAGGGTGCAGGTCGCGCCGGCCCCGCCCCTGCGGCCGTTGATGCTGGCGGGCGTGGCAGGGGTGTGGGCCGCGGTCTTCGCTGCGCATTCCCTGGCGTTTCGGGCCGGCAGCCCGCTGCTCGCGTTGATGCCGCCCATCGCCCTGGTCGGGTTCGCCGACTCCGTGCTCGAGGACGTGATCAGGCCGATCTTCGGGTTGCTGTTCCTAGCCGCCGCCGCCGCCATGCTGTTCGCGGACGGACTCCGGCGCGTGCAGGGCTGGGGTCCAGTCTGGACCGGCCCCGGCCGGGCCGCCCGGCTCGACGTCGCGGCAGGGCGGGGCGCGAGGCGTGTCGCCGCGGGGGCCGTCATGGTCGCCGCGTTGGCCCCGATCGTCGTTCCGGGCTTCGGATCGCAAGGGGTGATCGACTTCTCGACCCCGGGCGACGACCGGCTCCGGATCGACCCGCTCGTCTCGGTGCAGAACGGGCTGCAGCGCGACGACCAGGTTCCCTACTTCGAGGTGGAGACCGAGGTGGGGCGGTACTGGCGCCTCGTCGCCCTTCCGAACTTCGACGGCCGCGTCTGGAGACCGGATGCCGATCCGCCGGTCGTGCCGGTGGTGCCGGGAGGACAGCTCGTCTCCTCAGCGCCCGCCGACCGGACCGAGAAGACGACCGAGGTGACGTTCACGACGACCGGTGAGCTCGATCTTCCCTGGCTCCCGATGCCTCATCCCCCGCTGTCGACCACGGCGCCGATCGACGGCATGCGGTGGGATCCCGAGGGAGGCTCGATCGCCATCGACGAGGGCCTCGGCGAGGGCGTCACGTATTCCGTGACCGCCGACGTCGTCCAGCCGACCCCCGACGAGCTGCGTCAGGAACAGCCGACCGCGACCCAGGGCGGTGTCCGGTACACCCTCGTGCCGCCCGATCTGCCGGAGGAGATCGGGAACGAGGCTGCGCGATGGACGCTCGGCTCGGGCGCGACCATGTACGACAAGATCATCGCGATCCAGGAACGGCTCACCGATACCAGCGAGTTCACCTACGACGAAGACGTGCCCGCCTCGTCGAGCGAACGGGCGATGGTGGAGTTCCTGACCGTCACGAAGCGGGGGTTCTGCCAGCAGTTCGCGGCCACGATGGCCACGATGCTCCGCACACTGAGCATCCCCGCGAGGCTGGCCGTGGGATTCACCCCGGGAGAGATCAAGGGCTCCTCCGATCGGTTCGTCGTCACCAACCACAACCTGCACGTGTGGGTCGAGGTGCTGTTCCCGTCCTACGGTTGGGTGCCGTTCGAGCCGACCCCCAACCGCCAGAACCTGGTCGCCTATCCCTATCTCGACCCCGACAGCGAGGAGCCCTGCGTGAACGCCGACGGCTCCCCGTGCGCTCCGACCGAGGGACGCGATCCGAGGGGACCGGTCTACGACCTGGAGAACCCCTTCGGCCTCACCGCTGCCGAGCGGGAGGGCATCGCCGGGCGTGGCCCGATCCGAGGTCCCGGGGAGCCGCTGTTGATCGGCGTCGCGAACGCGGCGCCCGGTCCCGGTCCCCTTTCGGCCCGCAACGCCGGGCTCGCCGGTCTGGTCGCGCTCGTCGTGGGGCTGGCCGTCGTCCCGCCGGCCAGGGCATGGCGCCGCCGCCGGCGGCTGCGCCGGGCCGCGGGGGTCCCGCGCAGCCTGATCCTGGCCACGTACGACGTGTTCACCGAACGCGCGGCCGACCTCGGGCACCCGCGGCTGCCCGGCCAGACGCTCGAGGAGTACCGGCGAACCGTGGAAGCCACGGGAACGCTGCGCGACGGCGACCTCGCCCGGCTGACCCAGGTCACGACCGATGCGGCGTACGCCGCGTGGGATCCCGGCGTGGCGGACGCAGAGGTCGCGACCCGGTCCTCCCGCGCAGTGGTCAAGGAGATGCGGCGCCAGGCGGGCTGGGTGCAGCGCCTGACCGGCCCCTACCGACGGCCCTGACGCGAGGACACGCCCGGCTCGGAACTACCTGGTGCCGGTCACCGTCTGCGCGGCGGCCTCCCTCAACGCTCGCACGAATCGCTCGCGGTCCTCGCGGAACTGACGCACGTCGGTCTCGACCCCGCTCGCGATGTCGTCGATCGCCACGAAGAATGCCATCTGCCCCTCGCGGAGCGCGTCGATGACCTCCCCGTCGCGGCGGCAGATCTTGAAGATGCTCTGGCCGTCGGTGACGAGTTTCACCTCGGACAGGTGCTTGTCCATGCCCGCCTTGTCGTTGAGGAACTCCCACGACCGACGGACCCGCTGCAGCGACATGCCGCCGTCGAGGAGCGACTTCACGACCCGAAGGGCGACCAGGTCGCGGAACGCGTAGAGGCGGGGCACCCCGGGACGGCCTCCGGTCCCCTGGACGGATGGTTGCACCAGCCCGATCTGGTCCCAGTACCTGAGCTGGCGAGGCGTGCAGCCGGTGAACTTGCAGGCCTGGTGGGTGGTGAATCCCTCCATCCTGTTCGCGTGTCCCCTCGGTCTCGTCCGTCGTCGATCTCGCCATCGGCACGGATCGCCGAAGGACGGTTCGGTGCACCGGCCGACGACTTCGCGCCCAGGGGGAAGGGGACACCCGTTGTACAACAGCGCCGGGGAGGGCGGCAAGCCGTGAGGTCACGATGGTCGCGGAACCATCCGAACGGGCTATGCCGCGGAGCCCGCTAGCCGTCGTCGGAGGATGCGGGCGGCCGGAACCGTGACGCGAGCCGTCCGATGATGCCCGTGAACGAGCCGCCGTCGGATTGCATCGCGCGGATCTGATCGCGGCCGAGTTGCCCGAGGTACCGGTAGATCAGCATGGCCGAGCCGATCATCATGATGAACCCGACGGCCGCGATCCAGGCGCTGACCACGAACAGCAGCAGGAGCACGCACCCGAGCACGAACGCGATCGCGGCGAGGCGGATGCGCCGGGCGAGGTGGGTGTACAGGTCGGTACGGCCCACCTGCTCGACGAGCTTCGGATCGTCCTCGGCGAGCCGGCGCTCGATCTCGTCGAGGATGCGCTGTTCGTGTTCACTCAGGGGCATCCGGCTTCCTCCGGCGAGGGCTCCTTCGGTCCGTGGCGGGGTTCCCCCGACCCTCCGATTATAGGGAGGCTTCCGGACCTGGGAACCCAGGCGCCGGGTCGGGCGGGGAGCGCCGGGTGCGATCGAGCAACGACGCCGGGGTCGCCGCGCCGCGGCCGAAGCGGTGCTCGATGCGGTCGACGGCCCGTTCGACGTCGCCCCAACGCTCCCCGCGAAGTAAAACGAGCTGCTCCGCACCGGCGGGCACCAACCCGCTTGCCTGCACGCCGAGCAGGCGCACCCGGTGCCGTTCCCCCGGCAGGTTCCGGTAGAGCTCGGAGACCGTCTGGTAGAGGTCCGCACCGACGTCGGTCGCATCGGCCAGGGTCTTCGAACGCGTGAGCGTGGTGAACGTGGCGAGGCGGACCTTCAACGTCGCCGTGCGCGCCTGGTAACCGTCGGCGCGGAGCCTCGATGCGACCCGGCCCGAGAGCGCGAGCAACTCGCGGAGCAGCGTCTCGTCGTCGTCGAGATCGTGGTCGAAGGTCTCCTCGTGACCGACCGACTTCGGCGCCTCGTAAGGCACCACGTCGCGAGCGTCGATGCCGTGGGAGAGCTGCGACAGGTGCCGGGCGTGCTGCTCGCCGAGCAGGCGGGCGAGGATCGGCTCGGGCGTGGCCGCGAGGTCGCCGATCGTCCGCACGCCCAAGCGCGAGAGCACCTCGCCGGTCTTCTCCCCCACACCCCACAGGCGGCCCACCGGCAACGGCTCGAGGAACGCGAGCACGTCGTCGGCGGGCACGACGAGCTCGCCGTTCGGTTTGCAGTGGTCGCTCGCGAGCTTGGCCACGAACTTCGTCGGCGCCACGCCGACCGAGCACGTGACCCCCACCTCACGTTCGACCTCGGCCCTGATGCGCGCCGCGATCGCACGTGGGGTCCCGAACAGCATCGACGCCCCGCCCACGTCGAGGAAGGCCTCATCGAGCGAGATGGGCTCGACGAGAGGGGTGTGAGCGAGCAACACCTCGCGGAAGCGGTTCGAATGAGCTTGGTACGCCTCGAAGTCGGGGGGCAGGAATATGCCGTCGGGGCAGAGCCTGCGAGCGCGCACGGTCGGCATCGCCGAGCGCACCCCGTATGCACGGGCCTCGTAGGACGCCGAGCTCACGACGCCGCGCCCCCCGACCCCGCCGACGATCACCGGCTTCCCGGCGAGCGCCGGGTCCTTCAGCGCCTCGACCGAGGCGTAGAACGCGTCGAGGTCGGCGTGAAGGATCGGTTCGGCTGCTCGTTCGCTCGGCAGTGCCCCCGGTGGATCGGTCATGTCGTCATCATCCCGCGGAGCCGGGGCTCGCGTGCCAGAGGGCTCGCGGCCCGGCGCCGGGGGCGGGAGCGTTCGAGCCCGGAGCCGCCCAGCCGCGGAGCGCCTCGCGCAACCGACCCTCGCCCCGGGCTCGGTGCAGGACCGAGAGGTCCCAGACCTCCTCGGCCACCACGCTCACCCCTGCGACCCCGGTTCGGCGGAGCTCCCCCGCGACCGCGAGCGCGTATCCGTGGAACACCGTCTTCGCGACCCTGGGCTGCACCGACTCGAACACCGTGACCTCGACCGGGCCGGTCGCGTCGTCGAGCGTGAGGAAGATGATGCGCTGGCCGCTGCGGATCGCCGGAGTCTGCGAGGCCACCTTCACGCCGGCGACGATCACCCCCGAGCCACCGCGCGTGCGGCGCAGATCCTTCGCCCGCGTCACTTCGAGGTCGGCGAGGACGGGCTCGAAGAAACTCACGATGTGCCGGGTGGCGTCGAGTCCCATCACCTCGATCTCGGCGCGCACGACCTCGGCATCGGAGTAGTCCTTGAAGCGATGCCCCGCTGCGGGGTCGGCACCCATGGCGAGGGTGAGCTGGTCGCCTTCCCGCAGGGGTTCTGCGGTCATCGCCACGTACAGGTGTCGCCGGCGGGCCGGCTCGAGCGCGTCGAACGCGCCTGCGTGGGCGAGCGCCTCGGTCACCGGCCGGCTCACGGTCGTGCGCCGCATGAAGTCGCCCACGTCGCGGAACGCGCGGTCGGCGCGCGCCGTCTGGATCGATCGGATCTCGGCGTCGCTGATGCCGTGCACGTCCTGGAGGCCGAGCCGGATACCGAAGGAGCCGGCGGTGCCGCCCTCACCCCCTGGCACCGGCTCCACCACGTACTCCGGCTCGCTCGCGTTCACGTCGAGCGGCAGGATCGCGATGCCGTGACGCCGCGCGTCGTCGAGGATCGTGCGACGCGGGTACATGCCGGGGTCGTGGGTCAACAGGCCCGCGTACAGGTGCGCCGGGTAGTGCGCCTTCAGCCATGCGCTCTGGTAGGTCGGCACCGCGAACGCCGCCGCGTGCGCTTTGCAGAACCCGAACGAGGCGAACTGGGTCACCCCGTGCCACACCTTCACCGCCGCGTCGCGGTCCACGCCCCGGGCCGCCGCGCGCTCCACGAAATCGGCCTCGAAGCCCGGCAGCATCTCCTCGCGGTCGAGGTGGCGCCGGATGTGGTCGGCGTAGGTCTCGGTGTACCCGGCGATCGCCGCGAGCGCCCGGATCACCTGCTCGTGGAAGACGATCACCCCGTAGGTCTCCTGCAGCGGCCCGCGCAGGCCCGGATGGATGTAGCTCGGCCGCTCGAACGCCGATCGCCGCCGCAAGTACGGCGTGATCATGTCGGATTTCACCGGCCCGGGCCGGAACAGCGAGATGTCGACGATCAGATCTTCCCAGCGGTCGGGCTGCAGCTTCTGCAGCAGCTCGCGTTGGCCGGGCGACTCGATCTGGAAGCACCCGAGCGTGTCGGAGGCGCGGACGAGCTCGAACGTGGCGGGGTCGTCGAGCGCGATGCGGTCGAGGTCGACCTTCTCCCCCGTGGTGCGCGCGATCTCGTCGAGCGCGTGGCGCATCGAGCTCAGCATGCGCACGCCGAGGATGTCGAGCTTCAGGTAGCCGAGCAGCTCGACATCGTCCTTGTCGGCCTGGACCATTCGATGGCCGTTCGCGCTGCGTTCCAGCGGCACCCGCTCGACCAGGTCGTGGCTCGCGAGCACGATGCCGCACGGATGCAGCGCGATGTGCCGCGGGAACCCGGCCACCTTCTCCGCGACCCGGATCAACCGCTCCATCTGCTCGAAGCGCAGGTTGATGCCCGCCAGCTCTGGCAGGCGGTCGATCGCCTCGCGCAGATGCCTGGCCGAGATGTGCGGGAACGACGTCGCGACGACGCCGACCTCGACCTCGGGCAGCCCGAGCGCCTTGCCCACCTCGCGGATCGCCGAACGTGCCAGGTACGTGTCGATCATCGCGACGCAGCCCGCGCGCTCGGTGCCGTGACGGCCGAGGATCATGTCGTAGACGTCTTCCCGCCTCGCCGACTCCACATCGATGTCGATGTCGGGCAGGTCCTCGCGCATCGGGTTCATGAACCGTTCGAACGACAGGTCGTGACGGAGCGCGTCGACGTCGGAGATGCCGGTCAGGTAGCACACGAGCGAGCCCGCCGCGCTCCCCCGGCACGCGGCGCGGATGCCCATCGCCTTCACGTCGGCGACGATGTCGGCCACGGTGAGGAAGTACGCCGCGAACCCCATGCGCCGGATCATCGAGAGCTCGTGGTGCAGCCGATCGCGCAGACGTTCGTCGACGTGCATCTCGCGGTCGTACACGCCGCGCCAGCACCGTTCGGCGAGCACGGCGTCGGCGCCGCGGCCTTGCGGCGTCGGGAAGTCGGGGAAGTGGATGCGCTCGAGCCCGAGGTCGTATCGGCACATGTCCGCGACGGCCAGGGTTCCGTCGCACAGATCGGGCCGCTCGGCGAAGAGCGCTCGCATCTCGGCTGCGGGCTTCAACCAACCCTCGGCGTTGCGGCGGGTCACGTTCGTCTCGGCGAGCGGCACGATGCGCCGTATGCACTCGAGCACGTCGGCCACGAACGCGTCGGCGGGCTCCAGGTACCGGACGGGGTTCGTCGCGACGGCGCGCACCCCGACGCGCTCGGCCAGGCGCAGCATCGACCTGATCTCGTGGGACGAGCCGCGCTCGAACCGGTGCTCGACGCCGACGAGCAGGCGGTCGCGCCCGAACGCCTCGCGGAAGGGATCGAGCAGCCGCGCGGCGTGGTCGACGCGGCCGGCGACCGCCGCCCGCCCCGGGTGCGACCCTGGCCCGGCGATCGCGACGAGACCTGCCGCGTGCGCGCATATCTGCACCGCGTCGACCCACGGATCGCCGCGGTCGCCGAGCATGTGGGCGTCGGTGATCAGCCGGCAGAGGTTGGCGTAGCCGGTGTCGTCGGACGCGAGCAGCACGACGTGGGCATCGTGTTCGCTCCCCCGCCCACCCGGCGTGGGGGTTCGCACCGTGACCGATGCGCCGAGGATCGGCCGCACTCCCTCGGCCTCGCACGCTCGCACGAACCGCGCGGCGCCGTAGAGTCCGTCGCGGTCGGTCATCGCCACGGTCGGCTCGTTCGTTCCGGCTGCTCGGCCGAGCACCCCCGCGCGGGACACGAGCTGCTCCGGCGTGAACGCGCCTTCCTTCAAGGAGAAGCACGAGCGCACATCGAGGTGCACGAACGATGCCGACATCGGCTACCCAGACCTGGGGAAGCGATGACGACCTTCGTCGACCGAGACGCCCCTCAGCGCTGCCAGATCGCGGGGTCGTGGGCGAAATGAACGCGGACGGGGTCGAGCCCCCGTAGGCGATCGACCGACCGTGCGTACGCGTCGGGATCTGGTGAGCTCGTTCGTCCCGATGCCTCGGAGCCCTCGGCCCCTAGCCACTCGGCGCGGGACTGTACCGCCTGACCGGCGAGCACGATCGCACCGCCGGGTGCGTCGACGACCAACGACTGATGCCCGGCGGTATGTCCCGGCGTCGGCACCAGCCGCATGCCCGGCGCGACCTCGGTCTCGCCGTCGAGGAGCTCGTAGGTGAGCCCCGGCACGTCGATCCACTCGGGAACCGTGTAGCCGGGCTCGTGGACCTTGGCCCACTCCGCGCGCTGCACGAAGATCGGCATGCCTCGGAGCCGGGCGTTCTGCCCCGAGTGGTCGAAGTGCAGGTGGCAGTTGGCCGCGCCGGTCACGTCGGCGAGCGAGATGCCGGCTTCCTCGAGCGCATCGTCGACCGGACGGACCCGTGGGGAGAACCTCGTCTCGACCTCGGCGTCGCCGAAGCCGGCGCCGTTGTCGAACAGGAAGATCCCGTCGGGATGCTCGACCGCGTGGCCGTACGACGGCCACCATTCCATCGCCAGGAGCTCCCGTTCCGCATCTGGCAGCCGCAGCTCGGACACCAGGAACGGGATGACTCGCACGTCGCTCACGGCACCACGCTACCTTCATGCATGCGCTACCGCTTCGCTGCATGAGCGCGTGCATGCATGCGCTACCGCTTCGCTGCTTGAGCGCGTGCGCTAGTCCCACAAGCGCTCCATGTGCCAGCGGTCCCTGCCGCGGTCGAAGTAGAGATCCCAGACCGCGCCGCCGCGCGCTTCCACGCGCCAGTACTCGCGATCGCGGCCGTCGGACCACCATCGGCCCTCGATCTTCCACCGGCCGATCACGTCGGCGACCTCGTAGCGGCGGCCCCGCCACTCGAACGCGCTCGGCATGCCGGTGTCACGTTCGACCCTGATCTCCTCGTCGAATCGCTTCGTCACCGTGACGGTCCTCACAGTCGAAAGGGTCGTGCCCGTTCATGAATCGAACGTATGTTCGAGCGGAGGACGAATGTACGCCCGGGTTCCGACATCCGTCAAGGCGGGTCGGGGCGAGGAGAGGCCTATCATCTGGAGCATGACCACCGTGGCCGATCCGAACGAGCAGCTCACGCCCACCGCCCTCCCGACCTCCACCGAGCAGCAGATCGAGCTCGTCGACCACTACTCCGCGCACAACTACCACCCGCTGCCCGTCGTGGTCGCCGAGGCCGAGGGGGCGTGGGTCACCGACGTCGAGGGCAAGCGCTATCTCGACATGCTGGCCGCCTACTCCGCGCTCAACTTCGGCCACCGCCACCCCGACCTGATCGCGGCGGCCCATGCACAGCTCCACCGGCTCACGCTCACGAGCCGGGCGTTCCACAACGACCGGATGGGGCTGTTCTGCCGGGATCTCGCCGAGCTCTGCGGCATGGAGATGGTGCTGCCGATGAACTCGGGTGCCGAGGCGGTCGAGACCGCCGTGAAGACCGCCCGTCGTTGGGGGTACGACGTCAAGGGTGTGCCCGAGGACCGCGCGAAGATCGTCACCTGTGAGGGGAACTTCCACGGGCGCACGATCACGATCGTGAGCTTCTCGACCGACCCGAGCGCCAAGGGCGGGTTCGGGCCGTTCACCCCCGGGTTCGAGACGGTGCCCTACGGCGACACCGAGACGCTCGAGACCGCGCTCGCCGACCCCGACGTGGTCGCGTTCCTCGTCGAGCCGATCCAGGGCGAGGCGGGGGTGATCGTGCCGCCCGAGGGGTACCTGCGACGGGCCAGAGAGCTCTGCGACGCGAACCGCGTGCTGCTGATCGCCGACGAGATCCAGTCGGGGCTGGGGCGCACCGGTCGCACGTTCGCGTGCGACCACGAGGGGGTCCGCCCAGACGTGTACGTCGTCGGCAAGGCGCTGGGCGGCGGCATCGTGCCCCTGTCGGCGGTCGTCTCGACCCGCGACGTGCTGGGGGTGTTCCGTCCGGGCGAGCACGGATCGACGTTCGGCGGCAACCCGCTGGCGTCCGCGATCGGCCTCGAGGTGCTGCGGCTCCTCGGCACGGGCGAGTTCCAGCGACGATCCGACGACCTCGGAAGCGCGTTGATCGCCCGGCTGCGTGCCGAGGCCCCGCCGGGGGCGGTCGTCGAGGTGCGCGGCAAGGGCTTGTGGGTCGGCATCGAGCTCTCGTCCGAGGCCGCGCCGGCTCGCGAGGTCTGCGAGCGGTTGATGGAGATGGGCGTGCTCGCCAAGGACACGCACGAGACCACCGTGCGGCTCGCTCCCCCGCTCTGCGTGACGCCGGAGGACCTGGATTGGGCGGCGGACCGGATCCTCACGGCCCTGGCCGAGCGGCTCGGCTGATCGGCGAGATCGACGGCGGCGAGCGAGAACCGTTCGCTCCGGGCGCCGTCGTCACGCTCACCGAGACCTGGCGGGGACGGGCGATGTCGATGCGCCCGGTGCGGGTCGTCGAGGACGTGCCGCACCACCATCGCGCCTTCTACCTCTCCCCGGGATCGCGATGGCTGAACGACCCGCGCGACCACGGCGAGGTCCGGTTCCACGACGCCGCTTGGGAGCTCGAGTCCAAGGTGCGCGAGCGCCCCGTGCTCTCGTTCGCGTTCCCCGAGACCGCGTACGCCGTGCTGCTCTCGTGGACGGTCGAGTGGGAATTCGAGGGCTACTACGTGAACATCCAGTCGCCGCTGCGGGAACGGGGCGCCACGCTCGAGTTCACGGACTGGTTCCTCGACGCCCGTATCCCGCCGGC
Source organism: Actinomycetota bacterium (assembly GCA_035711865.1). GTDB lineage: Bacteria > Actinomycetota > UBA4738 > UBA4738 > HRBIN12 > JAOUEA01. The sequence continues at coordinate 42,422 of DASTBT010000052.1, forward strand.
CCGCGACGCCTACGAGTGGAAGGACGAGCACGAGCTCGCCGAGGCGGTCCGGCGCGGGTTCCTCACCGAGGCAGACGCCCATGGCGTGCGATGGGCGGGGGAACGCGCGATCGAGCAGGTGCTCCTGCACGAGCCTCCGTTCGACGACGCTTGGGAAGCGTGGCGGCCCGATCCGGCGTGGGGGCGCCTCGATCTGCCGTCCGATCGGGCTCCGGACCCCTTCTGACCGAGCGCGTCGCATCCCACACCTCGGGAGGGCGAGGCGTAGGATGCTCGCCGTCGGTTCGAGAAGGGGGATCCCATCATGGACAACTCGGGTGGCTTCACCACCCCGCCCCCGCCTCCGCCGCCGCCCGGCGGCGAGGGAGGCGCAGGAGGGTCGGGCCTCCCGCCGCGCGGCATCGGCGAGATCCTGAGCACCGCGTTCGAGATCTATAAGGCGAACGCCGCGAACCTGCTGATGATCGTCGCGATCGTCGTGGTTCCGTTGACGTTCATCAGCGCGTTCCTCTCCGGGGTCGTGTTCGCCCCCGAGACCAGCACCGAGGTGGTCTTCGGGCAGGAGATCGAGGTGTCCTCGCAATCGGCCGCCGCCGCCCTCCTCGTGGCGGCGATCGCGGCGGTGATCGCGGTGATCATCTCCGCGGTCCTGCAGGCGGCGATCATGCGTGGCGCCGCACAGGGCAGCATCGGCGATCAGGTCGACATCGACGCCTCGTACAAGTGGGGCTTCGCGCGGTTCGGCAGCGTGCTGCTGATCTCGATCCTCGTCGGCCTCACGGTGCTGGTGGGCCTGCTGCTGTTCATCATCCCCGGCATATTCCTGGCCGTGATGTTCTCGGTGGCGATCCCGGCGCTCGTCGTCGAGAACCGCCGCGGCACCGACGCGATGGGGCGCTCGTGGAACCTGGTGAAGGGCCACTTCTGGCACGCGTTCGGCCTGTTCATCGTCACGTTCATCCTCGTCGCGGTGGTCGGAGGCATCATCGGGGCGATCGGCGGCGCGATCAGCGACAACTGGTTCGTGACGTGGATCTTCAGCTCCATCGCACAGATCATCGTGGCGCCGTTCTCCGCGCTGGTCAGCGTGTTGCTGTACCTGGACCTGCGCGCTCGCACCGAGGCGCTCACCGCCGACGGGCTGCGAGGGGAGCTGAACCGAGCCGTCTAGTTCACGCATCTCGACCACGAAACCTCGAGAGGGCGTCCCGATGGGGCGCCCTCTCCGCATCCGAGATCCGGTCGCTCCCCGGTGAGCCGATCCGGTTGTCGGCCATGCCCGGCGCGAGCGATGGTATGGATCGTGATGGCCGTGCCCGACCTCTCCGCGCTGCGATCCCGGTTCCCCGCACTCGCGAGGACCCAGGGAGGACGCACCGTCGTCTACGCCGACGCCCCAGGCGGCTCCCAGGTGCCCGACACCGTCATCGAGGCGGTCGCGGGCCACTACCGCGGCGGCATCTCGAACATGGACGGGGTGTTCGCCGCCAGCGAGGAGCTCGAGGCGGCCGTCGGGGCGGCACGCAGGGCGGGCGCCGACCTCGCCGGGGTCGAGCCCGGCCAGGTCGTCTTCGGGTCCAACTCCACGTCGCTGCTGTTCCACCTGTCGCGTTCGTTCGCCCGCACGATCGGGCCCGGCGACGAGGTCGTGGTCACCCGTCTCGATCATGACGCGAACGTGCGACCGTGGCTGCTGGCCGCGCGGGACGCCGGCGCGACGGTACGCTGGGTCGACGTGCGGCCCGACGACGCCACGCTCGACCTCGAGTCGTTCGACGCCGCACTCGAGCGGCGTCCCCGGCTCGTGGCGTTCACGCTCGCGTCGAACGCGGTCGGCACCATGACGCCCGCCTCCGCCCTGGTGGCTCGGTCGAAGGCGGCCGGCGCCTTGGTCGCGGTCGACGGGGTGCACGTCGCTCAGCATCGCTCGATCGACCTCACGGCGATCGGCGCCGACATCGTGACGATCTCCCCGTACAAGGTATTCGGCCCACACATGGGCATGGTCGCGGCGTCCCCCGAGGTCCTCGACGGCTGGGACCCGTACCGGGTTCGTCCCGCCGATCGCTACCCGTCGCCGGAGCGCTGGGAGACGGGGACGCAGAACCACGAGGCGATGGCGGGGTTCATCGCCGCGGTCGACTATCTCGCCGAGCTCGGCGCCCTGCACGGCCATCCGGCCGACGGGTCGCGGCGCGCGGCCGTGGTCGCCGCATACGTGGCGATCGGCGCGCACGAACACGAGCTGGCACGGCGGTTCCTCGAGGGCATCGGTCGCATCTCGGGCGTCAGCCTGTTCGGCATCGCCGACCCGGAGCGGCTCGACGAACGCACGCCCACGTTCGCGGTGCGCGTGGGCGACCGGCATCCGCGCGAGACCGCCAAGGCGCTCGCGGAGCAGGGGATCTTCGTCTGGGACGGGCACTACTACGCGATCGAGCTGCTCGAGCGGCTCGGGCTGCTCGAGAGCGGCGGCGCGGTGCGCATCGGCTTCTGTCACTACCACTCCGCCGACGAGGTCGATCGGGTGCTCGAGTCGCTGGACGGCCTCGCCTAGCTCGGAACCGGCGGTCGCATCGAGGACCGCACCGACCGGTGCGCAACCACCGCGTTCGCCCCGGTTCCCTCTCGTAGGATGGGGCGACGTCCTCGGGCGTGCTCGATGGAACATCGCTGAAAGGAACGACATGCGCATCCTGATCCTGGGCGGCGACGGCTATCTCGGATGGCCGACCGCGATGCGGTTCTCGAACCGTGGCCACCAGGTCCATGTGGTCGACAACTACCTGCGGCGAACCGCTCACCGAGAGGCGGGCTCCGACTCGCTCACCCCGATCGGGGCGAACCTTCCCGAGCGGGTTGCCGCCTGGAAGGACGTGACCGGTCTCGACATCGGCCTCACCGAGGGCGACCTCACGGAGTGGGACGTGGTCGAGGACCTGTTCACCACGTTCCGGCCCGAGGCGGTCGTGCACTACGGCGAGATCCCGAGCGCCCCGTACTCGATGAAGGATCGAGAGCACGCGGTGTTCACCCAGACGAACAACGTCGTGAACACCTTGAACGTGCTCTATGCGATCCGCGACATCACGCCCGACGCCCACCTCGTCAAGCTCGGCACGATGGGCGAGTACGGCACCCCGAACATCGACATCGAAGAGGGGTACATCGAGATCCGCCACAACGGGCGTGAGGACTACCTGCCGTTCCCGAAGGTGCCGGGATCGATGTACCACCTGTCGAAGGTCCACGATTCCCACAACATGCACTTCGCCTGCCGTGTGTGGGGCATGCGGGCCACCGATCTGAACCAGGGTGTGGTCTACGGCGTGCACACCGACGAGACGCGGTTCGACGACCGGCTGCTCACGCGGTTCGACTACGACGACGTCTTCGGAACCGCGTTGAACCGGTTCTGCCTGCAGGCCGTGATCGGTCACCCGCTCACGGTGTACGGCAAGGGCGGGCAGACGCGCGGCTACCTGAACATCGTCGACACGCTGCAGTGCATCGAGCTCGCCGTGGCCCATCCGGCCGAGCGCGGAGAGATGCGCGTCTTCAACCAGTTCACCGAGTCGTTCTCGATCCTCGAGCTCGCCCAGCTCGTGCAGAAGGCCGGCGCGGAGGTCGGCCTCGACGTCGATGTCGAACCGATCGACAACCCCCGGTTCGAGGCCGAGGAGCACTACTACAACCCCGTGCACACGAAGCTGCTCGACCTGGGGCTCGAACCGCACCTGTTGTCGGAGACGCTGATCGAGTCCGTCTTCGCAGAGATCCAGCGGCATCGGCGCCGCGTGATCGCCGACCACATCCTGCCTCGCGATCGGTGGAGCCCGGTCGCCGAGACGACCACGTCGTAGACCATGTGGGCGTTGCGGCTGCTCGCCGGCGCGGCCGCGGTCGCGTTCTTCCTCGTGGCGGCCCGTTCGTACCAGCGCCGGAACATCAGCCGGCTGAGCCTGTTGACCGCGTTCGTCGCGGCGACCGCCGTCGTCGTGCTCGCCGCGTTCCCGAACCTGTTCGACCCGGTCTTCGACACGTTCAACTTCCAGCCCGGCGACAACCGGCGGCTCGTCGCGCTGCTGCTGGGCGCGGTGGTCGTGCTCTTCCTGTTGCTGTTCCGGCTGCAGGGCCACTCCGATCGCAGCGAACGCGCGATCCAACAGCTGGTCGAGGCGCTCACCGTCGAGCGGTTCGACTGGGACGAGGCGGACCGGCGGGTGCCGGTCGGCCCCAAGGTGGTGACGATATCCCCCGCCTACAACGAGGCCGAGAACGTCGGCGCGGTGATCGAAGCGATGCCGAAGGAGATCTCCGGCTACCACGTGGTGCCGATCGTGATCGACGACCGCTCCGACGACGGCACGTCCGACGCGGCCCGTGTCGCCGGCGCCTTCACGGCCACCCTGCCGATCCGCCGTGGGGGCGGCATGGCGCTGCGGGTGGGCTACGAGATCGCCCTGCAGCTCGGCGCCGACATCGTGGTCTCGCTCGACGCCGACGGTCAGCACCTGCCCGAGGAGATCCCGGTGTTGATCGCGCCGATCCTCGAGGATCGCGCCGACCACGTGAACGGATCCCGCATGCTCGGCGACTTCGAGCGCGGCGGGTCTCCGATCCGCCACGCCGGTGTGCACTTCTTCTCGTGGATGGTCACGATCCTCACCGGGCAACGCATCACCGACATCTCGAGCGGCTATCGCGCCACCCGGGCCGAGACCCTCCGGAAGCTGATCCTGGTGCAGGATCAGTTCTGGAGCTCGGAGATCACGATCGAGGCGCTTCGACAGCGGGCCCGGATCGTCGAGGTGCCGGTGACGTTCCTGACCCGGCGCGGCGGCGAGTCGAAGAAGCCGAAGAGCCTGCGTTACGCCTGGAACTTCTCGAAGGCGATCGGCAAGACCTGGCTCAGGTGAGCGGCACCGGGGCCGCCCCAGACGTCACCGCCGCTCCGCCAGCGCGACGGCCACCTCGGCGGCGACCCGCGCGTTGTCCTCGAGCAGCGCGAGGTTCGCCTCGAGGCTCCGGCCGCCCGTGAGCTCGGCGAGCGCCGAGAGCAGGAACGGCGTCCTGGCCTTGCCGCCCACCCCCGCCGCATCGGCCCGAGCCTCGGCGTCGGCGGCCGCCGCGGCCACCTCGTCGACATCCATCGCAGAGGCGGCGGGGACGGGGTTCGCGAGCAGGATCGTGGACCGCGTGCCGAGCGCGAACGCTGCGTCGGCGAACGCCGCGGCCTCGGCCGCCGACGCGACGACGTGCTCCAGCTCGACCGGCGCGTGCGGAGCCAGGAAGAACGGCAGCCGATCGACGACGTGGCCCACCGTGACCACCCCGAGCTCCTCGAGGCGCTCCGCGGTGGCCACGGGGTCGATGATCGACTTCGGGCCCGAGCACACGAGCAGGCCGGGGGTGCGCGCGAGCTCGAGCAGGTCCGCGCTCACATCGGGGTCCTCGCCCGGGTGCACACCCCCGATGCCCCCGGTCGCGCCCACGGGGACGCCCGCACGAGCCGCCGCCCAGATCGTGGCGCTCACCGTCGTGGCTCCCAGGACGCGGGTCGCGACCGCGGCCGGCAGGTCACGCCGGGCCACCTTCGCGGCCACGCCCGGCTCGCAGAACCGCGCGAGCTGCCCGTCGTCGAGGCCGACGACGAGCCGTCCGTCCACCGTCCCGATCCACGCGGGCACCGCCCCGGCCGCGCGGATCGCGCCGCTCATGCGGGTCACGCACTCCGCGTTGCGGGGCACGGGGAGCCCCTGGCCGATCACGCTCGTCTCGAGGGCGACGGCGCCCGGGCCGCGGTCGATCGCCGCACGCACCTCCTCGGCGATCTCGAACGCATCAGCCACGCGCCGTCGCCTCTGGATGCGGCCACGTCTCGCGGTCGGCGGCGGCCAGAGCTCCCGCATGACAGGCGCGGGCGAGAGCCTCGGCCGGTGGTGCCCCGGCCACGAGCATCGCGAGCAGGACGCCGTCGAACGCGTCGCCGGCGCCGGTGGGATCGGCCTCCGCGACCGGCTCGGCGTCGGCCACGAACAGCTCGCCACGAACGCAGAGCGCGGCCCCACGTGCATCGAGCTTCACGGCCGCGAACTCGAACGACTCCCCGAGCGTCGCGGCGGCGTCGCCACCCGTGCGGCCGCCGGTCAGGACCTCGGCTTCCCGGGCGTTGGCGAGCACGGCGTTCGCGTTCGCGGTCTCCTCGAGGTAGCGGCCGGCGCCGAACGCCTCGACGAGGGGCCACGAGGCCGCCTCGGCCGCCACGACGGGTGCCCGCGCCCGATCGAGGGCCGCCACGCCGGCGTCGTGCCCCGGTTCTTGCAGGAGGAGGTAGCCGGAGACGAGCACGGCTCCCGCCTCGATCGTCGCCGGGAGGTCGTCGGGCACGAGACGAGCGTTCGCGCCACGGTCGGCGACCATCGATCGCTCCCCCGGCTCGTGCACGACGAGCATCGTGCCGGTGGGCGCTCGGGGGTCGACCGTCAGCGCCGCGTCGATGCCGCGCTCCTCGAGCTCACCATGAACCGTTCGGCCCTGCAGGTCGTCGCCGATCCTGCCGAGCACGCGGGTCGAGGCGCCGGCCCACGCCCCCCAGGCTGCGGCGTTCGCCGACGTGCCACCCGGCTGCAGCATCACACGCCCATGCACGTCCCCGCCACGCTTGAGTGCCTCGGCGTCCACACGGATGTCGAGCATCACGTCGCCCACGCACACGAGGTCCACGGCGCACACCCTAGCCGCGTCGCCGGCGGCGGGCGTCCCTACGCCCCGTCTTCGACCGGCTCCGCGGGGAGCGCGCTCGGACCGGATCGTGGGATCTGGGATCCGCCGGTGACGCGGGCCACCTCGGCGGGCGAGGCGCCGGGTTCGAGCGCCGCGCGCCGCCGGCGCGCGATCGCCTTCTCACGGCGGAACTTCTTCCAGTCGCTCGCCTTCGTGCTGACCAGCACGTCGGTGACGATCTGGAGCGCGCCGTACCCGGCGAGCGCCGCGGCCGCCCACCAGGGGACGCCCGAGACGGGCCAGAACGCGAGCGCCACGAACGGAGCGAGCTTCGTGGCGATCGCCCCGCTCGCGTGCATCCAGGCCCTGGAGTCGGGATCGGCGCGCAGGTAGGTGCCGTAATCCGACTTCAATCCCGGCCGGGGCGGCGGCGGCCCACCGAGGAAGTAGTCGGTCCATCCGATCCCGACCAGGACGCCCGCGAGCCAATGCGTCGGCGAGTGGACGCACAGCGACCAGATCAGGCCCGCCGCGATCAGCGCGAGTCCCTTCCACATAGGGGTCTGCCACACGTACGCAGCCCACACGGCCAGCCCACCCGCGACGACACCGGCCAGCAGCAGGGCGTTCCCCGCCCAGACGGGCAGGCGCACGCGGATGCGAGCCCGGAAGGCGGAGGCATCGATGCGCCCGATCTGCTCGGCATGCTCACCGGTCAGCGCCCGGTCGAGCTTGACGGCGCGAACGATCTCCCAGAGCCCCAGCCCGGCCAGATCTGTGTTCCCCGCAGCCACGGCGGCTTCGATCCGGTCGAGATCGGCACCGATCTCCCCGGGATCCCTCGGCGACGGAGTTGTCCGAACCTCCACGATCCAGCCCCCTTCCGGCTATACGATTCGCGCGGCGCCACACGACGCGAGGCGCGGCGTTCCTGCGGAGAACGCTTCCCCGAGAGTGCAGGAGGGCATCACGTCCAGGAGTATCGCGCAGTCGGTGCCGTCGGGCGTCGTGCAGGGCCATGCGCTCGTCACGCTCGACGGGCGCTACGCGGTCGTGGAGCGCATCGCCTCGGGTGGCATGGGCGAGGTGTTCCGTGCACGCGACACCGTGCTGGCTCGTGACGTCGCGATCAAGGTGCTGCACCGGTCGCTCGCCGGCGACCAGGCGTTCGTCGATCGCTTCCGCACCGAGGCCCGGGCCGCGGCCGGCCTCTCGCACAACAACATCGTGGCCGTCTTCGACTGGGGCTCGGTCGACGGCATCTACTACATGGTGATGGAGTACGTCCGCGGCCAGGGCCTTCGAGCCCTGCTGAACCGGGAGGGTCGTCTCGAGCCGGGGCTGACGGCCGATGTCGTTCGGCAGACCCTGCTCGCGCTCGAGCACGCGCACGGCCAGGGCATCGTGCACCGCGACATCAAGCCGGAGAACATCCTCGTCACGACCGACGGGGTCGTGAAGGTGGCCGACTTCGGGCTCGCTCGCGCCTACGCCGAAGGCCGTCAGACTCAGGCGGGCACCGTGACGGGCACCGTGCAGTACCTGGCACCCGAACAGATCCGAGGTGAGCCGGCCGACCCTCGCAGCGACCTCTACTCGCTCGGCATCGTGAGCTACGAGCTGCTCACCGGGAAGTTACCGTTCACCGGCGAGACCGCGATGTCGATCGCGTACAAGCACCTGTCGGGACGGGTCCCGATGCCCGGCACCACCGTCCCCTCGATCCCACCGGAGCTCGACGGGTTCGTTGCCAGCGCGACCGATCGCGATCGCGAGATGCGGCCGGAATCCGCCCTCGCGATGCGCCGAGACATGGACGCGTTCGCATCCTCGCTGCCGCCGGCTCAGGCCCTGGCCTCGATCGTCGACGATGCGCCTGCCGTGAGTCCCCTGCCGACCGACGGCACCACGACCGACGTCGTCGTGCTCGGCGACGCGGCCGAGATCGACGAGCTCGAGACCACGACCGCAACGATCGCCCGGGTCGAGCGCGGCACCCGCCGACGGTGGCGCCGGCGACTGGGCGTCGTGCTGCTCGTCGCCGCCTTGGCGGCCACAGCGTGGGGCGTGTGGACCTACCTGATCCCCCACCGCGCCGACGGTCCCGTGCTCTCCGGCGGCACCGTCGAGGCCGCGCGCGACCGGCTCTCCGACCTCGGATTCGTCGTCCGCATCACCGACGGTCAACACTCCGACCGGGTGCCCGAGGGCGGCGTGCTGCGCGTTGAACCCGACGCGGGCACCTCCCTCGAGTTGGGTGAGACGGTCACGATCGTGCCATCGCTCGGCCCTCCCCCGGTCAAGGCGCCGAAGGTCGTCGGCCTGACCTTCGAGAAGGCGGCGAGCTCCCTGGAGCGCCTCGGCCTGGAGCCATCGGTCGCCCGGCGCCGGTTCCACGACGAGATCCCCGAGGGCCGCGTGATCGAACAGTTGCAGTCGGGCATGGTGCCCGCCGGCAGCACGGTGGAGCTGATCCTGAGCAAGGGGCACGCTCCGGTGCCCGTCCCCAAGGTCGCGGGGGCGACGGAGTCCCGTGCGACCGAGACCCTCCAAGCCGCCGGCTTCTCCGTGACGACCGAGACCACGTTCTCGAACCGGGTGGAGCGCGGCTCGGTGGTCGGTGTCAGCCCCAAGGCGGGCACCGTGGCTCCCTACGCGTCCAGGGTGACCCTCACGATCTCGCTGGGCCCCGAGCGGTTCCCCCTGCCGAGCTTCATCGGGCTCTCGAAGTCGGCGGCCGAGGCCAAGGCGACCTCTTACGGTCTCGACGTGTCGTTCTTCGTGGTCCCGAACACGACGGGCTCGCTCGTGATCAGTCAGACCCCGGCGCCGAACGTCACCGTCTCCTACGGCGACGGCGTCACGCTGTTCATCGCGTGAGGTTCGGCGCGCACGTGCGCCGCGGCTCCGAGGTCACGACCGGCGTCGTCGAGGAATGCCGGCGCCGCGGCGCCGATTGCGCGCAGATCTTCCTGTCGAGCCCGCGTGCGTGGGCTCCGCCGTCGTTCACCGACGAAGCAGCCGCACGGTTCCGCGAGGGGTGGGCCGCGAGCGGGCTCGGCCCCCTGGCGGCGCACGCTCCCTACCTGGTGAACATCGCCTCGCCGAACCACGGCTTCCTCTCGAGGTCGCGGGCCCTCGCGCGTGCGACGGCTCGAGCGTGCGACCGGCTCGGTGTCGATCTGCTGGTGCTGCACGCGGGGGCGGGCGGCGACGACGAGCCGGCGACGGCCCGCCACCGCGCCGCGGTCTCGCTGGGACAGGTCCTGCGCTCGGCCGTCGGCGTGCGCGTGCTCGTCGAGCTCCTGGCGGGCACGCGCGGGGCGGTGGCCTCGACGATCGGCGAAGCCGCCGTGCTGCTCGAAGAAGCGGGCGACGATCGGCTGGGACTGTGCCTCGACATCTGCCACCTGTTCGCCGCCGGGTACGGCCTCGACGAACCAGACGGGGTCGACGAGCTGTTCTCGGAGCTCGCCGAGCGCGGCCTCACGGACCGGGTCGCCCTCGTGCATGCGAACGATTCGGGGTTCCCCCGGGGAGATCGCCGGGACCGGCACGCGCCGGTCGGCGAGGGGTTCGTGGGCCCGGGCGGATGGCGGGCGATCCTGTCGCGGTCGGAAGCGGCCGACCTGCCGTTCGTGCTCGAGACCCCCGGCGACGCGGCCTCACATGCCGAACAGATCGAGAGGCTCCGCGCGCTCGCCCCGCCCGAGCCGTGACGGAGGCCCCGCCCGGGCGAGTGACGATCCGCGCCGCGGTCAGGGCACGAACTCGGCCCTCGGGCCCTCCTGGTAGCTGTAGCGTTCTTCGGCGAACGGCTCGGCGTGCACGTGATACCCCCGCAGCTCCCAGAAGCCTCGCTCGTTCCGATCGCTGAAGCGCAGTCCGGTGAGCCACTTCGCGCTCTTCCACGCGTAGCGCTTGGGCACGACCAGACGCAGCGGCCAGCCGTGCTCGGGCGTGAGATCCTCGCCGTGGTTACGCCACGCGAGCACCACGTCGTCGTCGCTCATCGCCTCGAGCGACAGGTTCGACGTGTAGCCGTTGGGGCTCTCCGCGATCACCCACTTCGCCTCGGAGGTGGGCCGAGCACGCTCGAGGATCGTCCCGAACGCCACACCCTCCCACGTGTTGTCGAGCGTGGTCCATCCGGTGACGCAATGCATGTCGGCATCGACGGTGACCGTCGGCATGGCCCGAAGCTCGTCGTAGCTCAGCCGGAAGGGGTGCTCCACGAGGCCCGAGACCTCGACATCCCAGTCCGTGCCGTCGAAGCTCGGGATCGGACCGTAATGCAGCACCGGCCAGGTCTTCACCAGCCGCTGACCCGGTGGGATGCGCGGGGCGATCTCGGGCGGGTAGTTCTTCGTGAACAGGCCCATCAGTTCTCCTCCTCGAGGTCGCGGCCGGCCCGTCGAGCCGCACGGGCGACGACACCCCACGCTTCGAGGGCGGCCCCGATGCCGTCATCGCTCACGTCGGCGTGGGTCACCATGCGCACGCGCGTGCCGGTGTGCGTCACGCCCACGCCGAGGGCGGCGAGCCGCTCGACGGTGTCGAGCACGCCCAGCCCCGCCGCTTCCGTGTCGACGAGGACCATGTTCGTTGCAGCCTGTTCGGGATCGATCGAGCCGGGAAGTCGCTCCCCGACCCCCTCCGCGAGCCGACGAGCACGCTCGTGGTCCTCGGGCAGGCGTTCGGGGCCCCGCTCCAGAGCGACGATGCCGGCGGCCGCCACGATGCCGGCCTGGCGCCAGGCGCCCCCGAACAGGATCCACTGTCGCCTGGCCTCGGGCATCAGGTCGGCGGGCCCGCACAGCAGCGATCCGATGGGTGCTCCGAGGCCCTTCGACACGCAGAACATCACGGTATCGGCCTGGTCGGCGAACTCGGCGGCGTCGAGGCCCGCCGCGGCGGCGGCGTTGAACAGCCTGGCACCGTCGAGGTGCACGGGCACGCCGGCGTCGTCGGCGACCTTCCGCACGGCCTGCAGCTCCTCGAGCGGCATCACGCGACCGCCCGCTCCGCCCACGGTGTTCTCGACCGAGAGCAGATCGACGACCTCGACGTCGTAGTACGAGTCGGGCTCGAGCAGGGCGCGCGCCTGTTCGGCGTCGATCCACCCGCGGGGTCCGGGATCGGTCGTGCGGAACGCGATGCCCGACAACGCCGCCGATGTCATGACCTCGGTGCCGGCGACGTGCGAGAGCTCCGAACATGCCACCAGGTGTCCACCCGTTCGCACGTGGAGCGCGAGCGCGATCTGGTTGGCCATCGTGCCGGTGGGCACGTAGAGGGCGGCTTCCTTGCCCAGACGTTCGGCGGCGAGCTCCTGCAGCCGGTTGACGGTTGGGTCGTCGCCGTACCAGGCGTCGCCCACCTCGGCCTCGGACATCGCCCGACGCATCTCGGGCGTCGGCGTGGTGACGGTGTCGGAACGCAGATCGACCCGGAACCGGCTCATGGCCTGCAGTCTACCGACGGCCGGGGGCCGGCTCAGTACAGGAACATCGGCTTGCCGTCGACGTGTTGGATCTTGGGCCGGTAGCTCTCGCGGTCGTAGAGCGCGTCGACGTCGACGCGCTTGACCCCCTGGCCGAGCACCGAGATCGGGACGTTCACGTAGTTGCCGTTGCGCAGCGCCACCAGCCGGCCGTGCACGCCCTCGATCGCGAGATCGGCCGCCATCACGGCGTAGTTGATCGCGACCATGAGATCGAGGGAATCGGGCGAGCCCGAACGCATCAGGTAACCGAGCTGCTGGTAGATCGTGTCGGACCCGGTGCGTTCCTTCAGCAGGGCGCTCGTGAGCTGGCCGATGCCGCCCAGCTTGCGGTGGCCGTAGGCGTCCTCGTCGCCCGCCTGCATCATCTCCCCGCCGGCGAGCGTCGCGCCCTCGGAGATCGTCATCATCGCGTAGTTGCTGGGGTTCGCCCCCTTGTCGCGCAGCAGCAGCTCGCCCAGGCGGCCGACGTCGAACGGCACCTCGGAGATGATCGCGCGCTCGACGCCGGACAGGTAGGCCGACACGAGCGAGGTCTCGCCGCTGTAGCGGCCGAAGACCTCGACCACCGCGAGCCGTTCGTGGGAGCCGGCGCTCGTGCGCAGCTGGTGGACGAAGTTCACGGTACGGGTCACCGCCGTCGAGAACCCGATGCAGTAGTCGGTGCCGTGCACGTCGTTGTCCATCGTCTTGGGGATCGCGACCACCGGCACGCCCTCCTGGTGCAGGCGCAGACCGAACGAGAGCGTGTCGTCGCCGCCGATCGGGATCAACGCGTCGAGGCCGAGCGCTTCGATCACTCGCAGCACGTGCGCGGTGTGATCGCGGGGCCCGTCGTCGGTGCGCCCCTCCGCCAGGAACGCCGGCTCGTCGGCGGGACCCACCTTGGCCGGGTTCGTGCGCGACGTGTGCAGGAACGTGCCGCCCGTGCGGTCGATCGTGCGCACCACGCCGGGGTCGAGCCTCAACGAGTTGGCCGCGAGGCTCTCGAGATCGTTCGGATCGGCTTCGAGCAGCCCACCCCACCCGCGGCGGATGCCGAGCACCTCGTGGCCCTCGGCGACCACCCGCGACACGGCCGCCTTGATCGAGGCGTTCAGACCCGGCACGTCGCCGCCTCCGGTCAGGATGCCGAGCCGCATCTCGGCAGCCTACGAGAGGCGGGCCAGCACGGTCGGGGACGCGGGGCTCAATCGCACAGGACCTGGGGGATCTCCCACAGCTCCTTGGGGACGAGCCGCGGCTCACGACCGACCCCTGCGAGGGGGGTGGTCACGGACTCCTGGCCGACGATCCCGACCATCGATCCCCAGCCGTTCCGGCTCGCTTCTTCGACCGCCGCGATGCCGAGTCGCGTCGCGAGCACGCGGTCCGCGGCGACGGGTGAACCTCCCCGCTGCACATGCCCGAGCACCGTGATGCGCGATTCCACGGCGTTGCGCGACGCGAGCTCATCCGCGACCAGCCCGCCGATGCCGCCCAGGCGCGGCCACCCGTTCTCGTCCAGCGGGTAGTCGGGCACCTCCAACGTGCCGGGCACCGGCATCGCGCCCTCAGAGACGACGACGATCGAGAACCGGCGGTCCTCGAGCATGTGCTGTTTGACGCGGCGAGCCACCGATGAGATGTCGAACGGGTGCTCGGGCAGCAGGATCACGTCGGCCGCGCCCGCGATGCCGGCCTCGAGCCCGATCCAGCCGGCGCTGCGCCCCATGACCTCACAGACCATCACCCGGCGGTGGCTCTCGGCTGTGCTGTAGAGCCGGTCGATCAGGTCGGCGGCGACCTGCACCGCGGTCTGGAACCCGATGCTGCGGTCGGTGCCTGCGATGTCGTTGTCGATCGTCTTCGGCACACCGATGATCGGCACGTCGGGCATCGCGGCGCAGGCTCCCATCGTGCCCTCGCCTCCGATCACGATGAAGCCGTCGAGCCGATGCACCTCACGCGCCTCGCGGACGCGGTCGACGCCGTCGGCCGACCGGAAGGGCTGCACCCCCGAGGTGCCCAGGATCGTGCCGCCGCGCGTCAGCAGGCCACGCACGTCGTCACGCGTGAGCTCGTCGGCCGTGCCTTCCATGACGCCGCGCCAGCCGTCGCGGAAGCCGTACACGGTCGCGCCGTGGGAGTCCTGCGCGAAGCGCACGATCGCTCGGATCGCCGCGTTCAGTCCTGGACAGTCCCCCCCGCCGGTGAGCAGCCCGAGTCGCATGGCGCAGAGACTACGACGCGAACGAGCTCGGTTCGGCCCGACCTGCCTTCGGTACGATGTCGCCGATGCCCGACATCACCGTGCTCGCGAGCTTCTTCCCCGACATCGAGGGGTGGCTGGAGGCCATCTTCGTCGGGCTGCTGGTGCTGCTCGCGGGCGCCGTCGGCGTCTTCGCCCTGTTCGTGATCGCGCAGCAGTTCCGCAATCCGGGACGCCGGGGCGGATCGAACTAGCCGTCGGCCGGCACGATCGTCGTGCCCGTCTCGCCGCGCAGGGCCCCGGTGGCGTCGTCGAGGTCGGCGATCACCGCCCTGGCTCCGCCGTCGCGGACGAATCCCGCCGCCGCCTCGACCTTCGGGCCCATCGACCCGGCGCCGAACTCCCCCCGTTCGATGAGCTCGAACGCCTCGCCGACGTCCATGCGTTCGATGTCCTCGGGGTACAGCGACCCGTAACCGCGCTGCACCTTCTTCACGTCGGTGAGGATCAGCAGGGTGGTCGCGCCGACCTCCTTCGCGAGGATCGCGGCGGCCAGATCCTTGTCGACGACCCCTTCCTTGCCGATCAGGCGTGGGCCGTCCTCGATCACCGGAACGCCGCCGCCGCCGCTCGCGATCACGACCACGTCGTCGGCCACGAGGTTCGTGATCACCGGTGTCTCGACGATCGAGTACGGCCGCGGGCTCGGCACGACGCGACGCCATCCACCGTGCGGATCGGCTCGCACCGTGTAGCCTCGCTCCGCCTCGAGGAGCCGGGCCTCGGCCTCCTCGTAATAGGGACCGACGAACTTCGTGGGATCCGCGAAGGCGGGGTCGTCGGGCCGCACCCTCGTCAGCGTCAGGACCATGGCGACCGGACGCTCCATGCCGCGCTCGAAGAAGACGTCGCCGAGCGTGACCTGCAGCAGGTACCCGATCTGCCCCTGGCTCTGGGCGCCGCAGACGTCGAGGGGCATGGGCTGCACGGTCGCGGCGGCGGCTTCCTGCTGCAGCAGGATGCGACCGACCTGGGGGCCGTTGCCATGGGTCACGACCACCTGCCACCCGTCGGCGGCGATGTCGGCGATGCGCTCGGCCGCCTCGCGGCACGCCCGATACATCTCCTCGAACGTGTCGTCGGCACCGCGCCGGAGCAGAGCGTTACCACCGAGGGCGACCACGACACGCTCCAACGACATCAGCTCCTCGGCCGGCGAGCCCGGCTCAGCCCAGCACGGGTGCGAGCACGTCGATCAGCGTCGGAGACTCCGGCAGCACGTCGAGGTCGTAGCGCACGCGCACGGCCGGCTTGCCGATGTCGATCACGCTCCGGAGGTCGATCGGCGTTCCCACCACGACCAGATCGGCCTCGGCCGAGTCGATGATCTTCGAGAGCTCGTCGAGCTGTCCCTCGCTGTACCCCATCGCGGGCAACACCGCTCCGACGTCGTACTTCTCGTACGTCTCGGCGATCGTGCCGAACGCCCATGGGCGCGGATCGACGATCTCCGCCGCGCCGTTGCGCTCGGCCGCCACGACACCCGCGCCGATCTTCATCGATCCGTGGGTGAGGGTGGGGCCGTCCTCGACCACCAGGACGCGTTTGCCCTGGATCGCCTCGGGGTCGTCGACGGTGACCCTCGAGTTCGCCTTGACCACGGTCGCCGTGGGGTTCACATCGGCGATCGTCGCGTCGAGCTGGGCGACCTGCTCCGGCGTCGCCGAATCCATCTTGTTCACGACGATCACGTCGGCCGCCCGCAGGTTGGCCTCGCCCGGGTGGTAGGTGAGCTCGTGGCCGGCTCGCAGGGGATCCACGAGCGTGATCCACACATCGGGGGTGTAGAACGGCAGATCGTTGTTCCCGCCGTCCCACAGCAGCACGTCGGCCTCGGACTGAGCCTGCTCGAGGATCGCCCCGTAGTCGACGCCGGCGTAGATCACCGTGCCGCTCGTGATGTGGGGCTCGTACTCCTCGCGCTCCTCGATCGTCGTGTGGTATCGGTCGAGATCGGCGAGCTCCCCATAGCGCTGCACGCGTTGCGCCACGAGGTCGCCGTAGGGCATCGGATGCCGCACGGCGACGACCCGCTTCCCGGCACCCCTGAGCACGCCGGCGATCGCACGGGTCGTCTGGCTCTTGCCGACGCCGGTGCGCACGGCGACGACCGCCACGGTCGGGATCGAGGCCCGGATCATCGTGTCGTCGGTCCCGAGCAGCACGAAGTTCGCGCCGGCGGCCAGCACCTCGTTGGCCTTGTGCATCACGTACTCGTGCGAAACGTCGGAGTAGCTGAACACCACGTCGTCGACCTCGAGGTCACGGATCAGCCCGGCCAACTCGGACTCGTCGTAGATCTGGATGCCCTCGGGGTAGTTCGCACCTGCGATCTCCGCGGGGTACTTCCGGTCGTCGATGAACGGGATCTGGGTCGCCGTGAACGCCACCACCTGCACGTCGGGGTCGTCGCGATACACGGTGTTGAAGTTGTGGAAGTCGCGACCCGCGGCTCCCATGATGAGGACGCGTCGCTTCGCCATGACGAACTCCCTTCGGCTCCAGGCCAGCAGTGTCGGAAGCGTCTGATGCGCGGAGGCGACGCGCCTCGGGGCTGGTGCGCCGCCGGCGCCGTCCCCGCTCTTCATCGCGGAGCCTACCCCACCCCGCACGGGCGAGTCAGGAGGCTTCGGCCCCGGCCCCGGCAGGACCCATCGACCGCCAGCCGGCCCCGTCGACCCGGCCGAACGGACGAGCGAAGTGCGGCACACCCACGAGCCACCCCTCTCCGGCCGCCCGGGTCAGGAGCGCTGCCCTGGAAGCCGCACCGGTCTCCGGCTCCTCGTCGTGGCTCGACGGCCACTCCGGGTGTGCCGCCTGGATCGGGATGTGCAGCAGGTCGCCGGTGATCACGACACGGTCGTCGCCGGCCTCGAGCACGATGCTGCGGTGCCCGGGTGTGTGCCCGGGTGTATGCACCACCCGTAACCCGGGCGCCACCTCGCGATCTGCGGCGTCGAGGTCGAGCAGATCCAGCTCACGGAGCCGCTGCACCTCCGGGACGGCCGCGTAGGGTTCGTGTCGATCGGCGAACAACGCCAGGTCGGCCTCGTGCAGCACGACCCGCGCGTTCGGGAAGCGTGGCCCCTCGCCGGCCCAGACGCCGCCGGCGTGGTCGGCATGCAGGTGCGAGAGCACGACGAGCCCGACCTCCGCCGTCTCGAGCCCCAGCTCGTCGTACGCAGCCTCGGCGCTTCGCCCCGATCGCCCGGCCCAGGGCCGGTACGGCGGGTAGGAGCCGACCCCCGTGTCGATCGCCGCCACGCCCCATGGTCCGCGGGCGACGAACCCGTGCACGTGCCAGCGCCACGATCGCTCGTCGTGGAAGGCCCACGGGTGCCTCGCGCGCTCCGCCCGCCAATCCACGTCCTGGCCGGGGCATTCCTCCGATAGGAGCAGCCGCGCGTATCCCTGGCACATCGCCGAGATCTCGATCGGGCCGACGCGGAGCGGTTCGACGTGGGTCACGGGCCGACCCTACGTCAGGTCGAGATCCGACGCCTCGTCGATGTCGCGCAGCGTGACGCGCTCGGGATCGAGCGCGACCCAGGTCGGCTCCTCGACCACGGTCGGGCCCATCGCTCGCAGCCACGCCCGCAGCGATCGATCGCCGTCGCGCAGGAGGCGCTCGGCCGCCGTGCGGGCCGGTGCCACCCGGACCACCGCGGGGAGCGGTCGGAACCGGTCTCCGTCCCGGAGCGCGACCGCGTCGGCGGGGGCGTCGACGGCGACCCGCACCATCGCTCGCAGCACGGCGTCCGACAGCCCCGGCATGTCGCCCCCCGCGACCACCGCGAGCTCCCGGTCGACGATCGCGAGACCAGCGAGGGCGCCCTCGAGCGGCCCCTCGCCCTCGCGGGTATCACGGGCGATCCGCACCGGCGCGCCGGCCGGCAGCGCCGGCTCCGGCCGGCCGGGCGCGATCACGACCACCACGTCGCCGGTCACCTCGGCGAGTCGGCGGATCGGGTGATGGAGCAGCGGGATGCCGTCGACCTCGGCACGCAGCTTGTCCTCGCTCCCGAACCGGGACGATCGACCCCCGGCGAGCACGACACCGCTCGCGAGGTCAATAGTCTGACCCAGACTAGGTCGCCTCATGCTCCCGCGGACGTTTCGCTCGGCGGGTCGGGTCGTCTTCCCTGCGGGACTGCACGTAAGCGAAGCCGAACCGTCCCTTGACGCAGAGATGCCCGCTGGTGACCGAGTGATCGGAGGGGCTCGTGACCTTCACGATCTCGTTGTCCTGCACGTGCAGCTCCAGCTCGCAGCCCACGCCGCAGTAAGGGCAGATCGTGTTGGTGACGGTCTGATCCTGCTCGTCCCAGGTGCCGGCCTCGCGCATCTCGTGCTCGCTCGTGAACATCAATGCCCCGGTCGGGCAGACACCGATGCAGTTGCCGCAGTAGACGCACGCCGACTCGTCGAGCGGCACGGCGTACTCGGTCGAGATGCGAGCGTCGAACCCTCGTCCGGCGACGGCGATCGCGAACGTGTTCTGCGCGTCGACGCCGCAGGCCTCGACGCACTTGTAGCAGAGGATGCAGC